>CAYIHY010000048.1:0-1623 GCA_964363345.1 Candidatus Woesearchaeota archaeon | reverse complement strand
GTTTAGCTAATTTTTAAGCCTTTTTGGTGCTAAAATGTAACAATCACCAAATTTTGAACTAAAAATTCAGAGGTAATATCTGCATGAACCGCATGATGCTGAATTTCTTTAGCTAATTTTTCTATAGATATTTTATTCTCTATAGGCATTTTATAATGGTCATGAGATTCTCCATTATTCTTATAAAAAATTAAATTTCCATTACTATCTTTTTTTAAGCCATAACATTCTTTCCAATCTTGTTGTTCATCTATAATAATAGGCAATATTTCAAGTCTCCAATTTTGAGGTTCCTGCTCCCATAATTTAGAATAAAATCCTGCACAATGGTGAATCTTACTAAGTATATTTTTATATTTATTTAAAGATAAAACCTCTTTAGCCATTATTTTATAATAAAAAGATACCTTTTATAATTAATTATACTAAAGCATAGTAATTTCCTCAAAATTCTCTTAATAATATCTATAAAACATAATATAAACGTTTAAAAACACTCATTCTTACGAATTGTCATGATAAATGAAGTAGTAGAGTCCGAAAGATTTCTAATTATAAAATTGTAAGGAGGATATAAGCAAGATGAAGTTACATGTAGGGAATTTGCCTTTTTCTGTTGATGAAGAAGAGTTGAAAAATCTTTTTTCAGAATATAACGCTGAAGAAATTACTCTTATCAAAGACAAGTTTTCAGGAAGATCAAAAGGTTTCGGTTTCGTAACAATCTCCGATGACACAGTTGCTCAAAAAGCAATTGCAGATTTGAATGATAAAGACGTACAGGGACGACAGATCAAAGTTTCTGAAGCAAGGCCAATGGAAGACCGACCTGAAAGACCAAGAAGAAGTTTCGGCGACAGAGATGGAGGAAGAAGCTTCGGCGGTGGTAATAGGGGCGGTGGAAGTTTTGGTGGAAGAAGAAGATTCTAATTAATCTTTAATTCCAATTGAGGTGTTTTTTTATTTTTTATTTCCAATTTTTCTTTAATTTTGACTTTTTGTTTTTACAAAAGTCTTTTAAATTGTATTTACTTCTAATTCTCAGAAGGAGGTTGATGTAAATGAACTACGCTGTTAAATGGATTGCTTGGGTTTTGGTAGTTGTGGGCGCTTTTAATTGGGGATTAATTGGATTCTTCAATTTTGATTTAGTTGCTGCAATTTTCAGCTCAATGGCATATCTGGTATATGACCTTGTTGGATTGTCTGCACTCGTGCTTATCTTCTTCAAAGTCTTCAAGCATAAGAAAAAGAAATAAGCAAAAAAATATTTTTTTATTTTTTTATTTAGTTAACTTTTTATAGTTCTTTTTTATTATTTATTTATGGTTAAAAGAGGAAACGGAAAAACATATTCAGATAAAGAGAAGATGAAAAAACTTTTCTTTACTTTTCTCGATGCAATTATCTTATTGTCTTTTGGATTGTCAGTTTATTTCACACTGATTCAGGATTATATGAGAACAATTTTATTTATGGTTTTTGGAACTTTGTTCTTAATGTTTTTTATTGTCAGAGGAATTTTGAGAGTTCATTTTAAAAAATTTGATATTTGAAAAATTAAATTTTTAAGGTGATTGTTACATTTTAGCACCAAAAAGGCTTAAAAATTAGCTAAACTAC
>CAYIHY010000047.1:0-1787 GCA_964363345.1 Candidatus Woesearchaeota archaeon | reverse complement strand
TACTAAAGGCAAAAAGACGCAGACTAAGTGTTCAGTTTAATGGGTACCTGCCCATATTCATTTATTTTTCACCTCCTTTCAAAAAAAATCCGCCTGAAAGCGGATTAATTAACTAAGTTTTAATTATTATTTTATTACTCATTTAAATAATAATGACAAAGTTTTCACGCAATGTCAACCTGCAAGGAGAGTCCTCGCAGGTTGACTTATTTCAACTCTTTCTTGATTACCCTACGAGGAGAGTCCTTGTAGGCTCTTTCTTTATATATCGAACACCTCACTAGTAACACATTTGGTTTCCATTTATGAGGTAAAATTTTTTGTATGATTTTTTTAAATGAATAAAAACTAGAAAATGCATATAGCTGAATTATTTTTTCAACTTTAAATCCTGCAATAATTAATTCTTGAATAAACAATTCTTTACTATATCTTCTTAAATGATTATTAGGATTATAAAAAGGGGTATATTTTTCGTTAATTGGAATTGAAAAAATTGCTTTACCAGTAGTTTTTAAAACTCTTTTTATTTCATTTAAAGTTCCAAAAATTTTATTTGACGGAATATGCTCTAAGCATTCTAAAGATACAACAAAGTCGAAAAATTTATTTTTAAATGGAATTTTGAAAATTGACCCAGTAAAAAAATTTTTACCGTATTTTCTTTTAGCTTGCTCAACTGCAAAATTAGAAATATCAATTCCATATAATTGAAAATTTTCTCTTTCTTGCTTAATTCCTTCTTCAAAATATCCATATCCAAAACCAAGATCTAATATTTTCCCATTCTCTCCCTGCACCATTTTAACTGCTTGAAAAATTCTATCCTTACTCATTGGGTCTAATTCTGTAAAAATCTTACCTTTTTCAATTTTTTTATTCCAAAAATTTTTAGTATTTGGATCTTTCTTCCCTGCTAAATAATTATAAGTTTTTATCAATTTTGCAATGTTTTTTTCTTTTATTAACTTCATTCTGTATTCATCAAATTGAAAATGATTCATTTTTTTGTTTATTGACATATAGCTTTAAATTTTGATTTAATTGATTATAGTGAAAACTTCAATTTCCAAAAAAGTCTCACTTATTATACTTCTTTTTGTTCTACTCTTTGGAACATCTTCATTAGAACCAAAGGTTATTTCAGCAACAATTCTTAATGAAAATTTTAACGACGGTAATACTGATGGTTGGATTGTAGTAAATGAACCCGGAAGAACTCCTTGCTCTGCACCTTGGATTGTTGAAAATGGTGAGTTGCTCATAGAAATTAATCAGGGATCTTGTACTACACATTTAGTGCCAACAGGCGATCTTTGGAATAATCTTGGCGATGAATATCAAATAGAAGTTGATATGAGATCTGGGGGTGGAACAGATCACAATATTGCCTTTAGATTTACCGTTATACCGCCAAATATTAATAATTGGTACGATTATCACTTTATTTACCCTGGTAGTATAGTACTTGAACGGGTACCCGTAGGAACTCCTGATAATTCAGTACCATATAACTTAATTCATAATATTACTTATCATTTAAAAATATTGGTAAAAACAGGAAATATTCAATTATCAATAAACAATGTTCTTATCCTTGATTATGTGTATAATCCTGCTGAAGATAGATTTCCGACTGGTGGATTTGCATTTAGATCTGGTACTGGAAGCGACTCTTATTCAAAAACCTATTTTGATAATCTAACGGTCAAATCGCTTGATGAACTTCCCTCCCCTTCCCCCTCCCCTTCCCCTTCGCCAAGCCCGGAGCCAAGCATATTGCCGTC
>CAYIHY010000046.1:0-1809 GCA_964363345.1 Candidatus Woesearchaeota archaeon | reverse complement strand
AGTTTAGCTAATTTTTAAGCCTTTTTGGTGCTAAAATGTAACAATCACCAAAAATAAATATTGTAAATTTGTAGAAGTAAATTTAGATATTTTAACTTTAGATGATTTACACGGAGAAGAAGGAGTTAAACTAATAGAATCTAATAAAATGAAAAGGTTAGAATCTCAAAAGAGAGTTTCTTCCCTCTTTCCCGCAGTAGATATAATTTTATCTGAATTACCTATTGTGATTAATCAAAAAGGTTCTCACTTTGAAATATGGAGTGGAACCCATCGAATAATGTGCTTGATAAAAAAAGGAATAAAAAGTAGAAAAGTATTATTGGTTCAAGATAATTTTGATAATGATTGTCTTTTAGATGTTTTTTTCAAAGATTGATGTAAATTAACTATTCTCCAGAGATAATACTTATTTAAAAATAAGAAGTGCCTCATTTTATTAATATTAATTTAAACGTCAAATAGATTAAATTAACATTCGTTTGTGAGGCAGCTCTTTCTTTGATAATTAAATGGAAATGTGCGAAATATTTAAACATTTCGTTGAAACAAAACACATTTCCGAATTCCGATAACGGAATTAATATACAATTACAAGGGAGGAAAAATAAAATGGTATTAGATTTTGCAAAAGAAGCGATACAGAATGCGGAAACACACAGCATCAACTTCGACGACTTGAAAGCTGGAAAAGCTAACATTAAAGTTGTTGGAGCTGGTGGAATGGGTTGCAACGCAATCACTTGGCTTTACAATAAGGGAATCACAGGAGCAACTGTTTACGCAGTTAACACTGACGCACTTCACCTTAGCGTTTCTAAATCCGACGAGAAAATTCTTATAGGGAAAGAATTGACAAGAGGATTAGGATGCGGAGGAAATCCTGCAAGAGGAAGAGAAGCTGCGAAAGAAGCTTTGGCTGAATTGAAAAAAGCAGTCGGAGGAGCTGATATGGTTTTCATTGTAAGCGGAATGGGCGGCGGAACTGGAACAGGTTCTGCACCAGTAATTGCTCAAATTGCCAAGGAATCCGGCGCAGTTGTTATAGGGGTTGTCACAATGCCTTTCGAATCAGAGAGAGCAAGAATTGACAAAGCTGAATTTGGATTACAGGAATTAAGAGATGTTACTGATACAACAATCGTTCTTGACAATAACAGATTAGTTGACATTGCAGGGCAGTTGCCAATTGAACAGGCATTTGCTGTTGCTAATGAATTAATAAGTACAATGGTCAAGGGTATTGTTGAAACTATTACATTGCCAAGCTTGATTAACTTAGACTACGCTGATGTTTCAGCAATTATGAAAGACGGCGGTGTTGCAGTTATTGGAATTGGAGAAGCCGACACACAAAATAAAGTGATGGAAGCTGTTCAGCAAGCACTTACACATCCACTACTTGATGTGGATTACAAAGGAGCTACTGGAGCTTTGATACACGTAACTTGCGGGCCTGATTTGAAATTGGAAGAATTCGACTTAATCGGTAGAATTGTTTCTGAAAATCTTAACCCTGAAGCAAATGTTATTATTGGAGCTAGAATTAGCAAAGAATTCACTGGAAAAGTTAGAGTGATTACAATAATGACTGGAGTTAAATCTCCATATGTTTTAGGAAAAGATATTGAAGAAATGTCTAACTCAGGACGCCCACCTTCAAAAGAAATGTCTGACTTAGGCATAGAAGTTTGGAGATAAAACTCAAATAATAAAATAGGAATTTTTATTTTTTTATTTTCCTTTTTATTTTTTAAGATATTGTAAAATAAGCGTCACGTTTATATACTAAATCATCTTTGCACTTTG
>CAYIHY010000045.1:0-2254 GCA_964363345.1 Candidatus Woesearchaeota archaeon | reverse complement strand
TTAAGAACGTCGCGAGACAGTTTGTATGATATCTACTAGGTGTGTTGTTGTCTGAATGGAACGAATCTCTAGTACGAAAGGAACGGGATTTGGATGCCTCTTGTGAGCAGTTGTCATATGGCAGGCTGCATAGCTACGCATTGTGTGGATAAGGGCTGAATGCATCTAAGCCCGAAGCCATCCGTAAAACGAGACAACAAAGGCCGTCAAAGAAGATGACGTTGATAGAGTTGCTGTGTAAGATTCAAGCCTCGGCGAGAATTTCAGCAGACAACTACTAAAAGCCTCAATAAATGTTTTCTAAAACCAACAATTTTCCAGTGCTTATTGATTTGTTTTTTATTTTTTAAAAAATTAATTTTTATTAAAACGTAATTGGAAATTTAAAAAAAATTATTTTTAGTTAGGGGGAACTTTGATTAATTAGAAAAAATTTTCCTTCTTTTATTTCATATTTATTTCCAAAATCTTTATTAATAATTTCAATGAATAATTTTAATACTTCTAAAGAATCTTTTTGAGCATCTCCTTTTTTCTTTGGATGAATATACTTATTTCTAATTCCGTTAATTTTAACTAATTTTTTATAAGTTTCATCGCTTATTATTTTAGATTTGTTTAAGAAAAATAATCTTTTTTGTTGTTTTATTTCGGGATTATCAAATAATTCCTTTAGAGAAATTTTTTCTCTGTTAATATTAAAATTTATTTTTTCGGATAATTGAATAGTAAATTTTTCTGCAGTAATTCCAATCATCGAGATTGTTGCATAATATAAACCAAATTCATAACATTTTATAGCCTCATTAAGCAAATAAGAATAATCCCCTGCGTCTGCAATAAATGAAGGAATTTCTTCCATTCTATCCAAGATTGAATGGATTTGTTCTTTAATCTCTTTTTCTAAACTTTCTGAAATTTGTTTTCTCCCTTCGGGAAATTTTAAAATATTCGAAGTGGTATTAAGATGAATTTTTATTTTCTTTTCCATTTTTTATTTCTTTCCTTTCATAATCTTTCTTCCCCAAAGCATAAACACAATTGCTCCGAGGATGAAATAAGGATTAACAAAAAAAGTTAGAGCAATAAATCCCAGTGCAATCAGAGAAAATATTACTGAAGGAAGATTAAAATTTTTTGGAAGCATAAATAAAATTAAGCATATCTCTTCTTAAAATCTTCTATGCTTCCAATTTTGATAAACTTTCCTTTTCTTATTCTTTCAAGTTTTTTCAAATATCCTTTTCTTACTTCAGGCTTTTCAGCCATTTGAGATTTTATAAAAAAATTAATCTGCTTGCTCATGCTAAATCCATTCTCTCTGCAAAATTCAGAAAATTGTTTATAGGTTTCTTCATCAAGGTTAAATGTTTTTAATACCATATTATTTAATATTAAATAACATTATTTAAATAGTTTTCGGCTTACGTCTCGCTTTCATTTCTCTCGCTTCGCTCGAATTAATTGCTACGAACCAAACTCTATTAAGGTTCTCCGCCGAAGAAATAAGTTAATGTTAAAATGGGATTAGTGCGAGGCTCAACTTAAATTTTTTGTTACGATAACTATTTTCTCTCGGAAATTTTTATTCTGTTCGGAGACGGATAAAAATTTTAATCAATTTTATGGAGCAACAAATTATTTTCCTTAGGGCGGGTGGGCGGGATAGCGAGATTAAATTTCCAGTGCGATAAAACTTTTAAATAAATTAATTTTAAAATTAGAATGAATAATGAAGATTATGTTCTTTACATAGAAAATAAACGCGGAGATTCTTTTTCACTTGAAGGAATTGCATTGAAAGGAATTAATTTTCCTGAACTTCCCCTCGGAGGAGAAAAAATTATTGTCAATGATTCTCCTGAATTAATTGATTATTATAAAATGAGAACGTCTTCTATAGAAGAACTACAAAAAAGATTTTCCAACAGAACTTATATTATAAAAGAAATAAGATTTGACGAAAAAATTTACCTAACTGCAATTGAAGAATAATTAAAGATGTATTTTTCTTAGAAAAAGAGAAGTTTCAAAACTGGCTCTGCCAAGTTTTTCATTTTAAGAGAATTGTTAATGGATTAAATTTAATGGTTTATTTTAATTTTGCGACGATAACTATTTTTAGTGAAGCGACTTGACGGATGTCTGTTGCGAAACGGCATCGATAAATGAACAAAGTGAAATTTCCTAATTAAAAATGGTGATTAGTACAAATCCGCACTAAACTGCCCTCCTTACACAAATATTAAATAAC
>CAYIHY010000044.1:0-2626 GCA_964363345.1 Candidatus Woesearchaeota archaeon | reverse complement strand
GTTTAGCTAATTTTTAAGCCTTTTTGGTGCTAAAATGTAACAATCACCTAAAATTATATAAGCTAGGAACATCGATAACGGAATTTTTTGGAAGGATTATATTTCTAACGATAAATGTATCATTAGAAGAATGACTATTAAGGTAAACGTTAAAGAAAATAGTATTATAAAGAGGGTCTTGAATCACAAAATTTTTTATAGTATAATTAAAAAATAAGTTGTATATCTTATTATCTAAAAGAGTTGAGTTTATTTTTATAATTAATTTATCAAAACGAGGAAATTCTTTTTTTAATGGTAATTCAGGATAACAGCTTAGATTAAAATTAAGATAAGGGTTAACCGAATCCTGATAATTGTCCCCCCAGTTACACAAAGAAATACTTTTATTATAAAAAATTACAGAAGTGCCTAATCCTTCATGTATATCAAAAGAGATATCCGGCTTAGTTTTATTAATAATAAAAAAACCAACCACCACATTACAATATAAATCATTAGTATTTTCTATCGAACAACGTTGCTCTAGAGAATTAATTTTAATGTCTTCATCAACCGGTTGAAAAAGTAACGCAGAAGTAAAATTAAGTAAAATAATAACTGAAAGGAAAGATAAAAAAATTATTACTCTTTTTTTCATTAAAAATAAAATATTTTGGAATTTAAATATTAGAGGGTTCCCAATTGCAAGATTTAAAAATTCCCTTTCCCTTATATTAAAATGAAAACGCTCAAAATAAATTTTGGCGAGTCCTCGCTTCGCTGTGGTTCCATTTTGCAAGCAAAATGAAAAAAGAGAGCAAGATAGTAAAGCGACGCGTTGAGCGAGCTCATCGTGAATTAATGAAAGTTTTTATGAAGTCGCCTGTTACAAATATAAAATTTTCGGGAAACAGGGTTTCTTTTAATTTCTACGGGCACAAAATTTCTGACAGAATTTGCGTGAAGAAACAGCCTCACGTCGGAGAATGGAGCAGAAGAGTCGGGAAAATTGTAATAGACAGATACTTCAATGAAAAAGATAAAATAAAAGAATTCAGGTCCCTGTGCATTCACGAAGCTGTTGAAAGATTTTTAGTAAAGACGTACGGACTTAACACAGACAACGAGGCTCATCCTGTTGCTAAGAAAAAAGAAAGAGAATATCTTGAGAGGGTTAAAGGAAACTGGAAAGGGCACGAACTGAGAGTATACTGGGACTGGCATAAACAAGGCGAGAAATAATTATGGAAACCATTAATTCTGGCTATTTTAGTGGGAAGTTGATGCACAAGAAACCGGAGGTGTCTTAGCAATGGAATTTATTAAAGTTGTAAACAGCAATAAAAGTTTTTACTGGACTTGGAAAGATTTAGATTATCTTCCTTACGCGTGGCTTGATAAAAAAGATTTGAAAGACCTTCCTGTTCCGTTTTATATTTTTTCAATAAATCCCGACTGCCCTATTGGTTTTGAATCAGAAGAAAAAGACGAATTGACAAATATAATAAAACTCCCAGATAGTTTTGAAAAATTAAAAATTGATAATGACTTGAGAAAAGATTTGAAAAGAGTTGAAAAAAAGAATGAAGAAATAAAACTTGTTTACAATGAGAAAGACGCGTTGAAAAAAAGTTCTAAATGGTTTTTGGAATTATGGGAAGAAGACAAAGACGAATTCAAAAGAAGAATGGAAATCTGGACAGAAAAATGCTACACAATCAGCGCGTATCTCGGAGATGAATTAATCGCTGTGCACATTGCTATGAAAGAAAAAGACACGATTTATTATTTCGGGTGCTGGTGGAACAGAGAATACAAAAATCTTTCAATTCCAACTTTTTTACTTGAACAGGATATTAAAAATGCGATAAGAGACAAAATGAAATTCTATGATTTGGAAATCGGCGACGAATCCTACAAGAAAAAATGGGGCGTTATTGAAAAACCCACAAAATATTATGCAGTTATGACTAAAGAATTCGCGGATTATTTAGAAATAAAGAAATATAAAGAAATATAAAAATAAAAAATTTTTCTAAAGTGTTAGTTTAATAAATGCAAATATTTCTTATGTTATGTCCTCATAGTTCAGTCTGGATAGAATACGAGCTTGCGGAGCTTGTGACCGGGGTTCAAATCCCCGTGAGGATATTACAATAAAATTCTTAAATAAAGAAGGTTAACGTCTTTTATGAAATTGAAATCTTTGCCTTTAGAAGACAGGCCAAGAGAAAAATTAATTAAGAATGGTCCAAAGTTGTTAACAGATTCTGAACTGCTCGCGATAATTTTAGGAACAGGGAATAAAAAAGATAATGTGTTAACCCTTTCTACTAAAATTCTTAATTCATATAGCTTAAAATCGTTATCTATCGCGAATGTTTCAAAACTTGCAAAAGAATTCGGAGTCGGAAAAGCAAAATCCTGCCAGATAGCAGCTTGTTTTGAATTAGGAAGAAGATTATCTTCTTTTAAGGAAGAAAAGAAGGTTATAATAAAAAATGCAAAAGATCTAGTTAATATGTTTAGCTCTGAGATGAATCAAAAACAGGAGAACCTTAAAGCAGTATATTTAGATTCCAGAAATAAAATAATAGGTGATTGTTACATTTTAGCACCAAAAAGGCTTAAAAATTAGCTAAAC
>CAYIHY010000043.1:2097-2912 GCA_964363345.1 Candidatus Woesearchaeota archaeon | reverse complement strand
TAGATAATTTCTTAAGAAAAAGAAGTGATGTTAAGTTTGATTATGCACTTAACATCCTAAAAAAGTTTATATAGTAACTTTTTATATATTAAATAAGGCACAAGAAGAAATTTTAAAAAAATGAGATATCTAAATAAATCAGGAGAATTTGATTATGATTTTAGAAGTGACATCCTTTTCTTTAAAGTTAAAGATAGGGAATATTCTCATTCAATTGAATTGAGTAGTCTTGTTATAGATTTTGATGAAGAGGATTTTATAGTTGGACTTCAAATCATTAACGCTTCTAATATTTTTAAGATTCCAAGAGAACAACTTAGAGGAGTTAATGGATTCCAAATGCAAACTGAAATAGAAGATGGAGTTATTCAAATAAATGTGTCTTTTAATATTGTTCTAAGAAATAAAAAGACAGAATACAAGCCAATCATCTTTGAAAGAATTGATGAAAATATTCCTAATTCAAAGATGATTTGTTTGGTAGAATAGTAAACTTCTATACTCCTTATACCCGGACGCGGGGCATGAAACTTTACGAATTCCATGTCGCAGTGCTAATTAATTCGCATAGGGCATCCTAATTTGTAAACAGATTCCAGCAAGCCGTCGGATGCGCGACAATTTTGAAAAGTCGTCTGGGACATTCTTTTTTTCTTTATAATAAATTTTAAATATACTGAATTTATCAGATACTAATAATGATGAGCCTGTAGCTCATGGGTTTTTCTTTTAGAAAAAGAAAAGCTACAATGTAATAGAAAACTAAGATGGTAGAAATGTTTAAAATGCATTGGTTCGCTACAGACTTGTTTAAT
>CAYIHY010000043.1:0-1997 GCA_964363345.1 Candidatus Woesearchaeota archaeon | reverse complement strand
GATGAGCCTGTAAACCTGAAAAGGGTTTTGGCTTGTTAAAAATGATGAGCCTGTAAACCTGAAAAGGGTTTTGGCTTGTTAAAAATGATGAGCCTGTAGCTCAGCCTGGTTAGAGCACTGCTCTTATAAGAGCAAATTTCGTGAGGAATTTGTTTTCAAGATGAACTCTCTTGAGCTCATAAGAAAGGCAGGGGTCCACAGTTCAAATCTGTGCAGGCTCATTAAAAAATTTTGAAGGACTGCACGTATCTAAAGGGAAAATGATTGTAAAGAAACCGTAGGTGTCGTTCACTGTGCAGGCTCATTAAAAAAAATAAAAAGATAAGTTTTTCTCAACATAAGATTTATATATAATTGATATATAATTAATTATATATGACAAAAGATTCAACTGTTCTCCTAGACAAAAAGGTAATTGAATTGCTCAAAGAAGCAAAAGATCATCCAAGGCAAACTTATAATGAACTGCTGGAAAAAATGGCAAAGACTTTTATAATTCTTAAAAAAAGAAATCAATACGATGAATTTTTGCATAAAATCCAACAGCCTAAGATGAAAGAAATATGGAATAATAAGGAGGACGAATTTTGGGATGAAATTTAATTTTGGGCAGGTAGTTTTGGCGGAAGTTCAGTATACAGATACGTTTGAAGTGAAAACAAGACCCGCATTAATTTTATTTGAAGAGCAGGGAAATGTTGTTGTTGCGGGAATCACAAGCAATTTGAACATGAAAGGAATATCTTTAACCAAAAAAGAAGGAATGCCAAAAGACAGCATAATAAAGCTAAATTATATCTTTACAATTTCTGAAAAAATGGTTAAAACTTTTTTATTTAATCTTCCAAAAGAGAAAAAAAAGCTGATAAAGGAAGAATTAATAAAAAAGATAAAACTAATCTGAATCTAACTAAAATTATCGACGCTGTTTTTTATGTAGGGAAACGCATTTACTCTACACTGAAATAAGGTTTATAAATATCCAAAGCCTGAATTTAAAATGGTAAAAGGGGGGATTATGCTATTTGTTAATTTTTCTAAGAATGCTTGATAAATTATTTACTTCAAAAGCGAGAATTAAAATTTTAGGATACCTTTTCTTTAAAAAAAAAGAGACTTATCTTAGGGAAACTGCTAAAGAATTAAACTTATCTCCAAGTGCAGTTAAAAGAGAATTCGACAATCTTGCGGAAATTGATATTATTAAGAAACAAAAAAATAAAATTATTTTAAATGAATCAAATCCTTTTTTTGAAGAATTGAAACAAATCTTTTTGAAAACCGATTTTATTGCTTATCCTATAAAAGAGGCATTAACTAAAAAAGATATCGAATTTGCTTTGATTTTTGGAAGTTTTGCAAAAGGCAACTTTAATTCAGAGAGTGACCTTGATTTACTTATTATTGGGAAGATAAGCTTGTCGGAAGCGATAAAATTATTGAATCCTGCAGAAAAAATAATAGAGAGGAATATTAATCCGATTATTTGGAATCTTCATGAATTTAAAGAAAGAAGAAAAGGAAAATTTGCATCTGAAATTTTTTCAGGAAAAATTTTAATGATAAAAGGGGATGAAAATGAACTTCGAAAAATTGCTAGAGGATAAAATAATCGAAAGATTAAATAAAAAACAAGAGCCTGATTTTAGCGAATCTGAAAAAGATCTTGATGCAGCGAGAGACATATTCTTATCTGGGCATTTTGATTGGGCATTAAATATTGCTTATAATGCTATTTTATTATCTTCGAGAGAGTTCATGTTTTTGCTTGGTTACCGACCTATTGGGAAAGAGCATCATAAGGCAGTTTTTGAATTTTTGAAAGAAGCAAATTTTGAACACAATTTAGTTGAGTATTTTAACAAGATAAGGGTTATAAGAAATAAAAATGTTTATGGCGATGCTGAAAGCATCACTGAAAGTCTTGCAGACGAGACAATTCAGAAAGCAGAAGAATTTGTTCAAAAAATTAGAACGTTTGTTCAAAAAATTAGAAC
>CAYIHY010000042.1:0-2975 GCA_964363345.1 Candidatus Woesearchaeota archaeon | reverse complement strand
GGAATTTATATATTCTATTCTTCAAATAATACCCTTAATAATTCAATTTCAAATAATAATAAATATGGATTATATATTTCAAATTCAAACGGAACAATTGTTACTAATTTAACTGCCAAAAATAATTCTTTATACGGAATTTTTCTTGAAAGCGGTTCATCAAATAATATCATAAAAAATTCGTTTATTCAATTAAATAATGGCTCAGCATTTTCTTTGAATAATACAGGAACTGCTCTTAGTAATAATTATTTTTATAATAATTATTTTAACAATTCAGTTGCATTTTCAAATATTTCTGCAAGTTCTGTAAATTTTTTTAATATTACAAAAACAGCAGGAGTAAATATTGTTGGAGGAACTTATTTGGCAGGAAACTATTGGGCTGCGCCGAATGGAAGCGGATTTTCACAAACATGCGTTGCAAGCACAGACGGAATTTGCGATACCTCTTATAATTTTGATGGAATTAATTATGACTACTTGCCTTTAGTTTGCTATGAAAATTGGAGTTGTGATGACTGGAGAAAATGTGCTGATGGACGACAAACTCGAAGCTGCAGTGATGTAAATCTTTGTCAGACTTATAGATACAAGCCAATAGAATCTCAAACTTGTTCTGTTGATTTAGGAGGACATGTTGCTCAATCAACCGGAAGCGGAGGAGGAAATTCGTTTTCTTCTCTAATAACAAATATTGTTCCAGATAGACCTGTTGAAATAATAATTAATAATTCTCAGATGGATTTGAATTCTTTGATTTTAAATGTTAAAAAGGAATTTGCAAACAGCTCTGTATTCATCAAGAAATTAGAATCTAACAGCACAATCTTAATTACCGGGCTTCCTATAGGAAAATTATATCAGGCATTTGAAATAGAGCCAGGAATAAGCAATTCAAATATAATAAATGCAACTTTAAATTTCAAAATAAATAAAACATGGCTTGCAGAGAATAATATTACCTTTCATTTCAAAGGAAGCAGATTCTGGCTTTTGGAAAATGATATTGTGGGGAATATAATTGTTTATAGAAATCCCGACGGAAATAGTACATGGGTGCCTTTAGCAACAAATTATTCTTATCAAGATAATAAATCATATCATTTCTACGCTTACTCAAAAGGATTTTCTACTTTTGCAATTTTCCTAAATAAATATGATTGTCTTCCTAATTCTGCAAGGTGTGATAATAATCAAGTTCAACTTTGTTTGGGAAATTCAACCTGGCTTGTTACAGAACATTGCCAATACGGATGCGGAGATAGAAAATGCGCAGGTTCATTTTTTGTTTCTGAACAATTTAGATTTTTGAGCGTTGTTATTATTGTTGCAATTATAATTATCGGACTGATTTTAATTTTTTATAAAAGAGGAAAAAGAAATGAACGGAAAGTTAGAAAAGTTAGAATAAAGGGGAAAAATAAATCTCTTGTTTAGAAATGTTTATAAACCATTTTTCTCTCAATATTTTATCCGATGAACGACTGGGAGGATATTCTACTTGTTCTCGGAAATAACAACATGACAGAAATAGGAAATTTCAGCACAAACAAAAATTCAGGAGAATTTTCATAATGGCAGACATATACAAAATAATTGAGAAGGCAAGAAAAACAGGAAAGATTGAGAAAGGAACAAACGAAGTTACAAAGGCAATCGAGAGAGGAACTGCTAAGCTTGTTGTTTACGCTTCTGATGTTGAGCCAAAAGAAATTGTTCAGCACATTCCACTTTTATGTAAAGAGAAAAAAATTTTATGTCAAGAAGTTGATAGCAGACAAAAATTAGGGTTAGCTGTTGGAATTGCTGTTCCCGCATCTTCTGTAGTTGTAATAAATGCCGGCGAAGCTGAATCTGAAATAAATTCGCTTAAATAAAAATGTCAAGACCACAAGGAAAAGACGAATCTCAGCAGGGAGGAAAAAGACTTGACAGAATAAATCTTGGTGAAGTTGTTCCTGGAATTGTTGAAGAAATTGTTGGAAGAACAGGATTCCGAGGAGAAATTACCCAGGTTAAAGTTATGGTTCAAGCTGGAAGAGACGAGGGAAGAAGCATGAGAAGAAATGTTAAAGGACCAATAAGAGTCGGCGACACATTAATGCTTAGGGAAACAGAAATTGAAGCAAGAAAAATAAAATCAAGTGTAACAAAAGGAGCGTATAGTTAAAATGATTAAATTATCCCCAAAAAAATTAGAAATGACTGCTAAAATAATAGACCTTGCTGATACCTTTTTGGTACTGGGCATACCTTCTGAAGAATTATTTATTTTTAGAGATCAAATACAACAAATTAATCCTAACTATCATATTGAAATATCTCCAAGATATGTTCCAAATTTGGAAAGAAATTATACTTTATCTGTAACTAAAAAACGGGAAGTAAAACAAAATGCCTAAATGTGTTTATTGCGGAAAAGTGTATGAATTCCCAAGAGGATTGACTTTAGTTACAAAAGACGGAGTTGTAAAACCATTATGTTCTTCAAAGTGCAAAAAAAATATGGCTATGAAAAGGCGTAGGGTTGAATGGATTAGAAAATCTGATACAACAAAAGTGGGTTCTTTGAAGAGGAAAGAACCTAACATGGTAGAAAAGGGAACTAAAAAATAATTTTTTAAGATACTTTTTTAAATATCAAAACTTATCTAAATAAAATGGAAAGAGTGATAGATGATAAGAGAGGTTTATCTACAATTGTTGTAACTTTAATTCTCGTTGTTTTATCTTTAGTTGCCGTCGGAGTTGTGTGGGCGGTTATTTCCAATCTTTTAAAAACGGGAGAACAGCAAACAACCTCTTCATTCGGACAATTATTTATCAATCTTAACATTCAAAATGTAAATATAAAATCTGGTGGAGATGTGGATGTAATGGTTACGAGAAATTCTGGAGTGGGAGATTTGAAAGCAATTAATTTTAGGTGATTAGTACAAATCCGCACTAAACCGCCCTCCTTACACAAATAT
>CAYIHY010000041.1:0-3022 GCA_964363345.1 Candidatus Woesearchaeota archaeon | reverse complement strand
TGGAACTCATAGAATTTATTGCAAAGACTTAGGTGATTATATTTTTACAATATCACATTGCTCTTGCTTTCACGTCTCTTTTTTCTTATTAGGATTATTACTATCAATATCAAGATTACTAAAATTACCATTATTAAGAAAAATAATATTACTCCAAAAATCCCGCTAATGCTCATAGGAACAACTTCAAAACGTGCACTTGAAGGGGCAATTCCGCCAGGATAAATCAAATCCAAAGTAATAATATAACCTCCAACCGGGAGCATTCCAGTTCCAAAATCCCTTCCAAAGTCCATTTTATTTTCTACAAGAACTGTTTCGCTTTTTGTTAGATAAATTTTCCCAGATATATCTTTTATTGCATAATTTAAAGTTACATCAAGTCGTGATTTTTCTCCCTGTGGAATAAGTCCAACGCTTGTTTTTAAGGTTGAACCTTTTGCAACCTTGTAATCTTTGTTAAGAACAACTATATTTGAATCAAACCACAATGGATTTGAAGTGACATGCAAAAAAACAGGAATTGATTTTCCATCGACTAATATGCTTCCTGAAAAATCTCTTTGTTCAAGTGGCGCAACAAAATCAACCCTGAGTTCTTTGGTTTCGCCTGGAGAAAGAGTAAGTGAAGTGTCTGTTAAGATAACTAAAGAATTCAAACCAGTCTGGCCTATTGATAGAGTTTTTGTTGATTCCCCTTTATTGGTTACATAAATTATTTGTGTTGTTCGTTGTGACATTCGGGTTACATTATTAAAAGCTAAAGTTAAGTTTATCGAGGTAGGAGTTACTATAATCCCAGGAATAATTTCTCCACCTGCTCCTCCGCCACCTGCACCGCCACCGCCGCCCCCGCCAGGAGGGGTAGGAGGTACTGCAGTGCAAACTCCGCTGGTGCAGGTAAATCCCGACCCGCAGGATCCACAATTTATCGTTTTCCCGCAGTTATCATTCCAACCATCACAGTTATATCCAAGTTTTGCACACGTCGTCGGAACACAGCCAAAAAATCCCTCAACATAAGTGTCGGGATTAACAACTATTGAATCACTTCCACCAGAATTAACAGAAATAATATCTGCGTTAACATTGGGAAAATAAAAAATTGCAAAAACTAAAAATAAAATAATTATTTTTTTCATTTTAATTTGACATTTAAAATATTCTTTAATTTACAAATAATATTCTTAAACAAAGATTCATTTCTATTTAAATAAGAAATTTCAATTAAAAATCCCTCATAGGTAATTCTATCTCTTAGAACTCTTAAGTTATTCATTATAGAAATCTCGTTAGCATCAAATTCAGAATATCTCTCTTCCAAATAGTCAATTAAATCTTTATGGCTTAAAGTTTTATATCCGTCTACTAAAAGAATAGCAGTAGCAAGTTCTTTTATTATTTCATAATAATCTGCAAGAATAAGAGAAGCCATTTTTAATTTATCCTGAGTTTTAATTCTTTCCCCAAACAAAGAAATCATTTTTAAGATACTTATTGCTCTTTCTTTGTTTGGGGTAATTTTTATTAAATCCATTTTAAAATACTTTTAAATAACCCTTAATTATAACTCCATTTAGAATATTATTTTTAAGTTCCTTGCTTAATCTTGAAAAATCTTCTCCAAAAAATAATGAAATTTTTCTCTTTAAAATCTTTTCATATTTTTCTAAATTAAGTTTTTTTTCTGGGGATTGAACAAATAAATCTATATCACTTTCCTCCGTATCTTCTCCTTTAGAAGATGAACCAAACAAGATTATTACATTGGGCAAACAAGAATCATAAATATAATCTATTAGTTTTATTTGCTTCATTTTTAATATTAAATCTGCCTTTTTATACTCCTTAAAAAATTCATTTTCTCTATTTGCCACATATGCAGGATAAATCCCTTTTTCTTCCCTTAATATTAATCCTTCTTTAACTAAAGCCTTAAGATGATTCATTATAGAAGGTTGAGCAAGTTTAGTATTTCTGGATATTTCTCTCATTTGAAAATTTTTTCTAGGAAAATAGAAGAATTCTTGTAAAATCCTATATCTGCTATATTTTTCTATCATATGATATAAATATATTGCATGTGCTTTATAAATATTGCGATAGCAATATTTTGCTGATTTTCATTTTAATAAATTATTCCGTAACAGAAAAACTCACACTGCTAGTGGTTTCATTTCCAACATTATCTGAAACATAAAATTGAAGAATTTTCTCTTTAAAGAAATTAGTTAATAACAACAAGGTTTTACACAATACAAAATAAAAATTTTTATATCTTAGTTACAATAATCTTTCGAATTCTTCTCTGCTTAACTTTATCTGTTTTAGAATTTCCAAGAGTAATCCTTTTCCTAATTTTTCATTTCCATGAACCGGAACAACAGTCCTTCTCCCATCAAGATGTTTAAACCGAATATGACTCCCTTTACCATAAACTTTTTCAAAACCTAATCTTTCTAATATTTTGCAGAACTCTTTTCCTGAAATCTGAATGAGTCCAGTCATTTTAAATTGAAACTGATTTTCTACCTGAACTTTTTGAATCCCTATAAACTTTAAAGGAGTTATATCTTCTTTATCTCCTTCAAGACAAACCTCAATAGCTTCTTTAATTCTTTTCATAACTTCTTCAATATTTTTCCCTTGGGTGTAACAACCCCCAATTTCAGGAACTTTTGCAATATAGACTCCATCTTCATCCTGTTCAATTAATACAGTAAAATCCATAATTAATTTATCATTAAGAATTATTTAAAACTTCCTATCCGCACAATTCCCATTTATTTCTACAGGTTTAATAATTTAGACAAAATAAGTCAACCAAAAACGACAAATTATTCTGTAACAGAAAAACTCACACTGCTAGTGGTTTCATTTCCAACATTATCTGAAACATAAAATTGAAGAATTTTCTCTTTAAAGAAATTAGTTAATAACAACAAGGTTTACACAATACAAAATAAAAATTTTTGGTGATTGTTACATTTTAGCACCAAAAAGGCTTAAAAATTAGCTAAAC
>CAYIHY010000040.1:0-4364 GCA_964363345.1 Candidatus Woesearchaeota archaeon | reverse complement strand
GTAGTTTAGCTAATTTTTAAGCCTTTTTGGTGCTAAAATGTAACAATCACCTTAATTAAATAATCCCCCACTTTTAATTCCAGAAATTCAACTTCAAATCCGAGGTGAATTAATTCCGAGGCTACCATTGAATTTTTTTCACGATAGTCCACGAAAATTTTCTGTTTTGGTTTTTCTTTCACTTCTCTTTGTTTTGGCTTGGAAAATATATCTAACATAGGTTTCATGTTTTTGTTAATCAAAATATATTTTTAAATATCTCTTAAGATTCCTTCTGCTGCACGTAATCCAGAGGCGGCTGCTCCAACTATCCCTCTGCTATATCCAGAGCCATCTCCAGCAACATAAATCCCGTTTTTTACTCCAAGATACTCATCGGCGGGTATTCTTAAACCATGAAATTTTATTTCTGGTGCATGCAATATTGTTGCATCTGAAGCAAGTCCGGGAATTATATTATCTAATTTGTTTACTCCCTCAATAATATTTGAAACACAACGGGCGGGCATAGCAAGGGCTAAATCTCCCCAGACTAGGTCGGCTAATGTCGGTTGAAAATTGTATTCTTTTTGTTTATATTCTTTACTTCTCCTATATCGAATTAAATCCCCCCATCTTTGAGCAAGAGTTTTTCCTCCACTTAAATCATAAAATGCAGAGCTTATATTCCTTGCAAATTGGTTAGAATTTGTTAGGGGTTCTGTTAATTCTACAGTAACTAACAAAGCAAAATTTGTGTTCTTTGTTGATTTTCCCGATTCGGAATGTCCATTAACTGTTTTGAATCCGTTATGTGATTCTTGTCCAACAAATCCGTTTGGGCAAGTGCAGAAAGTTCTTACTCTATCTTGATAAGTCTTTGTTCTTATATAACATTTCATATCTCTGCTTATATTAGTTATTGGGTCAGTTATTATACTTGGAACTTCTATTCTTACCCCGATGTCTACTGGACGATAACTGTAGGGAATTTTATTTGCAGTTAAAATATCTTCCATCCATCTACTGCTTCCCCCTACTCTCCCTGGTGCGAGGATAAATTGTTCCGAATCTATTTCATCTAAACTTTTGACTTCATTATTGCAAATAAATTCTACTCCTCTACTTTCTAAAGAAGATTGAAAATTTTTTATTAGAGGAATTAATTTATCTGTTCCGATATGCCCGCTTTTGGAATAAACAAATTCTATTCCGTATTGCATCGCTTTTCTTTCCAATACTCTCGCCTCTATAGAATCCAATTCTGATTCTATTACTCCAAATGTTTTGAATATATTTTCTACTTCTAAAGTTAAACGTTCATTTTCCCCCGGGGTTAATATTTCTCCTAAATTATTTCCAATTCTAATATCAAAATTTAATTTTCCATCGGACATTAATCCTCCTCCTCCAATTCCCCTAAGAACATCTTTATGTTGAATTCTTTGGTCTATTGTTCCTCCCCCATCTATTACTTTTACATTAATCTTATCCTGAGCTTCAGTTGCTAATTTATAAGCCGCAAATAATCCTGCGGGGCCTGCTCCGATAATTGCTACTTTTTTCATTTTAACTTTTTTTGAATGGAAGACTTTTTTTTAAAGATTTATGTTCTGAAATTTGAATTAATTTTATAAACTATTTTTATTTTATATTAATATGAAAAATATGAAAGGGTTGAGTATGGTGATGACTACTCTTTTAACTATCCTAATGGTTGTTCTTATTGTCGGGGCTATTTTTATGTGGACTAAATCGTCGGTTTTTCAGGTGCAAGCAGGAGCAGATAAAGATAAAATGTGCTCTGAAGTTGATTTTGTTTCAGGAGATTTTTGTTATGAAACTCAAAATGTTCCTAATATGAACACAGGAATAATAGAAAGCAAAACAAGAATTAATTTCCACTTTAAAAATAATGGAAACGTTTCGATACAAGGTTTTTCTATTTTATTAATTGATAATACTGGAAATTCTGTCCCGATAGGAAGCGAGATTGAAGTCAGCGGAATCCAAACGGTTACTTCTGATTTTATTCCTAATGTAAACAAAGTAAATAAAATTAAAGTTTCTCCTAAAATAGTATTAAATAAAAAAATATTTATTTGTTCTGAAAACGAAAAAACTTTATCCTGGAGTGAATTGAAATTATGCTGAATTTTTATAAAATATTTTTAATTAACATATAAAACTATTTAAATCAATTATTATTAGATTTAAAGAAGAGGATAATGCTAAATAAAAAGGTAAATTTAATTCTTGCAGGTTTATTCTTAATTTTTATTTCTGCTAATTTAATTTCTGCAGGAGTTACTTATAATTCAGATGTTTCTTTAAATGGCAATTTAGAAATTACAATTGACTTTCCCAGTTACAGTTCATTTGTTCATTTTTATGGGGGTTCCTCCTGGAGAGAGATTAAAGAGATTCAAACAATAAATCTTGGCTGTACCTCAATATGCTCGGGGAAACAAAGTTTTTCAATTTTTCTTTCTTCAGATAAATTTTCTGCAGGAGATTATTATTCTTTTGCTATTTATGTTAATGACCTGAATAATTGGCAAATTTATGACTTTACAATTACTATTCCTCCTTGTTCGGATGGAACTATTTCTGGGCAGTGTTCAACAACAGACCCTTTGTATTGTGATAATGGGAATTTGATTAACAAATGCCAATCTTGTCCGTGTCCAGGCGTAGAGGATATATGCCAAGCAGATGGAACCTGTTCTTCTCCTGAAGATTTTTCTGGTTGTAATGCAAAACCGGGCAGTGCTGGATATTGTGATGTGGAATATTCTAAATGGTGCGAAGACAAAACCTGCTCCGAATGTGATTCATGTTTGAATTCTTGTACTGCGGGATGTGCTTTAGAAGGAAAAAATGTTAATTATTGTACAGCAAGTTTTTGTGTGTGTAGTACTGATAATTACTGTTCTTCTGCTCAGGAACAATCCTGTAGTGATGGAACTATTTATGGAACATGCTCAACAACAAAACTGAAATATTGTGACAATGGAAATTTAGTTCCAGATTGTAATAAATGCGGGTGTTTATCTGGAAACTGCCAATTAGATACAGGAACCTGCAGTTTTTCAATACCCCCCATAGGAGTGAATGCAAAACAGAACTTATATTCTAATAAAGAAGTTTTTTTAGTTTCAGATGCGGATTGGAAAAATGTATTGCCTTTTGTTTCTGTTACTGTTTGGACAGAAGGGAGTGAAGTTAAAAAATATCCGTTTTTGATTTATCATGATGAAGGAGATGGAATTTTTGATGCAGATTCAATAATTTATTTTATGCAGCAATATTTTCCATCGAAAGTTACATTTATTGGAAATACAAATATCGAATTGGATAATTTATTAGTTGCCTCTCCGCATTTAGGGGCAGGATTATCTGAAGCGCAGATTCAAAGGGTTTCTGCAGAAGATTATCTTTTCTATTGGAGTCAATTTAATAATCTGGTTTATGTCCAAGATGACTATGAATTAAGTTTGCTTGCATCCACTTATGCTTCTCTGATAAATGCTCCGATGATAATTAAAGGAAGTGGTTTAGATTCTGCATCAATTTTCTCAGGAAGAAATGTCATCTGTGTGGGGAATGTTGTTCCTGCCGGAAGCAGTTGCTCTGAAACTTATGATTTGAGTTCATTAAGACAGAAATACAAAACTGAAACTGGAACAGATAAAATAATACTTGTTAACTCTAAGGACTACTCTCCGTTTTATTCTTCCTCTTTTTGTCCGGAAAAATCTTATTCATGTATACAGAATTTATATTACAAAGATTCTTTGATTGCCCCGATTCTTGCTTCTGCAAGACAAGAATTATTATTAAGCATTGATGTTCCACAAATATTGGGAGATTCACTTTCTTATCCGAGCCCCATAAAATCTTTCCTTTCTCCTTTTTTATCTGGAGCAAATTATCTAACTATTTTTGCTTCTAAATATGCCGTCCCAGATAGAATAAAAGAGCATGGTGTCGTTGAGGTGCTTGTTGGTGATGATTTTTGGACTGCCTTAGACCCGGCTTATTATGCAGATACAAATGGGGATAATAAACCAGATGTTTCTGTTGGGAGAATAGCTGGGATATCAAGTTCTGATGTTTCAAGTTATATTGCAAGAGATTTATTTTTTAATTCATTTCAAAAAACAAATAACGTAAAACTTCTTGCAAGCTCTTTTGGAGGAACTTTAAAGAAATTAGCGGATAACCCTACGTTCTTACTTTGAAGAGGCGGGATATAACGCTATCGCTATCACTCCCGAGGAAGAAGCATATGAATTCAATCCAGATGAATGGAAAAATCAAGATTTAATTTAGGTGATTAGTACAAATCCGCACTAAACCGCCCTCCTTACACAAATATCAAA
>CAYIHY010000039.1:0-4579 GCA_964363345.1 Candidatus Woesearchaeota archaeon | reverse complement strand
TGGAACTCATAGAATTTATTGCAAAGACTTAGGTGATTATATTTTTACAATATCTGAATTTAGATAAGTTTAAAAGATATTCAGGCGAGGGATAAATATACAAATATGGAAAAGAAAAATATAATCGAATTGAAAAACGTCGCGAAATATTATGAAATGGGGGGACAATGTAGTCAAGGCTCTTGACGAGATAAATATTGCTATAGAACAGGGGGATTTTGTTGCTATTATGGGGCCAAGCGGGAGCGGGAAATCAACGAGTATGAATCTTATTGGAAGTTTGGATTTAGCAACTCATGGAAATATCTATCTTGACGGACATGATATCGAGTATTTGGAGGAATCGGAACTCGCCCAAATAAGAGGCAAAAAAATTGGTTTTATATTTCAACAATTTAACCTTATCCCAAATTTAACTGCAAAGGAAAATGTTATGTTGCCAATGCTGTTTCAAGGAAAAGATGAAACTGAAAGAGAGAATGTCGCAGAGAAACTTCTGAAACTTGTTGAATTAGAAAACAGAATGGACCATTATCCAAATCAGCTTTCTGGAGGACAACAACAAAGAGTTGCAATTGCAAGGTCGCTGGCAAATGATCCCGAAGTAATTCTCGCTGATGAGCCTACTGGAAATTTAGATACAAAAACTGGAGAAATGGTAATGGGATTTTTGAACAAGTTAAATAACGAGGGAAAAACGATTATTATTGTAACTCACAACCCGGAATTAGCAAAAGAACATGCAAAGACAATTTATTCTGTAAAAGACGGGCACATAGAAAATATCGAAAAAAAGGTCAAGGGTAAATGGAAAAGCATTATTTCAAAAAAGAATTAATCTACGTAAGATTTATAAGTCATTGTCTTGATGAGAAAATATGGAAAAGCAAATAAAAATGATAATAAGTGCATTTTTTATCTTAATCTTAGCTTTAAGTCTGACATCTGCAATGGTAGTGAAATCTGTTGATGCAACTAACTTCCAGCCCGGAAATAGTCAAGATATAACAGTAAAAATAAAAAATACCTTGGGCAGCGATGCAAAAGATGTTTCTTTAATTTTAGATACAACCGGAATTCCTTTTTCAATAATAGATTCAGATGACAGCATTAATACAATTTACAGCGACGATACTGAAAATTTTAATTTTAGGATTAAATCATCAAATGATGCGAAAGCGGGAAGTTATCAAATTCTTTATACCTTAAGTTATTCTCTTAATAATACTCCTCAAACTCCAAAAAAAGGGACATTTAGCTTAACTATAGAAGCAAATCCAGAATTAGTTTACAGTACAAGCACAGATACTCCTGTTGTTGGAAGCCACGGAAAAATAAATTTAAATATTGTAAATCAGGGGCTGGGGGATGCAAAATTTTTGATGGTGGTAATTATTCCTGAAGGCTATACACTTTTATCTGAAAGCAAAGTTTATCTTGGAACAATCAGTTCAGATGATTCTCAAAGGGAAAGCTTCACTGTAGTATTTGATAAACAAGATCCTATTTTAACTGCGCAAGTTACTTACAAAAATTTTGACAATCAATTAGTAACTAAAATTGTTAATCTTCCGCTGACAGTTTATTCAAAAGAAGAAGCGTTAAAACTTGGGCTTGTAAAACCAGACAATAATTTATTTGGTGATTGTTACATTTTAGCACCAAAAAGGCTTAAAAATTAGAAAAAAGAAAAGGTTGAATAAAGCACAGGGGAAATAATCCCTATGAAAAATAGGAAATTTTTCAATGTTCTCGAAGGGAATTCTGTAGAGTCAAAATCGGAGGATTTTGTCTAATGAAAAAAGATTATTTTTTTCTTGCTGTCGGAAATCTTAAACACCGGGGACTGAGATCTTGGCTTACTATTCTTGGAGTTTTTATAGGAATCGCTGCGGTTGTCGGATTGATAATGATGGGGGAAGGATTGAGAACTGCAATCACGGCACAATTTTCATCTTTGTCTACAGATAAATTAGTAATTCAAAATGTGGGAACAGGAATGGGTCCTCCAGGGAGCACAGCGGTAAAAAAAATAACTCAGCATGATGCAGAGGTAATCAATAAAGTCGCTGGAGTTGAAAAAACAATTCCGAGGCTGATTCGTATTGCAAAAACGGAGTTTAATAAAAATGCAAATTTCAATTATATAGCAAGCATTCCAAATGAAGCAGAATCTGAAAAAATAATTTATGATTCAATGAATGTTAAATTAAAAGAAGGGAGATTGTTAAAATCGGGCGATAGCGGAAAAATAGTTATTGGTTCTGATATTGCAAAAGAAAATTTATTTGGAAAAGAAATTGCAGAAGGAAATAAAATAATTATTCAATGAAAAAGTTTTGAAGTTATCGGAATATTGGAGCCTGCGAGTTCTTTCCAGATTAATCAGGCAATTCTTATGAATGAAGAAGATATGAAAAAATTATTTAATCTAAAAGATGAATATGATATGATTGTCGTACAAGTTTATGATTCAAATCAGGCAGAAGATATTGCGAAAAAAATTTCTGAAGCATTAAGGAAAGATCGGAAAGAAAAAACTGGCGAAGAAGATTTTTCTGTTCAGACCCCATTGCAGGCAATTTCAAGTGTTGATACAATTCTTAATATAATTAATTTAATCATCGGAGGAATTGCTGCAATCTCTTTGTTAATCGGAGGAATTGGAATTGCAAATACAATGTATACTTCTGTTTTAGAGAGGACAAAAGAAATCGGAACAATGAAAGCTGTTGGTGCGAAGAACAAAGAAATTCTTTACATATTCGTTATTGAATCTGGATTGCTGGGATTAATCGGGGGAATTATCGGAGCAGGAATGGGAATGGGATTAGCCTTTGGAGTTTCAGCAATTACAAATTCTGTTTTTGGCTCTGAAATTTTAGATGTTCAAATTTCATATCCTTTAATATTTGGAGCAATTGCATTTTCATTTTTAATTGGATTAATTTCCGGGTTAACTCCGGCATTTCAAGCGAGCAAATTAAAACCAGTTGAAGCATTTAGGCGATGAGGGAAATAAAAAAATGAAGAAAGATTATTTGAAACTAGCATGGAAAAATTTGAGAAAAAGAAAATTAAGAAGTTGGCTTACAATCATTGGAATTGTAATTTCAATTGCAGTAATATTTACTTTGATAAGTTTGTCCTTAGGGTTGAGAGAAGCAATCAATGAACAGTTTCAAATTTTAGGAACAGATAAATTATTTATCAGCCCGAGGGGAATGGCTGGGGGCCCGGGTTCTGGGGGGGCAGTTGAATTCACGACTGCCGACGTTAAAACAATCGAAAATGTTCCGGGAGTAAAAGATATTTCTTATGTTGCAATAGGGAATGCGAAAGTTGAATTTGATAAAAAAATAAAATATTTTATAGTTATTGGACTGCCTTTAGACAAAATTAAATTATATATTGACAGTGCAAGCATAAAAATGGACGAGGGGAATTATTTGCGCGGGGAAGATTCCGGAAAAATAATGCTGGGTTATGATTACAAATACAATAATGTTTTCAACAATCCCGTAAAGACTGGGGATAAAATGAAAATCAATGATCAAGAATTTAAAATAATCGGAATTGCTGAGGCAATAGGAAATCCTTCTGATGACAAAAATATTTACATTTCTATAGATGATTTCAAAAAATTATTTAATTCGGGGGAAAGGGTTGATTCAATAATTGTCCAAGTTTCTGAAAAGGATAAAATAAAAGAAATAAGCGACAGAATAAATCAAAAATTGATAAAATCTCGAGGAGTAACTGAAAAAACAAAAGATTTTTACATCTCAACACCGGAAGAATTACTAGCAAGTTTTGATCAGGTATTAAATATAATCACCGCATTTCTCGTCGGGGTTGCAACAATTTCTCTTTTAGTTGGTGCAATTGGAATTGCAAATACAATGTATACTTCTGTTTTAGAGAGGACAAAAGAAATCGGAACAATGAAAGCTGTTGGTGCTAAAAATTCAGATATACTCTATATCTTTTTATCGGAATCGGGACTTTTGGGATTGATTGGGGGAACAATCGGGGTCACTCTTGGTTTTTTAATTTCAAAAACCGTAGAAATAATTGCAATCACGTCGCTGAATACAAATTTGTTAAAGGCAGCAGTTCCTGGATATTTAGTTGTGGGATGTTTAATTTTTGCATTTTTAATTGGAACATTATCAGGAACAATCCCCGCAATAGGCGCATCAAAACTAAAACCTGTTGATGCTTTGCACTATGAGTGAATAAATTAATAAAAAAGAATATTTTTGATATGAACAAAATAGAATAAAAATCTTTAAAAACTAATTCTATCTTCAGACTGAAGAGGTAAAAAAATGAGGAAATGTGTTTATTGTTCATCTGAAATTCTTGATAACAGAGCTATGCAAATTTGCGACAGATGCGGTGAAAAAGTTTGGGGGAAGAAAATGTTTGATGCAATAAAGAAAACAACTGATGAAGCCCAGGAGAAAGGGGATTTGAATTTTAATTCTGGAGAAAGCCTTGAAAATAGAAGGGTCGCGTAACAAAAGGATATTGTAAAATAAGCGTCACGTTTATATACTAAATCATCTTTGCACTT
>CAYIHY010000038.1:0-4660 GCA_964363345.1 Candidatus Woesearchaeota archaeon | reverse complement strand
CGTAGTTTAGCTAATTTTTAAGCCTTTTTGGTGCTAAAATGTAACAATCACCAAACTTAATTATAAAAACTTAATTCCAACTAAATTCTACCTCATCGGTTCGCTGTCTTGGCTTTATATCTAATTTATCAAAATCTTTTTTTTCTATTGCTATTTCAGTTTTTCTACCATCATAGTTTCTTTTTCTAAAAAGAAACCTGTTGAACATTATCTCTCCTAAAAAAGCAATCATCGCGCCATTGTCAACAAGCAAATCGCGTGACGGAACAAAAAATTTCGCTCCTCTTTGTTCACACATTTTTTTGCACATTTCCTGCAATCGCGAGTTGCATGAAACCCCTCCGCCCAAAAGCAATTCTTTTTTTCCGGTATGCGCAAGTGCCCGTTCTGCAGTTTCAACGAGCATTGCAAAAACAGTTTCTTGCATCGAATAAGCCAAATCTTCTTTTGAATAATTTTTTGATTCAAATTTTTGTTTTAAATTTGTAAGAATTCCTGAGAGAGAAATATCCATTCCTTTTACAACATAAGGAAGTTCGATATAATTTTTTCCATTCTCTGCAAGTTTCTGAATTGTCAGTCCTCCGGGAAAACCAATTCCCATTTCTCTGGCAAAATTATCAATAAAATTTCCAACACCAATATCTAAAGTTTCCCCGAAGATTCTGTATTTTCCGGATTCGTAAGCAATTATTTGGGTATTTGCTCCAGAAGCATAAAGCATAACCGGATTTTTTGCTCCTGTAATTTTTCCAATCTCTAAATGAGCAATGCAATGATTTACTGAAATCAAAGGCTTGTTTAATTTCTCCGCAATTTTTTTGGCAAATTTTATTCCTTCAATTAAGCATGGGGGAATTCCAGGCCCCTGAGAAAAAGCAATAGCATCAATATCTTTTTCTTTAATTCCTGCTTTTTCCAAAGATTCAAAATAAATTTTTTCAGAATTTTCACGATGATGTTTTGCAGCTTCAAGGGGGACTATTCCCCCGCTCTGTGTAGAATACATATCGCGAACATTGCTCAAAACTTTCCCGTTCTTAACAATTCCAACTCCAAAAGTATGCGCTGTTGATTCAATTCCTAAAATAACTGACATTAAAATAATAGAACTAATTTATATTTAAAGTTAATTAAAAAATAATAAAATAAAAATAAAAAATTAAGAAGAAAAATCAAATTTACTTTTTTGCTTTCTTCCAATCTTCCGAAGGAAGTTGGTGAAATGAATTTCCCATTCATTTCATTACTTTTTTGCTTTCTTTTTCTTCTTTCCGCCTCTTGACATCTTTGCTTCGCAGACGTTTCCTTTTCCATCTACGTAATAAAGAAATCCAGGCTTTCTCTTAATAACGTTCTTAACAATTATTGATCCCATTTTTACCTCCTTTTATTTTTTAATATACTATATTTTAACGACGGGGATATTTAAATGTTTCTACTTCTCGACGGAAAAGAATCAGCTTTTCTTTTATTTTTCTTGTTTATTGGTATTTCAACAAGTTTAAAACATGATTTTTTCGGGGAAACACAAAAGGTAAATGGTTTTACAATCTTCAAATCAATAACTTTATTTTTTTCATCAAGCCAAATTGCAACAAAGGGATAAAAAACAAAAAAAGAATGTATCACTATTTTTTGTTTTTCTTTGAAATCAAAAAGCAAAATTCCTGCCTTTTCGCGTCGGGAAAACATCAATCCGCTGAACTTTCTGAATAGATTACAATCTTCGGCAATTAAAGTTATCTTTTTTTTCCGGTATTTAATTAAAATTTTCTTTTTCATGTCATTTAAAAAAAGAACGCCAAGAATCTATTTTCAAAGTTTCTTTTTTCGGCAAGTTCTCAGTAATTTTTATTTGTTCGGAATTTATTTTTTCATTTTTCAATTTCTTATATTCCTGGTAGCATTTGTTTACATTTCTTTCTGTAACAAAATCATGAAATTTAAATCCTCCACCAAAAGTTTTCGGAATATGCATCAATTCGTGAATTATAACTTTTATTTTTTCTTCTCTGTCCATTTTGTCAAATCGTTCTGTTAAAAATTCCAGAACATAAATTGCTTTTATCCCAATTGCTTTTTGCATTATCTTGTTCAATGCGTGGCATCTTGCAATCGTTCCTCTTGAACTAGTTCCGTAACTTCTGTAGCATTTTATATTTTTTATATCGACATGCGGAAAAAGCATTATCGAAATTTCTTCTGCAGTTATCTGGAGGTCTTCGGCAAATTCGTATTTCATTATAAAATTTCAATCAGCTTTTTATCTGAAGTCTGCCCAAATTTTATTTTAATGCTCTTCGGAGAAACTCCAAATTCTTTTGAAAGAAAATTTATTAATTCAATATTTGCTTTGTTATTTTCTGGTTCAGATTTCAAATAAATAAGATATCTTCCTCCGCCGAAATTTTCAATTTTCTGTTTTGACGAGTTTGTTTTGACTTTTATATTAATTAGCATTATCTTTTTTCGGGAGATTTCCATTCTCTTCCTAAAGCATGATAAATTTCTTTTTCAGTTTTTCCAGCAATTCTTTTTCCATCTTTGAATAACCCATATTGATTTAATTTCATTCCTTTTCTTTTCGCAATAACTCTCAGTCCAATGCTTGCCCCAAATCTGCTTGAATAAGCCAGCAACATCGCCCCCCATTCTTCTTCAGTAGTATAATACAATTCAAGGTTAACTCCTTCAATTCTCCATCTCGATTTTTTTTCTCCGCCTTGAATAAATCTTCCTTTCTGTTTCATTAATTCTTCGAGTTTAATTCTATTTTTAGGAATCAGAATAATATCAATATCAACGGGATTTTTTTCTTTTCTTCTTATGCTTCCTGCAATTTCAATTCTCCTGCAAAATGGTTTCAAATATTTTAAAATCTGATTAGATAATTTTATGACAAAACTTCCTTTTCTTGTTACAATAATTCTTCCCTTTTTGAAAACAATTCTTTTAAGCATTTTTATTTTTCCCAGTTTCTACCAGTGTAGGTTCTTTTTCAAAGAACCCCGTTTTCCATAAATTTTAATAATCCCTCTAACTTATAAAGTTTATTCAAAAGATGGCGGATATAGAAATTACTAATGAATGGATTCTGAAAGAGGATGAAAAAAAGATAGTTGATAAATTACTTAAGGAATACTATTCGAAAATTCAGCGGATGACAAAATCTCCAATTAAATTAAAAATTAATTTAAAAGAATATGACAAGGACGGGAAAAAGAGCAAGTTCAGCATTGATTCTCAGTTGATATTTTCAGGAAAAATGCTTTCTTCAAGTTCGTGGGATTGGGATTTGGCGAGAGCAATTCATAAAGCGATGATTAAACTCGAAAGTGAAGCAGAACACAAATGGAAAAAAAGATAAAAGAATTATTTTCCCGTAATAATTTCCAAGGCGTCTCTATTTTTCAGAGGATAATCTTTTCCTAAAACTTTTTTAGTTCTTGCATCAATTGCTCTGATAAAATTTTTTCCAAAATCTGTATGAAGAAAATAAGCAAAATCCAAAGCAGTTGAATTTGGCGGAAGCAAGAAGCAATCAGGTAAAACTTTTCCTTTGCTGTCTGCTAATTTGTGCGCGCCTGCGGGAAAAATTGCTAAATATCCCAATAAATTAAAAACAGCATAATTCAAAATCTCCTGAACTCCTGTTCCTGTTTCATATTCGTCCAAAACATTTTTCTTAATTTTTTCGAGGGCTTCTTTCTGTCTGGCATTTAAATCTTTTTTAATTTCAAAATTCCTCTCACCTGCAATATAATCTATAAGCCCAACTTTTGCGGCCTCTCTCAAAGCAAGTTCGGAATCAGCAGAGCATGGAATAATTTTCAGATCAGGAAAAGTTTTTTTTAATTTTTCATAATTTTCTTTTCCGTTAGGAGCATCAATTTTATTTGCAGCAATAATCATAGGCTTGGTTTCTTTTCTTAATTCAGATGCAAATTTCAAGAGCTGTTCGTTATTCCAGGTGCTCGCTCTTTGAGGAAGTTTTAATTTTGACAAAACTTTCTTAACATGTTCTTCATTAACTTTCAAACCAGAAAATTGAGTTGCTACTGCTCTCGCAAAATTAGCGTCTTCCATTTCTGCTTTTCTTGCAAAACTTTTCCACACTTTCATTAATATTCCCAAAAACCATTTGTTCAGTTCATCTTCTAAAAAAATAACATCTTTAGTAACATCATAATTTTCAGTCAGTTTTCCGATTTCATCTGTTGTTCCCGACGCATCAACAATATGAATAAAAACATCTGCCTGCCTTAAATCGTCGAGAAATTGATTTCCCAGCCCTTTTCCTTCACTTGCTCCGGGAACAAGCCCCGCAACATCCATTAGATCAATGGGAACAAATCTGTTATGATTTATACAGAATCCATGGTTAGGATTACACTGAGTATTGAATTCTTTATCTATACAATCAACTTTAACATAACCGACCCCGTGATTAGGTTTTATTGTTGTAAATGGGTAAGGTGCGATTTCAACTTCCGCTAAAGTCGCAGCTTTAAAAAACGTGCTCTTTCCTACAGAGGGTTTTCCAATAAATCCAATTAACATTTTATTGAGTAAAGTAAGGAATATTTAAACATTAACATTGCTCGATATTGTAAAATAAGCGTCACGTTTATATACTAAATCATCTTTGCACTTTGGA
>CAYIHY010000037.1:0-4675 GCA_964363345.1 Candidatus Woesearchaeota archaeon | reverse complement strand
ATATTTGTGTAAGGAGGGCAGTTTAGTGCGGATTTGTACTAATCACCTAAAAAAATATATAATCCTTTAGAGAATGAAGTTAAGAGAAAAAGGATTTTTGAATAAAAATTCAGAATAATGAATTTATTTTTAATCTTATTTTCCCTTAACTTTTGTAGGGGATAGATTTGACTTCATTTTCTGTTCGATCATCTCCAAAATAGGACTTATTCGTGCAAATTTGTCTCTTAATTCTTTTATTTCTTCCTTTTGAATTTCATTTGTTTGCCCTTGTCGCTGAATCTTCAATTGTAAATCAGATAGTTCTGTATTTGTCATAGCTTCATCTATTTCTTTATTATCCATTCCAGCTCTTGAAACGTAGACGTCACACATTTCCGACGAGAAAGACCAACCGTACCTAATGCATAATTGTTGTCTGTTTAGTCTACTCGCATAATAAGTTGCTGAGCTATGTCTAAATAAATGAAAATGGATAGATTTCCCCAAGACTTTTTTTCCTAATCTCATCAGGAAAAATCTTGCACCATCATAACTTCCTTTGTAAATTGGTTCATTTGATTTTATTCCCTCCCTTTCTCGTTCTTTAACATATTCGCTAACAGCCTCTAAACTATATTTCCAGTAAAGACTAATTGTTCTCCCTTTTGTCTTAGAATACTCTTCTTTTAAAGCTAACTTAACAAAATTATCTTTTCCTTCTGGGAGTTGTATATCTTCATATCTAATATTATAAAATTCTCCTGCTCTCGCACCAGAATCAAATAAAACAGCAATTAAAAATCTCTCACTGGCAGATTTACAATGTTTGTACAAGGTAGCTATCTCAGATTCTTTTAGGAAATCTGGAGTTTTTTTAACTCCCCTTGTATCTAACCAATCTGTCAATTGATTTCCTTTTGTCTGCCCCAATTTCCATTTAAGATAAATTTTAACTCCCCTTCTAATATCTACCTTAGTAGAGTTAGAATATGGTTCTCCAGTTCTAGTCTTTATTTCCCCAGAACTTAACTTTTTTTCAAAGGATTCTATATCTTTTATAGTTAATTTATTTTCAGGTTTATTCCAAAACTCTAAAGGCATTTTTAGAATATCCAAATATTTTGATTGTCTCGCTTCAGAAATTTTAAGTCCTTTATTCACTTTACCTAATTCAAGTTCTTCAAGAAATCTAAAAATATTTTTCTTGACGACATCTGGGACATTCCAACTTTTTACACCTTCCTTTCTCGAAGAAATATTCCTCTCGTGAATCTCTATCTTTATATTAGCCATAAAACATACTAGAAAAGCATGTTTTTAAACTGTTGCACTTTTGCTACACGCCCACGCCGAGAATCGGACTCGGGTTATATCCGTGACAGGGATATGTCATAGCCATTAGACCACATGGGCATGAAAATAGATGGCTAAAATCATTTTTAAAGATTACTAATAATTGAATTTACAAATAATTCTCTGTTAGCAAAATTTTTAAACAACAATTCCTTTAATATTTTATAAAGAGATGAGAAAAATAATTTTTTTTGCTGGAATAGTTCTATTTATTTTGGGTGCTCTTTCATTTTTTCTTTCAGGTTCAACAAGCGGACCTACTATGGAGACCTCAACTCCGACTATTCCTTTTCTTTACGGGACTAATCAGTTATTATGGATGGCTATGGCAGTCGGCGGAGTTTTTGTTATAATCCTCGGGGCACTTCTAAAACCAAGGAAAAAATGAAAAAGGGAAAAAATTATTTCTGGATTGCGCTCGGGTTTTTGGTTTTAATTTCTGTTGTAGTTTTAATAATAAATAATTCTCCGAAAGAAAATATTACTTATAAGAATCAATCTTCCCCCGAGGTTATTCCTGTTGGGGCAAATGCAGTTTTATACAAGCCGAAATATATTTTTTCTAATTTTACAGATCCAAAAGAAAACGCTTTTACAATAAAAATTCCTGAAGAGTGGGAAGTGTCATCAGAGTCTGGTTTGATACGCCCCTATATAGATGCGGGGATTTTAATGCAGGCAAATTCAAATAATGCAGGATTTTTTTATCTGACTCCTTATGGAGTTTATACTGTTCCAAATGATATTTTAACTTATGCTGGATTTTCCGAGGGAACTTATTATGATCCTTCAAACGGACTTTCTAAACCAATGCTTGTAAAAAAATATACTGAATCAAGAGATTTTCTTAATGAATATATCAAAACATTGAATGTTGAAACAAAAGTTATTGAAGTTGTCGACCGTCCTGATTTGACAACTAATTCAAACTCTCTGATAACAAAACAATCTGCATCAGAGATGACTTATATTTCAAATTCCGGGGAGATAACTAATAAAATAATTGCTTACACTTATCTTGTAGAAACTTCGGGGATTGGTGTTTGGTCTGCGAGCCTCTTTGGTTATTATTCTCCTAAATCTCTTTTTAATGAAACAGAATATCTTGTTCTTAAATCCGCAGAAACTTTTAAAGTAAATCCTGACTGGGCAGCAAGAGAAGCGCAGGAAATGAACAAAAGAATGAAAATAATTTCTTCTACTTCAAATTCTATTTCTGATACTGTTTCATCTACATTTAATTACAGAACGAACAGCCAAGACAGAATCAATAATGAATGGAGCAAAACAACTTTAGGAATTGAAGAAGTTTATAATTCCCAGACTGGAAGCTCTGATTTTGTTGGAAGCGGTTCAAATTATTATTGGGCAGATAATAGAAACAATATCTATGGAACAGAAACTGATGAAAGTCCTTTTCCTCAAGAAGACATGACTAAGCTGGAAATTAAGAAAGAAGTCTAATTTTTATAGTTCATTTTCCTTAGTTCTTCAAGTCGTTTCTTTGCATCTATTGACTGACTGAACATTTTGAAAAAAATCTTTGAAAGCCATTCTGCCCATTCTTTGTCTTTTATTGTATAGAAAATAAAAATTCTTTTGTTCAGTTCCCCCATTTTTCCTGTTGGTTCCTTTATTTCTTTTAGTCTTATTATTTTGTTATCAATAACAAATGCTCTTACTGGCTGTTCCCTATGACGAATTTCTATATTCTCTTTTCCATTCTTAAAATTTAATGAAAGAATCTTCTCTAAATTTTCAATTCCAATAATATCAATCCGACATATTATTTTTATTCTTATATCTTTTTTTACTAACTCTTCGAGAATTTTCATCATATCAAAATTTTTGTATTTTGAATTTAGAAGAGATAAATTCCCCGAAAATATAATGACCTGCTTCTCTGCTTTCTCGAACAATTCTTTTAATTCTTTTAATTCTTTACTATTTTCACTCGGATTATATTCTATAATTGTTTTTTTATTTTTATCTGGCACATGTTGATAAATATCAAATGCTGAAAATTGCTCTTTGGTTTTAAAAGAAAATATTTCCTGCTCTAACTTTTCTTGAAAAATACCGGAACTCACTTTTTCGATACTTGACCAGTAAACAATTTTTAATGCTTCTCTTGTCCCCTTCCTGAAAACGCGGGAGGATATTGTTGCAAATTCTTTTGAGATTTCTTCGACATATCTGTCTGCAGTTCTCCAATTTTTTCCTAAATGCTGCGCAATTTCCTGAATTGATCTCGGTTTGTTATAGACAAAATCTTCTATTTTCTTGATAACTTCTGCATTTAACATTCTTATGTTACAAATAAATATGTATTTTTAAGCATTTTTATAAAATACAACTATATTGACAAAATTTGTACAGAAATATGTATCAATAATACAACTCTTAAGAATTGTATGACTGAAAAAAAGAAATTGATTCTGAAAGGAGATTACGAATAAGATGGTTTGCATTGAAAAAATTTACAGTGTTTCGGCTCTTGTTGGAAATGGAAATTGCAATGCGAACTGCAATTTTTGTGCGGGAAAATATTTAAGACCTCAGGCAAAAGAAAATCCTCTTTATTATCGAAATCTTGAAGCCGCAATTAAATTATCTGCCCGTTATGGCGGATGGTCTTTATCTTTGACGAGCAGCGGAGAACCAACACAAGATCCTGTTTCTTTGACGAAAGCATTGGAAGTATATGATAAATGCGCAAAACAGGGAGCATTTTTTCCAAATGTTAATTTATTTACAAATGGAATTAATTTTGGGGACTCTTCTTTTTGCAATTATTACCTCCCGATATGGAGAGAATTAGGATTAACTAATATTGCATTATCAATTCATTCGGTGGATGAAGAAGGGCAGGCGAAAGCATATAATCTAGAAAAATATCCTCGCCTTGAAACAATTGTAAAAAACATAGAAGAAAATGGGGTTGGAGTAAGAGGAACACTTCTTCTGAGAAAGGGGGAGTTGATGATTCTAAAAAATATGAAAGTTCAGTTCATGCTCTTATTGAAAAAGGGATTGATAATATCACCTCATGGCCAATAGGAAATCCTGATGGAAGTAGAAGCGAATATACCCCTTCGAGATTAGGTTTATTGAGTATCCGAAGATGGTTGAATAAAAATGCAATATTATGTCATGGACATTCATGGGGCGGAGGAGTTTATGATTATCAAGGGAATATTCTCAGAATTACTGACTATGTAACAAGACATGATCCGAAAAAAGATTTTGTCCGACAGCTTGTTGTGTTCCAGGATGGGACTGTCGCTTACTCATGGATAAAAGAAGGGGCCTTGTGCATGAAATGATTAGGTTAGCAATA
>CAYIHY010000036.1:0-5636 GCA_964363345.1 Candidatus Woesearchaeota archaeon | reverse complement strand
ATCTCTTTAAACATAAACAAATTAATTATAGAATATTTAAATATGTTTCGTAAAATTATCCCGGGGTTATTCTCTTTTTCAGTTTAGAAATCTTATTTTAATCTGCTTCATTTTACTAAAAACCCCACTTGAAAATTTACCCCGATAACAATTTAATCTCGGAAATTTTATCGTGTCTGGAAGCCGATAAAATTTCAATAAATTTGCGAAGCAAGAATTTCGTAAAAATTATTTCTTTGGAGCCTTTCCAATAATCAATGCAAGAGCAATTGCAATAACTATAATAAAAGTTGCGTTAGTTATTATTGTACTATTCAATCCGCTGTTTGAAAAGAAATCAACTAAATTAGGATACCATCCTGTTGCCCAGATAAGTGCAGCAAAAAATGCAATTCCTGCGCCAATTCCTAAAATCCATTTCAATTTGTTGTTTAAAGCGAATCCTTTTTCATCGCCGAAGATAAATCCCCAAATTAATAAAATAACAAAAATTGCCACAATTGCAACAGTCAAAAATAAAATCAAATTCTCTACAATTACTTTCGGGAAAATTGCAGTAACAAAAATTAAAGCAACCACAAATGAAGTTAAAGCGTTAAGTTGTTTTTTTTCTGCGCCGAAAAGTTTTGTCCTCTCAAGAACTGCAAAAACTACAAAAAACATCAGCAAAAATGGGAAAAGAAACTTTGTAAAAATCTCATTCTGCAAAAATATTGTTGTAGCCATATGATTTAAGACAAGTCTTCAGGAATTTCCTCTATAGAAGAATCAGGATTCGGCAAAGCAGCTTTGTTGATTAAGAAAACATCACCAACTGCCTTAACAAACTGGTGAGGGATTATAACTCCTTTTGCTCCTCCAACCATAGAAATGACATTTCCGCCAACTCTTATTCTCCAGCCGTCAATTCTGTTGTCAGAAAGATTAGCTTCTTCAATCTCACCAAAGAAATCTCCTCCATCTGTATAGACCTTGTTTCCAATGACTTCACTGATCTTTTTTATTCTCATGATAAAATTTGTGATATTCTATTTAAATAGTTTTCCATAATTTGAAATATAATTTAAATGGAAATGTCTCGCGACTTCGTTCAGTTATAAATAAGGTCCTTCGCAATAACAAACTTTATAAAAAAAACAATCGTGAAAATTAAATGATAACTAAAAAAGAGATTCCAATTATAGCACTGATAATTGCAATAATTAGTTTATCAGTAAGTTTGTCCCTTGACATTCTTCAGGACTGGAAAATATTTTTCACAACTCTCCTTGCAGTTTCTGTCGTCGTTCTCTTCAATATTTTCACAAAAAAAATAGTTGCCTACAATCTTGATTCTGAAATAGAAATGAAAATTTGGGAAATTGGAGGATACAAATCAAATAAAAAGCCATTTCCTCTTGGAGCTTTTCTTCCCTTATTTTCAAAAATAATTTTATTTCCATTTAATAGTTTTGTCTGGATGGCTTCTTTGGTATTCGATGTAAAACCAAGAACTTATCGTGCAGCAAAAAGGTTTGGATTATACACTTTTTCCGACGTAACAGAATATCATTTAGGATTAATCGCCGCTTCAGGAGTTTTAATTAATCTTATCCTTGCAGTAATCGGATATTTCCTCGGTTTTGAACTTTTCGCGAGATTGAGTGTATATTACGCGTTCTTTAACATTATTCCTTTATCTGAACTCGACGGAAACAAGATACTTTTCGGAAGCAAAATAATGTGGAGCTTCCTTGCCTCTTTGGTTTTAATCGGGATGCTGTTCGCAATATTTATAGTATAAAAATGAAAAACACAAAAAAAAATTTCAAAAGAAAAGCAGCAGCAGGAATATTTTCAGTTGTATCTTTAATCGCGGGTTTTTGGTTTCTTGATTCAAGTGTTACCGGCGGAGTTATTATGGATAAGGAATTTTCAATAAACCCGTTATCTTTTGTAAGTTTGTTCCTATTTGTATGTTCAGCTATTCTTATTGTATATTCATTAAAAAAGGAGTAAAAATATTATGGAGTTTTTAACGGGAATTTCCCCCAGAGAATACCAGCAAAAAATTTTTGAAAAATGTGTCGAAAAGAATTGTTTAGTTGTTCTCCCAACAGGATTAGGAAAAACTTTGATTGCTTTAATGCTTGCAATTGACCGGATGAAAAAATTTCCAGGAGAAAAAATTGTTTTTCTCGCACCAACAAAGCCCCTTGTTGAACAGCATTTAAAATTTTTTCAGAATCATCTTCCCGAATTATTTGCCGAGATGACTTTATTCACCGGACAAATAAATGCCTCCGAAAGAAAAAAACTCTGGCAGAATTCAGATATTATTTTTTCAACTCCCCAATGCATTGCAAATGATGTAAAAAAAGGATTATATAATTTAAGCGACGTTTCTCTTTTAGTTGAAGATGAAGCACATCGTTGCATAAAAAATTACGATTATAATTATGTTGCAAGAAATTATATTGAAAATGCAAAACACCCTCGGGTTATGGGATTAACTGCCTCTCCTGGAAGCGAACATTCCAAGATTAAAGAAATCTGCAGAAATCTTTCTATTGAAGAAGTCGAATTAAAAACCCGCGACAGCGAGGATGTTAAAGAATATTTGCAGGAATTGGAATTTGAAAAAAAAGTTCTTGATTTTCCAGAAGAGTTTGATAATATGAGAACAGAGTTGCAAAAAATATTTTATTCTTATGTTGAAGAATTAAAAAATAGACGAGTTCTCTTTGGCCCGTCGTCAAAAACCGCATTGATTGAACTTCAAAACAGATTAATGAGAAAAATTTCCTCAGGAGAAAGAGATTTTAATTCTCTTCTTTCTGTGTCTGCCTGTTCTCAGGCAATAAAAATCCAGCATGCAATAGAACTTCTTGAAACACAGACTCTCTCAAGTTTTAATGAATATTTGAAAGATTTATTCAAGCAGGCAGCAGAAAAAAAGAGTAAGGGGGTAATCAAACTTGTAAGCAAATCAGAATTTAATTCAGTTTATATAAAATCGAGCGAACTTCTTTCAAAAGGAATTGAACATCCGAAAATTGAAGGTTTGATGAAGATAGTTATTGAAGAAAAATCCAAAAATGAAAAAATAAAAATTCTCGTTTTTACCCAGTTCAGAAATACTGCTTCAATAATTTCAAAAAAATTAAATCAAATTGAGGGAATAAAATCAAAAGTTTTTGTCGGACAGGCTAAAAAAACAAATCAGGCGGGGGATACAGGATTAAGTCAGAAAGAGCAGAAAAAAATGATAGAGGATTTTTCTTCAGGAGAAATAAATATTCTCTGTGCGACATCAATTGGAGAAGAAGGATTGGACATTCCCGAAGTTAACGCTGTTATTTTTTATGAATCTGTTCCATCAGCAATAAGAAAAATTCAGAGAAGCGGAAGAACTGCACGTCTTGTTGCAGGGAAATTAATTATGCTTATAGCAAAAGGAACAAGAGATGAAACATTTTATTACGTCGCAAATGCAAAAGAAAAAAAGATGCGCAAAACAATTCAGGAAATAAAAGATGAAATGTCAAACGGGAAATTAAATATTAAAACAGAAAGACAGGAAACTTTGTAATAAGAGTTCTTATCTTCTTATATGTATAACTTGGAGAATAAAATCCTGTTCTGCGATGCCATCATCATTCGAAGCATCTATCTCAACTTTATAGTCTGTATTTTTACGCACGTTGGGAGCGACTCCATTGACTAACTCTTGAGAATTTATTGATAAGGGAACAGACCAATTTGGAGATTCAGGAATTAAAGGAGTTTGTTTAATAGAAAATGTCATAGGGCGTTTTCCTGAAACTTGCATTTGGTGATTATATGTTTCTCCTTCACAAACCCGATTTAAAGCAGGAACTAAAAAAACTGGAGGATTGGTATAATGAAAAGGCTGACATGCTGTAAATGCTAACCCTGCAATTGCAATCCCTGTTGGAATTAAGTTTCGAATTAAACTTTTCATATATCAAAAATACATTTAATCTTTATAAATCTTCCGCTTATATTCTTTTAAGAGTAGTAACAAAATCATTTTTTCTTTCTTTTGATGAAATAGATTACTAATAATATGCTTGCTAAAATTAAAACAATTCCTCCAATAATAAAAATATAATTTGAAATAGGATTTGATAATTTTTGTTTTTCTTCGGCAAGATTGGTATATCCAATATTTGCTTCTTTTTCAATAACCCCAAATTGAACTTTTTTATTTATTGTTTGATAATTTTCTTTTAAAGCCTGAGCATAAAGAGTATATGTTCCAATCTGCTCTGCTTTTATTGAAGTGGGAAGAGTTATCTCTTTAACATCCCCATTAGGATAAGTTAAATTTGCAGTAATAAGGGGATTTGGAGTATCAGATTGATAATCTAAATAAATATCTCTTCCTTTAATGAAGACTCTTGTTTGATTACGACAAGCTTGTTCTTTACAGGTTAAGATATTAATGTTAAATGGGGGGTTATTCACAATGCGGAAAGATTTGCTTTTGGACAAATTTACCGAATTAAAAACTAAGACCGTTGCATTGCAGGTTTGAGAGTTCATATTATCAAAAATTTTAGATAAATAAATATAATTTTCAGTAAGAGGTTGATTTGCCTGCAGGGTGAAATTTTTTATTTCCAATAAAGGTAATGGAGCACTTGGGCATAAAACTCTAATTATATACTGTCCCGTTAGTGAAGTGTCTGAAATTAAAGTATAATTAAATAAAACTTCTTCCCCTATTCCAAATGAATTTTTCATATCTATATTTACATTTACCGCAGAAATAATCCCAATTAAGAAAATTAAAATTCCAAAACTAAATATTATTCTTGTTTTCATTTTTTATGCGCAAACTTGATGATCATTTACACTAGTCGTTCCGCAATACTCTGCGTTCCACCAGCACCCCAAGTCATAATGCTGCGTAGAATGGGTCCCACAATTGTCTGCGTTCCACCAGCACCCAAAATCAGTCAATGAATTTGCCCAGCAGCAGAAATTGGCATCATTGCTTGTATAAGTCGGATTATTGTAACAGCAGAAATTTGCATCTTGTCTTGTAACCCAATCCCAACCATTGCAACATCTCCCATTATCCAAATAAGGGAAGTTAATATCTGTTCCTGCAGAATAACAATCTTTACAGGTGAATAAATCACAAGTGGTTCCTGCACAGCAATTACTATTTACGAAGCATACTCCTCCGTTATCCTGACAAATAATTGTCTTAGTTAGTTCAATTTTATTTTTTAAAAGATGGGTTGGAGCGATATTCAAAACAGGGTCTCCAATAAAAGTTGCCATTCTTTGGAAGGGGTCTGAGGAATAAGTTTCCTTAAATGAATCTCCAAGAGCATGATTATCATAATAAACAGAGTTCAAAAAGTATAAATCATTTACATTCAAAAAGGTGGTACTTATTTTTCCACTAAATCCTATGGCCCCTTTTCTTATTGCCCATGCCCAAAAAGAATCTCCATTGGAAGTAGAAGCAGTAAGACATGCAGAAGGAACAAATAATGAGTTACTCAATTCTGGAATCATAAAGGAATAAATTCCTGCCCAAAAATCGGCCCCATGATCTGCATAATAAATTAGGTGATTGTTACATTTTAGCACCAAAAAGGCTTAAAAATTAGCTAAAC
>CAYIHY010000035.1:0-6344 GCA_964363345.1 Candidatus Woesearchaeota archaeon | reverse complement strand
TATTTGTGTAAGGAGGGCGGTTTAGTGCGGATTTGTACTAATCACCAAATTTTTATATCTTGGTTACAATAATTTTTCAAATTCTTCTCTTGAAATGCAAATATCTTTTCTTATAATTTTATTTAATAATCCTTTATCTAATTTTTCTCCAGAATGGTCAGGAACAACTGTTGTTCGCCCATCTTTATGTCTTAAAAAAACATGACTTCCAGATTGCCTTATAACAATAAAGCCAATTTTTGTTAATAATTTAATAAATTCTCTTGCAGTTAGTTGAGGCAATTTTGCCATTTAAACCTCTATTTTTTGTATTCCTATAAAATTATCTTTAAAATTTCTTCCTTCAACCTCAAGGTAAAGAGAAATAGCTTCTTTTGTTCGTTTAAGCAATTCGTCTATATTCTTCGCTTGAGTGTGGCAACCGGGGAGTTCAACTACTTCAGAAATTAAATATCCATCTTCTCCCTTTTCTATCAAAATATTAAAATTAACCATGAAATTATTAGAATAATCAAATTATATAAAACTTCCTATCTGCACAATTCCTCTTTATCTCTACAAGTTTAATAATTTAAACAAAGCCAGTCAAACAAAAGATTTTTAAACAGATGTTTTGTTTATTAAACATATGTTCAAAGAATTAAACACTATTAAAATTTTTTTTGAGTCTCCAACTCGGGAATTTAATGTGAGGGAAGTTGGAAGAATACTAAAAATTGCTCCTGCCACCGCAAGCAATCAGCTAAAATTTTTCGTCAAAAAAAGAATGTTAAAGGAGAGAAAAGAGAGAAATCTTTTATTGTATAAAGCAGATTTAGAAAGCGGAAATTATTTAGACGCAAAAAAATGCTATAATGTAAGAAAAATAAAAGATTCGGGGTTATTAGAGGCTCTTAATAAATTTTATTTAAAACCCACTATATCTCTTTTTGGCTCGGCTTCAAGGGGATTAGATGCAGAAAATAGTGATATTGATTTATTAATAATTTCAGAAAAGAATGCAGAATTTACTCATAAAGAGATATTTGAAAAAAAATTAAATAGAAGACTGCAGCTATTTGTTGTAAAAAGAATTAAAGATTTAAAAAATGAACATTTAATGAATAATGTATTAAATGGAACAGTATTGCAGGGGGAAATAAAATGGATTTAGAAGATTACTATAAAAAAGGTTATATCAAAAAAACAAAAATAGACACAGAACTTATAAAATCTCTAATTGAAATGTCAGAGATTAAAGAACTAACAGTAAACTCGGCAAAAATTGATAAAATAAATATTTCTGCTTATGTTTCTATGACTTATGACTCTTTAAGAGAAATGCTGGAAGCAATTTGCATTTCTTATGGATACAAAGTTACATCCCATTTATGCCTTGGAGAATTGCTCAGTACATTGATTAAATATTTTAATTTTAATGATTTTGACAGATTTAGATATATAAGAAATGGAATAAATTATTATGGAACTAAAATAAATTTTGGACAAGGAAAAGAAATAATAAAAAAGATGTTTGATATGAAAAAAAGACTATTAAAAGAATATCTTTCAAATTACAAACGATAAATTATTCCGTAACAGAGAGAGAAATTATTTTAATCCAACCAAGTTCTCAAACCTTTACTATTATTTAGTTACAATTAAATCGTAGAATTTATAAAGTAGAAATATGTTTATTTTTTATGAGGAATAAAAAAATTTCAAGACTTTTACCGCTTGCCCTAGTGGGACTTTCTCTTTTAGGAGTTCCGAAAATAAGCACACAAGAAGTGAGACCAGAAGGAATAGAAAAAATCCTTGATGAAACTACTCAAGAAATTCATTCCCCAAAAATGGATTTTGCTTTTGATTATGAATTTGAAACTAAACCAAAAGAACCAGAATATTCTAAATATATCTCTTATCCTAATCTCCCAGGAGAAAATTTAGTAAGAAGCATAAATCTCCCCCTTAACAAATTTGAAATAGCAAATATAGAAAATTTAATTAGAGAAGTAAAAAATAAAAAAATAAATTCTTATTCAGATTTTATCGGTGTTTCAAAAACTTTTTCAGAATTTCAGAAGATGGTTCTATTTGCATCAATAAGTGAAGTAGCGTATAAGGGAACTTATAATTGGAGATCATTCCAAAATAAAATTGAATCTCAAGAAACTTTTTTTAATAATATTCAGAATTTTCTTGAAACAGGTGTTAAAACTCCCTCGGGCGAATGTGGGCAGATTGCAGTGAATATAGAACGATTAATAAATGATTTAGGAATAAAATCTGCGTCAGTGACTGGAATGGATAAAATAGGACACGTATTTGATATCTTAAGATTAATAGAACAAATTGGAATAGTGGATGGAGGAAAAATAATTGTTGCTAACACAAAAAACACAGAAAAGCTTTTAAGAATCTACCAGCAAGATGCAAATTTCATTGCATTCCAGCATTTATTTTTTGAAGATAATCAATTCAAATATATGCTTATACCAGAAGATGGAAGAAACTTTCTTGATTTCATTGGATATGATATTTCTTCTAAACCAATAAAAGATTCTTTGATTAATCTAACTAAATCAAATTCAAAAATAACATTTACTACCAATCAAGAAAAAGAGCTAACTTCATTTAAGATGAATTATTTGGGATTTCTTGTGAGAGCAGGACAAATCACAGGAAATTCTTCTTTTCCTTTAGAAGATCGGATTCTTGTTCAGGCGGGTTTTAAAAGAAAATTCTCATTTTCTGGTATTGAAGCAACTCCCAACACAGGTATAATCTTTCAAAATAATAAAATATCCGGAGGAGTTGTTGAATTGATTGTTAATTCTACGAATGAAAAAGGACTTAATTTATCTTCGCGAATATCTGGAAATATCTTAGTAAAAGAGAGATTAATAAATAAACTTTTTTATGATTATTCTGCAGGAGTAGGAGTTTCCTATAAAATTAAAACTAAATTAGGAGAATTAGAACCATATTCTATTACCCAATTTAAATTAATGCTTGGAGACTTAGGAATGCAAATATTTGTTCCAACTTTAAATGAAGCAGAATTTGGATTAAAATTAGATATTCCTTTTTCAAATGATTCAAATATTTCTTTCAATCCGTATTATATGAAAAGACTCTGGGAACAGGAATTCGGAGCAAATGCAAAAGTTCAAACAAGAAATTTTGGATTAAATATTGGAAGTTATTTGACTAAATCAAATTATGCTTTTTGCCCAGATAAATTTGGTTTTGATGCTGAACTAAGTGCTTCAATTAATAAATATTTTAATTTAAAAGCAAAATACAAAACAGAACAAACAAATTATGAGGGAGAAAAAGAAAACAAAGATTCTTTTTCTTTAACTGCGGGAATTAATTTCAACTAAATAATCTCTGGGTTTATAATTTAAGAAAAGATTATTCAAATTTTAAAAACTCCTTTAGTTTTGATACCTCTTTTTTAAGTTGAACCATATTTATTTTTTTAGTTAAACAATCTGTTCATTTGCGAAGTAGGAACTATTTATTTTTCCAATGCATCCCTGCAAAATTAAATTCGATTAGTCTACATTTAAATTGAATTTTTGTTTTAACTCTTTGATTATCTCGATAATTTTTTGTTTGTTCTCAACCATTTCTGCAATGCTTATATTTTTTCCATAATAATTAATATCATTTCTTATTTTTCTAAATCGGTCAAATTTTTCAGAGAGTAAATTTTCATTCTCCTGTTTTAAAAAATAAGTATAAGCTTCATGGAAATAAATTTTGTATCCTTTTAAAATTACAATTGCCTCAAGAAAACTTCTCAGAGTATCATAATAACTAATCATAAGCTTTCTTGCAGAATTTTCAGTTATTTTAAGAGTATCGAGAAACTTCAAATCCTGCTCTGAGGTATTTATTATTGATTTAAATAATTGAATGTCTTTTGATGTTTTTCTTGCTTTTCCTTCTTTTATAAAATCTTCAAATTTCATTAAAAAATCTCCCAAAAACCATATAATTTAATTCCATTAAGGAGATTATTTAATAATTCTTTATTTTTTGTTTTCATATTAATTATTTCTTTTTCTGAAAGAACAAATAGTTGAATGTCTTTTCTCAATTTAGTTTTAAATTTTTCTAAATTAATCTTTTTTTCGCTTGGAGAAATTACCGCCAAATCGACATCGCTATTTTTATTATCTTCTCCTTTTGCAAATGAACCGAATAATATTATAGCTTCAGGGTAATTATATTCTTTAATTAAAAAATTGACCAATCCTGATTCTTTTAATCTATTAAGATTATAAAAAATTTTCTCTTGTTTGTATTCTTCATGTTCATTATTGGATTTATATAAAGAATGATTCAATTCATTTCGAAAAATTAAAAATTTTTTCTTGGTCAGTTCTTTAAGTTTTTTTGAGATTGTTGTGGGAGATTTGCCAACTAATCTTGAAATTTCTCTAACGTAATACTCTTTTTCTGGATTTTGTATGAATAGTTCTTTTATTTTGTCCATTTTAATTTACAACTGTTCAATTAAATAGACAACTATTTATAAATATTGCGTTCCTTTTTTTCCGTAAAGATATTTTCAAGAAGTGGTTCTGTTCATCTAAATTTATTTCCCGCACATTTCTGCATTTCTGCAAAATCCTTTGAATTAGTTATGCAATCTTTCAGTTTATTATTTTCTTCTTCAAGATATTTTATTTTTATTTCCTGCGAAGTTATACTTGCAGAAATGTTTAATGCATTTATTTTATCTATTGCAATGCCTTGATTATTAATTATTTCCTGCTGTTCCTGCATTGCTTTTACTAAAGTTGCAGTTATTGCATTTGTATCTAATCCTAAATAGCCGTCATTCTGCAAAGGTGCCGCTTCTGGAATAACTTTTTGGATATTTTGGGCGGAAAAACCGATGAATCTAAAATTTAATCTTACTTGCTATAAAAATGTTTTTTAATTTTTCATTTCTAAAAGCCATTTCCAAAGGGGAATAAACTTAATTTTTGCTTTCATATTAAACCATTCTATTTCTTCTTCACCTTCTTTATCCAAATTAATAATAAAAAGATTCTTGCATTTTAATTCATCTCCTGCTTTTAATAATGCCCTGATTTCTCTGTTTTTAGTTTCAATATTATTTAAATTGTAACAAACTTGTATAAGCTGTTCTATCTTAATCCCTTTTTTAATAACAAAATCCACTTCTTCCTGCTGTTGATTTTTCCAATAATAAAAATTAATTTTACCATTTAATTCCTGTTTCTTTAATTCTATTGCTACAAGATTTTCATATAATTTCCCAGAATTCTGACTCGAATTAAATGCTTTTGCGTGAATAAATCCGTTATCTATGCAGTATATTTTTTTAATTGAAGAAATTTGCTCTTTAACTTTATATGAAAATCTTTTTACGCTAAAAAATATAAAAGATTCTTCAAGATACTGGAGATATTTTTCAATGGTATGTGTGCTTTTTATTTTAGAAATTTTACTTAAGGAGTTATAAGAATATTCATTAGCAATATTTGATAATAATTGCTCCGATAAATCACTTATAGATTGAGAAAATCTTACTTTATATCTTTTGACTATATCTTTAAATAAAATAGAATTTAAAAGAGTTGTAAGATAATCTTTATAATTTATTTTTTTTATTAAAGGTTCGGGGTAACCTCCAAAGATAATATAATCGCTTAATTTTGTTTTAGTCTCAGAGGCAGTTAAATTTTTATTTTCAAAACTGAGGTATTCTTTAAAAGAGAATGGGAAGACAATTATCTGAATATGCCTCCCAGTTAAATGCGTTGCTAATTCTTTACTTAAGAGATGGGAATTGCTGCCGGTCAAAACTAAAAAGTAGCCCTGTCTTTGAAGACGATTAACAAAAAGCTCCCATCGCGGCAAGTTTTGTATTTCATCTAAAAATAAAATTTTAGGGTTTTCATAGACAGAATTAACTGCGGAAATTATGTCGTTATAATCTTCTACTCTTATTAGCTCTTCATCATCAAAATTAACATATCCAAATTTTCCATCCTTACTTAAGTTGTTTATGCTAAAAAATGATTTTCCTGCTCTTCTTGGACCGATAATAACTTTAATCAAGGAATTAGTTAAATCTATATTTGGTTCTATTCTTTCAACATAACTTTCTTTTAGAAATAGGTTAAGTTCTCTTTTCTGCATTTCGATTATATCTTTAATTACCATGTTAAATGTATTACAAATTAGTTTATAAATATTTGCATTATAAAATAATTAAAGGAGATTTTTAACATCCTTTCAAACTATTTAATTGACAAATATTATTTAAGGTGATTAGTACAAATCCGCACTAAACCGCCCTCCTTACACAAATATCA
>CAYIHY010000034.1:0-6439 GCA_964363345.1 Candidatus Woesearchaeota archaeon | reverse complement strand
GGAACTCATAGAATTTATTGCAAAGACTTAGGTGATTATATTTTTACAATATCTAACAAAAGATAGTTTTTTAAATGAAATAATTTTGGGTAATCTATGGTAAGTAGAAAACCAATTAGAACCCGAGGAAAATTGCAGTTTAGTAGGTACTTTCAAGAGCTTAAAGAAGGCGATTTCGCAGCAATTTCAAGAGAACCTGCGGTTCAATCAAGTTTCCCCGAAAGACTTCAGGGAATCACTGGGGTGATAGAAGGAAAACGCGGTAAAGCTTACATTTTAAAAATTAAGGACGGAAACAAAGAAAAAAGAATATTAATTGAGCCCATACATTTAAAAAAAATAAAACAAATTAAAAAATAAAATGACAGAACAGGAAATTCAGCACAAATTCAAAACAGGAGGTTTTGAATAATGACAATAAAAAGTAGCGAACCCTTGAGCATGGCAGAAGCAATAGAATTCATCAATAAAGAAGAAGGAAAAGAAACAGATATGATTGGATTCATAAAAAAATTTAATAAATTGAAATCTAAAGAAGCTAGGGAATTAAAGCAAGAAATAGAGAGAATGAATATAATCAAAATAAAACCGGAATATCTTGTCAAGATTGCAGACATTTTGCCGGATAGCCCAGAAGAATTAAATAAAATTTTTGCAGACGTTAGTTTGGATGAAGATGAAACAAGAAGAGTGCTTGAAGCAGTTAAAAAATTTAATTGATGAAAATGGAAAAAGAAGAAAATGCAGTCATATTAGATTATCTCCCGAATGGGTATCCCTTGGAGAGGAAAATGATGCCGATAGCTCAGGCTATAGGGGAAAAAACTTTAGTGCTATTGGAATTAGTGCCTAGACGCGGAGTTTCTCTTGAAGCGGGGGAAGAAGCTTATATTGGCGAGGGAAAACGCGACAAAGTGTATTACATCCTCGGAAGACTGCACAGAGAAAAGTTAACAGAATCTGCAAAAAATCAACTGCAGGAATTTGTTGAGAAAATAGTTAAGGAACGGGAACAAGAATTTGTTAGTTTTTTCAACAAGTCTGAAGCAATAAATAAAAGACTGCATCAGATAGAGTTACTTCCTGGATTCGGAAAAAAACACATGCAGGAGATATTGAAACAGAGGAAGGAAAAAGAATTTGAATCCTTTGACGACATGAAACAGAGAATACAAAACCTTCCTGATCCTGAAAAAGCAGTACAGAAAAGAATATTAAGTGAACTTACAGAAGTTGAAAGATACAATTTATTCGTAAACTAAAAAATTGAAAAACAGAACATTTTTCAATGATACAAAATAAGAAATTTTGAATATGGAACAAACACAACAACAAAAAGGACGAAGACCAGAAGAAAAGAAATTCGAAGAAAAGTTAATTAGAATTCTAGCAAAAGATATTGAGGGAGGATTAAATGTTTACGTCGGTCTTACAAAAATAAAGGGGATTTCATGGGGATTATCAAATGCGATTTGCAAAACATTAAATTTTGACAAGAAAAGAAAAATTGGTTCTTTGACAAAAGAAGAAATAGACAAAATAAATACTTTCGTAAAAGACGCAAAAGTTCCGACATATTTACTTAACAGAAAATTCGATACTGAAACTGGAGAAAATAAACATCTTCTTGGAAGTGATTTAGAATTGCAAAAAGAAATGGATATTGGAAGATTAAAGAAAATAAAGAGTTACAGAGGATTGAGACATGCATTGAATCTTCCTTTGAGAGGACAGAGAACAAGAAGTCACTTCAGAAGAAATAAGAGAAAGAGCGTTGGAATTAAAAAGAAAGCGGGCGCAACTGAGAAGAAACAATAAAAAATGAAACGAAAACATAAAACATATTCAAGGCCGAAGAGACCTTTTGATAAAACAAGAATTGAAGAAGAAGGAAAAATAAAAGAAGAATTCGGTTTGAAAAATAAAAAAGAAATTTGGAAAGCAGACGCAAGAATAAAAGAGATAAGAGAGAAAGCTAAAAAATTAATTTCTGCAAAAGAAAGCGACAAAGAAGCATTTTTTGGAAGATTAAAAAAAGTTGGATTTAATGTTAATTCAATTGGGGATGTTCTTTCTTTGGATAAAAGAGATTATTTGAGAAGAAGACTTCAGACTGTTCTCGTCGACAAAAAGATGGCAACAACTACAAAAAGCGCGAGGCAATTGATTACTCATAAAAAAGTTTTGATAAATGGAAACAGCATTAATGCTCCATCATATATTGTTCCTGTTGAATTTGAAAATAAAATTTCCCTTAAACAACACAAGGTTAAAACTAAAGCGGTTAAAGCAGAAATTGTGGAGGCGGGAGAATGAAATTGAAACAAGAAACTTCAATTTGCAATCTTTTGCATAAAGCAAAAGATTTGGAGGCAGAAGAATGAAGAAAAAAATAGAAGTTGTTGAAGACATAAAAGAAGAAAAGAAAATTGATAAGGTGGAAAAGAAAAGTGGAAAAGAAGTTGAAGCAATTGTAAATATTTACACTTCATTCAATAATACTCTTGCTCACGTTACTGATATGTCTGGAAGAACAATAACAAAAGTTACAGGAGGAATGGTAACAAAACACGGAAGATTAAAAGCAAATCCGACAATCGCTATTTTCATTGCAAAAAGACTTGCAGAAATTTTAAATGAACAAGGAATAAAATCATTATATATAAGAATAAGAGTCAAGACAGGAAATCCTGCTTTGGGTCCTGGAGCACATGCAATTGTAAAAAGTTTGACAAGAGAGGGATTTAAAATATTGAATATATTAGATACTACAAGATTCCCAAGAGGCGGGCCAAAAGTCAAAGGCGGAAGAAGAGGTAGACGTCCTTAAGGACTACCAAATCCAAACAAGTTGGATTAGAGGAAGACGCCCATAAATTTAAAAATAAAAATTTCAACCTAATAAAATGAAAACAATCAATAAAAAAAATAATCAGATAACTTTTACTGCAAATATAGATGAAAGCCTTGCAAATGCGATCAGAAGATATATTGACCAGATACCAATTTTAGCTGTTGATGAAGTTGAAATTTCAAAAAATGACTCTCCTTTGTATGATGAAACTGTTGCGCACAGAATAGGAATGGTTCCGTTAAAGATGGACAAAACTATCGACGAGAAAAGTTCTGAACAAATAACTTTGGTTGCAAAGAGCGATGGGGTTATTTATTCTGAAGATATGAAAGGAAGAGTAAGCCCAGTTTATGATAAAATTCCAATCACAATTTTAAAGAAAGGTCAGGAATTAGAAATTCTTGCGACTGCAAAAGTCGGAAAAGGAAGCGAGCATGTTAAGTTTTCTCCTGGATTAATGTTCTACAGAGATTCTATAAAAATAAAATTAGACAAAGACTGCCCTAAAGAAGTTGTTAATGTCTGCCCTCAGGGAGTTTTCAAATTAGACAACGGAAAAGTTGCAATTGTAGACGAGGGAAAATGTGATATGTGTGAAGTTTGCACTGACTATTGCACAAAAGTCGGAAAAAATTCTATTGAATTAACTCCAACTGAAGAATTATTAATTACAGTTGAATCGTTTGGGCAAATCAGTGAAGAGGAAATTTTCAAAAGAGCAATTGAAGTTTTGAAAGACGATTTGAAAGAAGTGGCAAAGAAAATCGCAAAGTAAGATATGAAAATAAAAAGATTGGATTTAGTAATAGGTTTAATTCTATTTTTTGGAATTTTAATTTTTTCAAATCTAAATAAGTTAGATAACCTAACTGATAACTTTATTCAAGAAGGGGAAAACCCCTATCATTTTAATTATTACTTTGAAAATGAATTGGATTATTCTAATTTTTCTAAATATAATCAAGAAGTAATAAATGGAGGGGATTATAAAAAACAACAAATAATAAAAGCATTCAAAGTTATTACTAATGATACCAATGGATATTTTAAGTTTGATCAGATAAATAATTCTAAGGATGCTGATTTTATTATAAATTATTACCCTTATGATGAAGATGTGGTATATTCTGGAAATGAAAGAACAGATACAAAAGGAGAAAGTTATGTTTTAGGAAAAGAATATTACCCCTACTCAAAAAATTATCCCGATATAATCAATTTTTATTCTCCGGGAAATTCTTGCGGGGGTTATCCTCAACAAGAGATGCATGAGATTTTGCATGGATTGGGATTAGAACATTCCGAAAATGAAAATTCTATAATGTACCCTTATTTTATTTGTACTACCTTAGAAAAAGATAACGAATCCCTTATAAAGTTATATCAGGTTTGGGACTAGAAATAAAGTAATTCTAAACCTTTTTATATAGATGATTAATTTATTTCTACATGCGGGTATGCCGGAGTGGTCAAACGGGACAGACTCAAAATCTGTTAGCTCAGTGCTTACAAAGGTTCGAATCCTTTTACCCGCATTGGATACGAACCTCACTACGTGTATCAAGTAAGCTTGATATGAAGGTTCAAACCTTTTATCCGCATGCGCAGGACACCAATAAAATGCCTATATATATCTTTGAACAAAACGCCTTCGACAAAATGATAGAAGTTGAAGGAGAAGAGTATAGAAGGTTTAGAAGTGAAGATGAATTTGGGGTTTGTTCTTTTGAGGCCTTTTTGAAAAAATGGGAGAAAAATTATTCTAAACATCAAGAGAGAAGAAATTTCAAACCGGAATTTGCAATTGATGTAAATGGAATGCATAGTATTTATGGATTAGGCGGATGGAATAGATATGCAGTTCTTAACAGCGGGGAAATTACATTTATTGAATTTGCTTCAATATCAGAAGATATTAAAAAAGCGAAAGAAGTGGGCTTCAGAATTTTTTAATAAAAACTTTTATAAACCCTTTTTCTCTTTGGTTTTTATCTGCGAGCGAAAGCGACTTGAGTAGAGAAAATTATTCTCTATCTATTGCAGTAAATTATCATGAAAACAAAAACAAAAATAGACCAACAACTCGAAAGGAAAAATAATCCTGAATTAGTTAAAACTATAATTGAAGCAAAGAAAAAAAGCAAGTGGCTTGAGATTGCAGGAATTCTTTCTAGTCCAAAAATAAATCAAATTGATATTAATCTAAATAAGATAAATGAAAATGCAAAAGAGGGGGAAACAATTCTTGTTCCAGGGAAAGTTTTGTCTCAGGGAGAAATTGAAAAGAAAATTAAAGTAGTTGCATTTAGTTTTTCTGAAAAAGCAAAAGAGAAAATATTAAAAGCAAAAGGAGAGGTTTCAACTATAAGCGAAGAAATTAAAAAAAATCCCGAGGCAAAGGGAATTAAAATATTAAAATGAAAAAAGAAGAAATTATACAAGAAATAAAAGATACTTATTGGGATGATGTTAGACAACATAGGGATGCGGGAAAAGAACTTGCTGAACAAGTTGGACAGTTATATAATTTGCCAAAAGACTCAGTTGAGTATTTCAAATTGAAATCAGAAATTTTTGGAGAAATTGGGATGAATGGGATGGAACAATTAGAAAGGGGAAAAATGGGACAAGGAATGTTAACACGAAGGGTATTTGAACATTTATTTTTTGGATTAATAGAATTGGAGAGAACAAAATGAAAATAATCGACGGAAAAGATGCAATTTTGGGAAGACTATCTGCTTATGTAGCTAGAGAAGCACTTAAGGGAGAAGAGATTGCAATTGTAAACTGCGAACAAATAATCATAACTGGGAATAGAAAAAATATTGAAGAAGGATTGGAAGCAAAAAGAAAAAGAGTTGGAAGCACGCAGAAAGGTCCCAAAGTTTCGAGAATGAGCGAGAAAGTTGTCAAGAGAACAATAAGGGGGATGCTGCCTAATTACAGAACAGGAAGAGGAAGAGATGCTTTCAAAAGAATAAAATGTTATGTCGGAGTTCCGAAAGAATTCGAAGCTGGCAAAAAAATATCTTTAGAATCAAAATCTCCAAGCAAAAATAAAATAGTTAGAGTAAAGGAAGTTTCAAGATGGTAAATCTAAAAATAATTAATTCAGGAAAAAGAAAAAGAGCAGTAGCAAGAGCTGTTCTTACAGAAGGAACAGGAAATGTCTGGATAAATAAAAGAAATTACAAGACGTTGAATTTTTTTGACAAGTTAAACATTGAAGAGCCATTAAGAATTGCAGAAAAAGTTTTAGGAAAATTGAATTTTGATGTTTCAATTGATGTAAGAAGCGGTGGAGAAAAAGGACAGATTGAAGCAGCAAGAGTTGCATTATCAAAAGTAATTGTTGATTTCTCAAAATCAGAAGAATTATCGAAAGCTTTCTTGGCTTATGATAGAAACTTGCTTGTTGCAGATGTAAGAAGAAAAGAAGTTAGAAAACCTGGAGCAGGAAAAGCTAGAACACGAAGACAGAAATCTTACAGATAATTAATAGAATTTTTTTAATTCTTTTTACTTAATATTTTTTGGTGATTAGTACAAATCCGCACTAAACCGCCCTCCTTACACAAATAT
>CAYIHY010000033.1:0-6552 GCA_964363345.1 Candidatus Woesearchaeota archaeon | reverse complement strand
CCTCAATTTGAAGGGCAGACAAAAACAAAATTAGGAAATTCCGAAATAAAGGGATTTGTTGATTCAATTGTTTCATCCGCATTGTCTGAATTTTTTGAAGAGAATCCTACTGTTGCGAGGAAAATAGTTTCAAAAGCAGAATCTGCTGCAAAGGCAAGAATGGCTGCAAAGAAAGCAAAAGATTTAGTCAGAAGAAAAAATGCATTTTCCCTTGGGGGATTGCCGGGAAAACTTGCAGATTGTTCTAATAAAAAAACAGAAGATACTGAACTTTACATTGTTGAAGGAGAGAGCGCGGGCGGAAGCGCTAAGATGGCGAGAGATAAAGAAATTCAGGCGATACTTCCCCTGAAAGGAAAAATTTTGAATGTTGAAAAATCAAGTCCGGTAAAAAGTCTTTCAAGCGAGGAAATAACAAATATGATTACGGTTATAGGGACAGGAATTGGCGACCAATTTGATTTGGAGAGATTAAGATACGGAAAGATAATAATTATGAGCGATGCAGATGTCGACGGAGAACACATTAAAACTTTATTGCTGACTTTCTTTTTTAGATTTATGCCGAAATTAATTGAGAACGGAAATATTTTTGTTGCACTTCCTCCTTTATTTAGAGTAAGAAAAAATAAAGACCATTATGTTTATACTGAAGAGGAATTGAAAAAATTGGTGGAGAAACTCGATGCTACAAATGTTACCCGATTCAAAGGTTTAGGAGAAATGAGTTCAACTCAACTATGGGATACAACTATGAATCCTAAAATGAGAAAAATTAAAAAGATATTTATCGAAGATGCTGTTGAAGCTGACAGAACTTTTGCAATGTTAATGGGAGATGATGTTCAGGCTAGAAAAACTTTCATTTCAGAAAATGCTAAACAAGCTAATTTAGATATTTAAAATGAAAAAGAAAATTGAATCAAAAATGAAAAATAAAATGAACAAAAAAATTTCCAGATTGGTTAAGAAAGTTAGTTTGGTTATTGCAGTTACTTTAATTGTTGCTTTTTTGATGATGATGGTTGGGAATAAAATAAGAGCAAATATGATAAAAGAAAATCAAGAATCGCAAGCATATCAAGAGTGGCTTGATGAAAATTGCAATTGTTTAAACAGGGAAAGAATTATGTGCCCTTCGGGATTTGAATTAAAAAATCAATCATGCGTGAATGAAGCCACTAAACTTTATACTAACAAATTGCTTGCTTGTTCAGAATTTAATTGTTCTGGCGAAATTAAATTGTGGAATAATGAAACTGGAAAATGGGAAAATTAGCAACACCAGATTGGGTTAAAGAAGGGTTTGATTCAAAAGCAGATTGGGAAAAAAAACACGGACTTAATAAGAAAAAAAAGTCAGAAGGTGGAAAAGTTTTCAAATTAAGAATCTGTCCTAAATGCGGAAGTGATAATGTTAATGTTGTTTTAAGCGGAAAGGATTCAGGAGATGTTGAAGATGAAGATTCAATTTCAAGTGGAAAAGAAATTGGGGAATGGGAATGCAAGAAATGCAAGTGGCATGGAAAAAAAGTTGAAGAAAAAGAAGTTGCTGAGGATGAGTTCATGGAATATTTAGATAAAAAGGAGGAACCTGTTGCGTAGTTCCTCCATGCGATGGTTTCTAACGAAACACATCGGGGGAGAGGAAGTTGCTTAAAAATGGGTTTTTTTAGAAAAAAAGCTCACTATAAAAGAAAACTATAATATAAAAATGAAAGAAAAAATAAAAATTTTAGGAATTAGCAAGAATGAACACAGAAGTGTATTTAATTTTCCGAAAGAACAAAAATTATTTTACTTAATTAGAAATATTTTAATGAAACTTGGATTTGAAGATAAATTTGTTTTTGAATTCGGAGCTCAGACAGATAAAGAAGGACATCCTATCCAAGATAAAGAAGGACATATAAAAGAAGAAAAAATTAAAAAATATAATGAACAGATATTTAATTTTTCTAATAATGATTATTCTATAGAGATAATCTTTTTTTTAAAAAAAGTTAGTTTAATATTCAATTATAAAAAAGATAAACAACAAGAACTTTCAAAAGTTTTTGGAGGATTAATTGAGGAATAAAAATGACAGAAGAAGATAAAAAAATGACAGATGAAGAAATAGAAGAGAAATTAGAAGATGACAAGAGAATAATTCCTGCTGAAGTTTCTGAGGAAATGAAAAAAGCGTATTTGGATTATGCGATGTCAGTTATAGTTTCACGTGCGATTCCTGCAATTGAAGACGGGATGAAACCTGTTCAGAGAAGAATTTTATATTCAATGCAGCAAATGGGATTAAAGCCAGGGACTCAGACGAAAAAATCGGCAAGAGTTGTCGGAGATGTTATTGGTAAGTTCCATCCTCACGGAGATAGTTCTGTTTATGAGGCGATGGTAAGAATGGCCCAGGATTTTTCATTGCGTTATCCTTTGGTTTATGGGCAGGGAAATTTTGGTAGCATCGACGGAGATCCACCTGCTGCTTATCGTTATACTGAAGCGAGATTAATGCCGATTGCAGAAGAATTAATTGAAGATCTTGATAAAGAAACAGTTGAATTTGTTCCCAATTTTGACAATTCACTTAAAGAACCAAGTCTTCTTCCAGCTAAACTTCCCGCTTTAATTATTAATGGTGCAACAGGAATTGCAGTTGGAATGGCGACAAATATTCCCCCGCATAATTTGACTGAAGTTTGTGATGCAATTGTTGCTCAGATTAAAAATCCTGAAATTCAAATTGAACAACTTTGTGAAATAGTTACAGGGCCTGATTTCCCTACTGGTGGAAGTGTTTTTGGAGACATGCTTGAATTGTATAAAACGGGAAGAGGAAAATTAATTTTAAGAGGGAAAATAAATACTGAAAATGTAAGAAATAAAGAAACTGTTGTGATTACTGAAATTCCCTACATGTTGAATAAATCTCTTCTTGTTGAACAGATTGCGGAATTAATTCAGAGTAAAAAATTGAAAGATATTTCTGATTTGAGAGATGAGAGTTCAAAAGGAAAAATAAGAATTGTTCTTGAGATGAGAAAAGGCGCAAGTGCTGATTTTGTTATTAATTCTTTATACAAATATACTAGATTAGAAGATAGTTTCAGTGTTAATTTCCTTGCATTAGTAAATGGACAACCCAGAATTTTAGATTTGAAACAAGTTATTGACGAATACATAAAATACAGAAAATTGATTATAACCTCGAGAACAAAATTTGAATTGAAAAAAGCAAAAGATAGACTGGAAATTGTTACTGGATTATTAATTGCTTTGAAAAATATTGATAAAATTATTGATTTAATTAAGAAGTCAAAGAATGCAACAGAAGCTCTTGAAGTGCTGATGAAAAATTTTGATTTGAGCAAGAAGCAGGCACAGGCAGTTCTCGAAACAAAACTCCAACAGTTGACTTCTTTGGAGCAGGATAAGTTAAAGAAAGAACAAGAAGAGTTGAAATTAAGGATTGAAGAGTTCGAAAAGATTTTAGCGGATATTAAAGAAATTTTGAAAATAATTACTAAAGAAGTTAATGAATTGAAAAATAAATATGGTGATACTAGAAATACAATTGTTCTTAAAAAAGTTAAGGAAATTTCTGAGAAAGATTTGGTTCAGGAAAAAGAAGTTGTTGTTACAATTACTGAGAAAGGATATTCAAAGAGAATGGATTTGAAAGCTTACAAAGAGCAGAAACGCGGAGGAAAAGGAGTTATCGGGAGCAATTTAGCAACAGGCGATTTTGTCAAGCAATTAATCGTTTGTTCAACTCATGATTACATGATGTTTTTCACGACGAGAGGAAGAGTTTTATGGTTAAAGGCCTACGATATTCCTGAAGCAGAAAAATACAGCAAGGGAAAAGCTTTGGTTAATCTTTTAGGATTGAAAGATGAAAATATTGCAAATGTAATTTCTGTAAAAAGTTTTGAAGATGATTTGTTTATGGCAACTAAAAAAGGAATTGTAAAGAAAATTTCACTTTCTAATTTTTCAAAACCGAGAGCCTCAGGAATTCACGCGATGAATCTTCCAAACGATAATTCTGATTCATTAATTGGGGTTGAGCTTGTGAAAAAAAATGATGAAGTTTCTCTTGCAACAAGAAAAGGAAAAGCGATAAGGTTCAACAGCAATGATGTTCGAGAAAGCGGAAGAGGAAGTTATGGTGTTACTGGAATAAAATTAGAAAGTGATGATGAAGTTGTCAGTCTTGGAACTTTAAATACCGAAGCTATTTTAACCGTCACAAAGAATGGGTATGGAAAAAGAACTTCTGTTTCTGATTACAGAAAAACGGCGAGAGCAGGAAAAGGAGTTATCAATTTGAAAGTCAGTGAAAAAACAGGAGATGTTGTTTCAACAATTTCTGTCGATGATAAAGATAGTTTAATTATTACAACGGGGAAGGGAATGGTAATAAGAACTTCGCTGGAACATATAAGAGTAATGGGGAGAGCGGCACAGGGAGTTAGAATTGTAAAACTTCATCCTGATGATTATGTTACTGATATGATAAAAGTTCAGGAAGGCGAAAGCGAATAATATAATATCTAAAATATCTATTCTAACTAAAATATCCTTATAAATAGATTTTACAAAATAATAAGATGGAAAAAAACTTCGATCAATATCTAAAAGAATGCATAACTGACAGTGCAAGATTAAAATATAATTTATTGGGAAGAACCGATGAAATTGAAAAAATTGCTGATGAGATGGTTGAATGTTATAAAAAAGGAGGAAAAGTTTTGATATGCGGAAATGGCGGAAGCGCTGCCGATTCAATGCATATTGCAGGAGAACTTTCAGGAAGATTTAAATTAGACCGGAAATCTCTTGAGGCTTATTCTTTAGCTTCTGACCCGATTAAAATTACTGCAATAGGAAATGATTATGGTTTTGAATATATTTTTTCAAGACAAGTTGAAGGAAGTGCAGAAAAAGGAGATGTTCTTATTGGAATTTCCACTTCGGGAAAATCTTTAAATGTTATTAAAGGATTTGAAAAAGGAAGAGAGATTGGAACATATAACATTTCTTTTACTGGAAAAGGTGGGGGGATTTTAAAATCTTTAAGTGATATTTGTTTTGAAATTCCTTCCGAAGACACACCAAGAATTCAGGAAGCACATGAATTAGTTTATCATCTTGTTTGTGATTTAATTGAGAAAAAATTATTTGGAAAATAATTTTTTTTGATTATTTCTCCCCTCGCACATATTTTTATACTCACACCAATCGCATAATCTTGAAAATGTCGGTGGAAAATTTGTTGTTGATTCTATTTTGTTAATCAAAGCTGCGACCTCTCTTTTCAAATTTTCCAATTGTTCATTTGTTTTTTTAATTCGGACGTTTCTATTATGCGCAAGAAAATGCCAGATTAAAGAAATATTTTTTTCTTTTCCAAATTCTTCTTTTATTGCAATAGAATACAAAGCTAACTGCCTGTTTTTTTCCAAATCACTTATTGCAGGGAAAGTGTTTGCGGTTTTGTAATCGTGAATTTCAATTTCGTTGCTTTCAATATTATAAACTAATCTGTCTATGAATCCAACTAACTTCTTCTCCCCTAATTCATCAAGTTTGATTTCAACTTTTTTTTCTGTGGCAATTGTGTTTTCCCCAAAAGGCTGGTGCTTGAAATAATAATCAATTAAGAATTTTATTCCCTTGTCAAAATAATCTTTTTCTTTCATGAATTTATTTACTATGGGCATTTCTGAATCATATTCTTCTGCCCATTTTTCTGCGTAATGCATAATAACTTCATCAATTGAAGATGTTGTTTTTTCCATTAATTTTTTGTAGAACCATTCTAAAGTTGAATGGACAATTGTTCCTAAATGCGCTTCAATGCTTTTTGGGACTTCGGGAATTATTTCATCTATGTATCTGTATTTGAATTTTAATTTGCATTTCTCAAAAGTTTCCAATCTTGAATAAGAATAAATCATTCCCGCCCACCCGCCCCTAAGGGAAAAATTTCTATGCCTAGAATTGTTGAAACATTAAAATAAAAATTTTTAATTTTAAAGAGATTGATTTTTATCACCATTAAAAGTTAGAGAAAGTGCAGGTTATAAATTTTTAGTTCTTTTTTGTAAAATGTTTTTTTACTTTAGAAAAAAATTGATGAATGTCTCCTTCTTGGCTAAATGTTTCATATGCTATTGTACCTATACTAAATCCTACAGTCCATCCGCTTATAAGTCCAATTATCCCCCCAAGTCCATATCTTATAACATCAGGATTTGCAGCGATTACACCTTTTTTTGAAAGATAATACGTGGCGATTGGAGAACCAATTACCCCAATAATCCCTAAAGGAATTTGAAAACCATACCTATATCTTCTTGCTTCAGGTAGATAAGTATTTTCCATTGCTATCTTATCAAGGGCTAAAGAATTTTTATATCTAGGAGTTTGTCTTAATTTCTCTCTTGTTATTTCCATAAAAAATAGATTAAATTGTAGTTTATAAATTTAATCAGAAAACGATATTGTAAAATAAGCGTCACGTTTATATACTAAATCATCTTTGCACTT
>CAYIHY010000032.1:0-7074 GCA_964363345.1 Candidatus Woesearchaeota archaeon | reverse complement strand
TGATACTGATAATTTTATTTATCATGTAAGTAGTTTAGGAGTTAATCAGTCAGATAGATTTCCAGCAAGCTTTGCAGGTGCAACTCCTGCTCCTGTTGGCATAACTTTTGATATAAGAGATAATAGTTTTTGGATTACTGATTATACTGATAATTTTATTTATCATGTCGGTTCATCCTCTTTTTTTGTAGATTATAATACGGGAAATGTCGGCATTGGAACAACAAGTCCAGCAACAAAATTACATTTAAGAAATGATAGCACGGTTTTATCTAATGGTAATTTTATTACTATTGACAATAAAGGAGCAGGTTCTTCAACTACGGGATATACTATTGGGGGAATACTATTTTCAGCATATAGAGATGTTAGAGACCCAGCAAATGTTGCAGGTATTTGGTCAAATAGAACAACTTATGCTGGGGGTTTGGCTTCAGCAGGAAGTTTGATTTTTGGAACTGTTGAAGATGGAGGATATAATATTGCTTCAGATTCTGTATTACCCCCAATAAGAATGATAATTAATCCAGCAGGATATGTAGGAATAGGAACAACAAGCCCAAGTGCTTTACTTAATTTAGAACGCTCTCTATCTAATGAAAATGCAAATTTTATGTTATTAGTTGATAATAAAGGAACAACTGCTGGAAAAGGATATGGTTTAGGAATATATACTGACGCTACTGATGCGGGTTCATATCCTTTCTATGTGGATATAGCAGGAACTCCCAAGGCATGGATAAATGGAGTAGGAACAACATACTTAGCAGGGAATGTCGGAATAGGAACAACAACGCCAACTCATAAATTAAACGTGGTGGGAAATTCTAATTTAACTGGAAACTTGACAATTAGAAGTAATCTTATAGTAGATGGAATTTCTTCAAGTAGCGTTGGAGGAAGTGCTCCTTTTATTCAATTATCTTCTGTTAGTGATTTAAATTATTCAGTCATCCAACAAGGAACAGGCGGATTAGATTTCTGGGCTTATACCGATAATTGGTATAATAGAATGAGAATAACAAATGGGGGTAACGTAGGAATAGGAACGACGGCTCCGAGTGCAATGTTGAGTTTGGGTAGTGCCATCCCTTCAATGCCGAAGTTGTTGATGTATGATGCGGGTAATGATTGGAATAATGGTTTTGGCATAAATATTGGTGGTGGAAATTCAATTGCATTAGTACTGTCGCGAGGGGTAGGAAACCAGGGTGGAGATTCACAATTCAATATCGTTGCTCCTATATCTGCTTGGCCATATACAAGCTATGCAACGCTGATGACAGTAATAAATAACGGCAACGTCGGCATCGGGACGACAAGTCCATCTCAAAAATTATCAGTCGTTGGAAGTATAAATCAAACAGGAGCATTAAGTTGTGCATTATCAACAGATGCATCAGGAACAATTATCTGCACATCTGATGAAAGATCAAAAAATGTTTTGGGAAATTCTACTTACGGATTAAATCAAATAATGAATATAACTCCAATTAAATTTAATTTCAAAAATGAAATTTATACTCATGTTGGTTTCTCTGCACAGAATGTTCAAAAAGTTATTCCCGAAGCTACTCCTCTTCAGAACGATGGTTATTTAGGATTAGATACAAATGCAATAATTGCGACAATGGTTAATGCAATAAAAGAACAACAGCAAATAATTATTTCACAGAATGATACAATAAATTATCTTAAAGATGAAAATAATTTAATCAAGTCAGAATTATGTAAGAAAGATAATACTTATCGTTGGTGTTAAAATAAAATAGATGAAGAAATTATAATGATAAATAATAAAAAAAAGCATAATTTCATATCCCGTATTCTTCATACACCCCTCAAAATCAGAAAAATTCGGGAGTTATTTAGCATTAAAGTCGGGAGATGAAAATAGATAATTGCTGTGTGAAACAGATACTTAAAAAGAGAACGATAGTTATTTATATAAGTAATTATAATCTATCAAATGATATCCAATGAAAAAATAATGTTATTAGAATCTTGGGAAAATAATTTATTTGGTGAGTTTAGCATATCGGAGATTATGAAGATTTCAAAAAAGAAAACAAAACCCTGGGTGTTTAATTCTTTAAGGCATTTAGTAAAAAGCGGACTTTTAATTTCAAAAAGAAAAGGCAATGTTGATATATACAATTTAAATTTAAGCAATCCCTTTTTGATTCAGATGTTGCAGTATTTAGAAATGCAAAAAAATTTAAATTTTCCTCAACTGGAAATTGTCATAAAAATTATAAATAATATTTCAACGAGTAATTACTGTTTATTGGTTTTTGGGAGTTATGCTGAAAACAAGCAAGCAAAAGATTCTGATCTGGATATTTGCCTTTTGGTTGAAAATAAAGAAACTGAAAAAAAAATCAGGCCTTATTTTAATGAAATAAAGTTAAATTATTCAATTAATATTGATGAGCATTATATCTTTTTCAAAGATTTTGTGAAGATGCTGTTAAGAGATGAAGAAAATTTAGGAAAGCAAATCTTTAGAAAACATAAACTATTTTTCAATGCAGATATTTATTATAAATTAATTAGAGAGGCATATAAAAATGGTTTTAGACCATAGTGAAATTTTATATTTAGAAAGAGCTAAGAATGAATTAGATTTAGCTAAAGCTATCTTTAAACTTTCTAAAGATAGTAAATTGAAATTAGAATTTGAATTAAAAGAAGATTCTACTTTTTTTAGTAATGTAATAAACAACGCGTATTATTGCATATTTTATTCTGCTAAATCTTATCTTACTGCAAAAGGAATTAAAACAGAAGTTCCTCAAGAACACAAGAGAACTTTTTTTGAATTCAAAAAACTTGTTCAGCAAGGAGTAATAGATGCTGAATTGCTTAATCTTTACGAAGAAGTGCTTATTAGAGCAGATACCCTTTTGCATATCTTTAAGCAAGAAAAAGGAAAACGGGGCAAATTTACTTATAAAACACTTCCTCAAGCAAATCAAGAACCAGCAAGAGAAAGTTTAGCAAATGCTGAAAAGTTTTTCAAGAATATAAATTTGATTATACAAAAAGTGGGTTCTTTAGGGGAAGAAAGAACCTAACATGGTAGAAAATGGGAATAAGAAACTTTATAATAAAACATGGAAGAAAATAGATACAATAATTATCGTGTAAAAAGTCCGATAAGCTCATTCAGGGATTTGGAAGTTTATCAAAAAACAATCCAGCTTTCTGATTTAGTGACTAATTTATCTTTTCTTAACAAAGACGAATTCGCAAAAGATAGGGAAGAAATTAAACTAATTGCTGAAAATATTCCAAAATTAATTGCAGAATCTTATGGAGATAAATTTGATTCAAGAGAGTTAGCCCATAAAAAACTGACGGATTCTATTGTTTTAATTGCAGATATAATAACTAAAATTGATTTGTTCAGGCAAAAATTTGCAGAAAATAAAGAAGCAAAGGAAATTCTTGATAAATTGCTGACGCAATATCAATATCAAAAAAGAAAAATTCTCAACTTGAGAAATGCTTGGGACAGGGTATTTGGAGAATATAAAAATAAAGAAAACAAAAATTTTTTCAGGAAAAATGAATAAAGAAATTTTAGAAAATCCTATGAATGTGCAAAAAGAGATAGAAGACAAAAATATTGATGAAGCAGAAACTTTTTGCAAATTATTATTAAAATGCCCTTTTTGCGAGGGAAGCATTATAAAAAGAGGGTTGAGAAAAAAGAAATATGAAACTGTTCAAAGGTATTATTGTCCTAAATGCAATAAGAGTTTTATCTCGGCAATAACAAAAAATAAAACTTATCCTTTGAAAATAATTATGGACTCTGTTACTTTGTATAATCGCTTGACTCCTCTTGATAAAATTCCCGACGTAATAAAAGAAAGATATGGAATAAGCATAACTTCAAGAATAATTTCTCATTGGCTTAAAGAATATGAGCAGTATATTCCATTTTTAAGAATGAGGGAATTTGCATCAAAAAAATATGATAAAAAAGAATTTATAGAAGAAACTAAATTATTTCATAAGCAGATTTACAATTTTAAATACCACAGAGCAAAATTGGACTTGATACTAAATGAAGAATTCAGGCATTACCGCTTTAAACCTTTGCAGGAATTTTTAGAATTAGCAATAGCAGAATGTCCGCATCAAATTTTTCAGAATTCCACAAAAAGAGCATCAGATTATAAAAGTATTTTTAATCTTGATCAAGTAAAAATTATTAAAAAAGAAAATACTGCTGTGAAAGTTGCAAATTTCATAACACAAGCCATTTCAAACAACAAATCAAGACATGAAATCCTCCAAGAATTTATGCTTATAAATGATACTGTTACCATTGCAACAGAAATTGCAATTTTGATAAATAGCGAGGATATAAGACATTTAAAATATGAATTAAATTTTGAAATTCCTATTGTTCTTGAAGATGAAGAATATATCACCGGACATATTGATTTAATACAAATAAGAAATGGAATGATTCATATTTTGGATTATAAGCCATCTGCATCAAAAGAAAAACCAATTGAACAGCTTACTTTGTATGCTTTGGCATTAAGCCGACTTACCGGCATAAGACTTTATCATATGAAATGCGCTTGGTTTGATGATAAAAATTATTATGAGTTTTTCCCTTTGCATGTTGTGTATAAATTAAAGAAAAGTAGAAAACGCATTAAATCAATTAAATTAGAATAATAAAAAACTAAATTGAAAGAGTTAAAAAGATAGAAATTTTATAATCATAATGAAAAAAGAGGAATTAAATATGGATAAAAAAGAATTTGAAGTATTAATTGCATTTTGTATATTTAGTATTCTTATGTTTAATTTTGTTAATGCAGGAAGTGCAAGTTTTAATATTGCTAATAAAACTTTACCTTCTCAAAGTTATTTTTTTGTTAATGGAACGTCAGGAAACGTCGGCATCGGAACAACGACGCCGGTTGCAAAATTAGAAGTTAATGGATTAGGAAATACTTATGGGATTAATGTTACTGGTGCTAATACTGGTGTTTTTGGGCAAGGTAGTACTTATGGGGTTTATGGTTATGGGGGGATTATGGAGTATATTCAGAAGGAAATTTAAAGACGACAGGATGCTTGTATTATAATGGCGGAACTTTAGGAACTTGCGTATCAGATGCAGTTCTAAAAAATAATATTTCTGATTTATCTTTTTCAAATTCTTTAAACAAAATAATGCAAATGTCGCCGAAAAAATTTAATCTACTTAATAATACAAACAGCAATTATTCCGGTTTGATTGCGCAGGAAGTTGAAAAATATGCTCCTGAATTAATTGATTATAATATGTCTTATATGGAAAAGAGTGGTTATATGGGGATTAAATATAGTGATGTTCAATGGTTGACAATTGAAGCAATACAAGAACAACAAGGAATAATTAATAAGCAAAATGAAACAATAAATAAAATGCAGTTGGAAAATCAAGCAATGAAGAAATCACTTTGCAAGTTGGGGGCAAAGGAATGGTGCTAAGAAGAAAAAAAGAAGCAGAAGATTAGAAATTTTCTTCCCGCCCACCCTCCCCAAGGGAAAGGAAATTAAGTTAATAACTAAAAATCAAAGCTTTGTTCAATTAATAAGCTTATTTTGTGAGATTATAATGCTATTTAAAAAAGAGGTGATAAATATACTGAATAAAATCTGTGGAAATAAATAGGAATTGGATGCACAGGTAATAACTGCGACAATTGTAAACGTAATGAAAGGACAGCAACAAATGATTATTAATCAAAGCATTGCAATAGATAAAATAAATGCATTAAATCTTTCTGTAAGTATAACTTACCAAGAAATAAGGATAAAATCTCTTGAAGAGGAAAATAATAAATTAAAAGATTGCATAACTAATTCAAAGGATTTTAAGGAGATGCAGAAATGTGTGGGGAAATAAATTTAGTGTTTCTTTTTATTAAAGTTATAAATCTGTAGAAATACCTGGGAGTTATGCAGACACGAAATAGAGAAAAAAATAATTTTTTTTGATAGAATAAAATAAGGAATAAATTATATTTAATGACCTTACCTTAATTGAATTAAGAAATTTTTTATTATTTCATGTATTTTTTGGTTATTAAGACAGATATAATTTTTATTTATCATAAATCCTTCATAGGATATTCTATTTCGATATTCTCTCATTTGTTGAAGAAATTGTCTCGCCTGCTCGTTTATTATATTTTGTTTAAAGATATATTCTATTAGCTCCTGATGTGCTCCATCTCCCCTTGCTTTAATTCCATTTTTTATGGTTAAAGACTCCATTAACTTATGAATCACATCATAATAATCTGAGAGGGTATTACTTGGATAATCTTCCATATTCGTCTTGTTCAACCGTTCTAAAGTTATCTCTGCCATCTTTTTTAAAGATTCTGATTTTTGTTTATCTGGTTTAATTTTTACAATCATTTATATCCCTCCAAAAAACCCCTAAGAACGATTCCATTAATGATATTATTTTTCAATTCTTTTGGATATGAAGTAAAATTTTCTTTAAAATGCAATTGTATTTTTCTGCCTAATTTTTTTTCAAAAATTTTAATATTTAACTGTTCTTCTCTGCATTCTACAAATAAATCAATATCGCTATCTTCCATATCTTCCCCCCTTTGATAGCTTCCAAATAAAACTATTGACTTTGGGCTTAATTTTTCCCCAATAAAGTCTATTAATCCAGATTCTAAGATAGAAAATAGATTATAAATAGCTTTATTTCTCTTAAAAGTTTTATTCTCGGAAGATGCTTTATAAAAAGGAAATTTTCTTTTCCCCCTCATTTTTATAACTTCTTTTATCATTCCTGATTTTATTAATTCATCAAGATTTTTTTTAACAGAAGTATGTGCTAATCCAATTTCTCGGCTAATATCCATTAGGTAATATTCTTTATTCGGATTAATAAAAAAAATCTTGATTGTTTTGAATATACTACTTTTTTGTAACATATATTACATTATTATAACATATAGTATTTAAATCTTTTTATTATGTTAAGTGCATAATCAAACTTAACATCACTTCTTTTTCTTAAGAAATTATCTA
>CAYIHY010000031.1:0-7354 GCA_964363345.1 Candidatus Woesearchaeota archaeon | reverse complement strand
TAGAATTAATATTAACGGGGGCAAGAGCTATCCAAGATGCAGAAAGTTTTAGAAAAGAACTTGAAGCAGTTAATTTCTCGGATTCAGATAATCGACAGGGAATTTATTGAATTGCGGAACATTATGGAATTTCTCAAGAAAATATTGATAAATATCTAGCTATTCGTTTTCCTTCAGAAGAAAGACAATTAAAAACTTTAGAAGAATTAGAATCCGTTCCAACTATTGAATCGATTAGGAATCTTTATGAAAAAGTTTTTTTAGAAGAATTAAAAAATAGATCTCCAAATGAAAATTGGAAGATTGGATTTGATTGGAGTAATGGGGGTTTTGAATTATATAAGAAGTGGGAAGAGGAAGAATTTATTGAAAAAGGAGTTTTTAAAAAAAGAAAAGAAAAAATAACACAAGAAAGACATACTCCGATGGTTAATATTCGTTTAAAAGAAGATCACCGATTAGGTAGTTCGGGACATTATGATAATATCTGTAAAACTTGTAGGATTATAATAAAAAATCCTTTCTTTGCTGAAGCTTGTAAAGATAAATTAATAGAGTTAAAAGCAAGATTTTCTCCAATATTTGATACATATGAAACAATAAATGATTACTTAAATTGTTAATCTTTCTCATTGAAAACCTTTAAAAATATACTTTTCTCTGAATTATCATGCCTAAAAAGAAAAAAACTGAAAGCGAAGCAGAAGTTCTTGAAATGAAAAACCCAGAAGAGCTTACAGAAAAAGAAGTTGAAAAACTTGCTGAAGCTGAGTCTACTACTCTTGAAAAAGACGTCGAAGAAAAAAAGAAAAAGCTCCTTGAAAAAATTGAGAAACTTAAAGGCAAAATCGACGTTGCTGATACAGAAGATTTGAAAGAAAAAGTCAAAGTCAAGAAAAGAACTGATATGCTTATCCCTCTTGAAGAATATGTCAAGACAGGAATTTATCTTGGAACAAGAGCAGTCACTCCGACAATGAAACCTTTTGTTTACAGAAGAAGAGCAGACGGGCTTGCGATTTTTAACACTGATATAATTGATGAGAAATTAAAAGAAGGAATTGAATATATCTCAAAATTCAGTCCTGATGAAATTGCAGTTGTATGCAAAAGACCTTCAGGATGGAGAGCAGTAAATATGTTTTCAAAGCTTACAGGAATAAAAGTTTTCACAAAAAAATACCCTGCGGGAATTTTGACAAACACAGCTCTTCCTGATTTTTTCGAAAATGAATTAACTATTATTGCAGACTCATGGCTTGATAAAAACGCATTGCATGATACCTTAAAAGTTCACAAGAAAATTATGCTAATCTGCGACACAAATAATTTCTCACAGGGAGCAGACAAAATAATAATTGGAAATAACAAAAGCTCAAGAAGTCTTGGAGTTATTTTTTATCTTCTTGCAAGAGGCTACTGCAAAGCAAAAGGAATTGAAGCAGATATTCCTGATTTAGAATGGTGGACTGCAGAAGAAGATGAGCCGAGAGTTGAAGAGAAAGTTAAGAAAGTTGAAGCGGAATTCGGAGTATAAACAGGTTTCTATTTTTCAATAGCACAAATTCTTATAAACAAAACTAAAGTTCTTTATGGATGGATAGTCCGATTATAAAAACTTTAGCAAGTTTTGCAAATATATGCTTTGAAAAAAATGAAAAGGCAATATTTCACAAACCCAATTTAGTTAATCTTATTTTTAAAGAGAAAGAACCATTAAAAGTCAAATTTTCCGGGAACCCCATTGCATTTTGGAGTCAACAAATTGAAGAGGAAATGTTTAATCTTATGTATTCTGGGTTTCTTAAATTTGACATCTCTAATGTAAACGTGCCTTATGAAATAGGTAAGACAATTCTTGATTATGTAAAAATTCCCGAAGAAGAAAGAGGATATCTACAAAAGCTTGCTAAGAGAATGTACAAAGCGGAATTCGGAGTATAATAATTTTTTTAAAGTATTCTTTAAGTAAATTAAAATGGAAGATTTAGGAAATAGAATTTGTTTTAGTACACATAGAATAAAACTTTCCAATGGAGATATAATTAAATGTTCAAAAAAAGTTGGAGCGAATCTTCCTTTTCCGATTCCATTTCTTGAAGATAAAGAAGTTTGTGTCTGCATGAATTTCACAAAAACAGAACATGTCATTCCCGACAGAGAAATTGATATTTATAAAATATATAATTGTCCTAATCGAAAAATTTTTGGAAAAAAAGAAGAAGAACTTATTAAAAAATTTCATGTATTAATTGAATATAAAGAAGGATTTTATTAAAAATATCTTTTTACGCTCGACTGCGTCTCGCTTACGAGGTTATATCTAAAAAAGAGGTGATAAAAAATAATTTTCTTGGGCGGGATAGATTAAAAGAATAATTATTTCTTTTGTGGATGTTCAACTCTTGTCCCGCACTCATCACAGAATTTTTGCGTGTCTTCAAGAACTTTTCCGCAGGATTTGCATTTGATTACAACTTGCTTTGTTTCAATTACTGGCTTGTATCCCGGGCGTCCTGAAAATAATTTCCCCAAAGCATTCTGAAAATTAGGGTCATTCATAGCATTGCTTTGAATATCATTCATCCTCTTTTGCAGTGAATTTGCATCCATAATTTGTTTAGGAAAATTTGATTTTTAAATATTTTTGTTAATGAGAAACATAATAAATAATCTAAAGCAAAGAGGTTATTTAACGAAATGGAAGATAAATTGAAGAAAGAGTTGGAAAATTTAGTTGATGTATGCGGGGAAAAATGACTATTAAAGAATTGAACAGCGAGATAATTAATTATATGATAAAATCTCCTGAATTAATGGTTATAACAATTGAAAGAAAAGAAAATGGATATAGGTCTACAATTTATATTACTAAAGAAGATTTTGAAAAGAAGTGTTAGATTTTGAAGAATAAAAATTATTCCCCACGACTTCTTATATAATTTAAAATATCTTTAAATCTTATTTCTTTTTTCCATCCTCTACCGGCAAGATCGGCCAATTCCCATTCTAAATTACCTTTCCAGTCCTTATATGCCTCAGTAAAATCTATTTTAAATCCGCAGAATTGTTTATTTTGGTAAAAAGCGGTTACAGGCATTCCCCATAAATATTTTACTAGTTCTAACTCTGAATAAGTTCCCCTTGGATATTCACAAACAATATCTAAATGGTCATCAAGTAATTTTTTAGTTTCTTCTATCCCCAAGAGTATTGGGTTCCTTAAAGATGACTCTACTTCAATCCAAATTTGTTTAAGACTTTGATCTCCCCATAAAGCCCCAGAAGGATCTTTTATCTTAGTTAATACTGTTTGAATATCATTTTTATCTTTCATTTTCTCCCCATATAAGATAATTTCTTTATTTTCCATATTAGTTTTGAGGAGTATTTCTTTTTAAATTTTACTATTGTTATTACTTTTTAATAAGAACAAATACCCGTTTAAATTTTAAAAAATAACCAGCTTTTTTTATTTCCATAATTAGTTTTTCTGGGTATAAGATAAAGAGAGGTTATCCTATAGTATTGTAAATACACAAAGTTTAAAAGAGGTTTATTCATACAGAAAAAGATGGAAGATGAAAAACTAGAAGTAAGAAAGATAATCTCAGAGATAAAGTTAGAAGGGAAAATTAATTCTGTAAAAGTATCTGGTACATTTAGAACTGGTGGATTTGATTCAAAAGAAATACCTCGTGTAGAAATGATTATTAAAGGAGAAAAGGAAGAAATGCCAATTATAATTCCGATGGACCTTATTGGAGATAGTCTGGCAATTGAAGGAATGTTATTAAACCAAACTGCAAGTTATGAGAGAGTGTGTGGCAGAATCGGATTTTCTATGTACACCAATCAGAAATTAATAATAAGTTCTGGACAACTCAAGGGTAATCTTTACGAACAACCTGTTTAAGATTTAAATCTTAAAAAAGTAAATCAAAGATTTTTTATATAGTTATTAATAAAATATGTATCTTCGTATAATAATTCTTAAAAAGGATTAAGTTAATATTAAATTATGGAAGAAAAAGAATCTTATTCTCCTAAAGAAGTTGCAGAAATTGTTGAAGCTCATCAAAAGATTTTTCGTGTATCAGAGAGTAAAAGAGGAGAGACAATAGAAAAATACCGAAGATTTGTTCCGCAAAATGCAAGATTGGCAATTGTTGGATTTGGAGATCTTGAATTAATTCTGACTAGTGAAAAACTACAAACCTGTATAAAAAAACAGATTGAAAAACCTGAAAGTATGGAACAAAAAGATGTTTATACTCCTGCAGAAGTAGCACAAATTGTTGAAGCTTACAACAATATTTATCGCGGACCACAAGATACAAGACAGGAAAAGTTAAGATTATATGAAGCATTTGCTCCGCAAAACGCAGTAAATGCAATTAGAAGACGGAGAGATTTTGAATATTATTGGGGAGAAAAAACTCCAAAACAAAGGAAACAAATAGCCAATAATTGGGAATCTTGGTGTACTGGTTCTGCACAATTTAGCGAGTTTCTTAAATTCTTTAATTAAATCTTGAAAAATAACCAGCTTTTTTTATTTGTGTAATTTGTTTTTATCAAAGCATATTTTCCTTTTAGTTTTTTTCCGTGAATTTCAATAATTATTTTTGCTGGGGTTTTTTCAATTAATTCATAATTTCCGTTGTCCCAAATTTTTACTTCTCCTGCGCCATAATTTCCTTCTGGAATTATTCCGTGAAATTTTGCATATTCTAATGGATGATCTTCAACTTGAATTGCTAATAGTTTTTCATTTTTTTCTTTTGACGGAATTTTTGGAACTGCCCATGATTTCAGAACTCCTTCCATTTCAAGACGCAAATCCCAATGCAAGTGCGTTGCGTGATGCTCATGTATAAGGTAAATTAATTTTTTATCGGGGAGATTTTTTATTTTTGCGGGAGGCTCGCCGCTTTTTTTCAAATTTCTTTTTGATTTATAAAGTTCAAGAGACATTTTTAATCAATGAGGAGGGAATTTATATTTTTTTCTAAAATATATTTTGCAGTATATAGTTCTTTAAAAAGAAAAAAGATTTGTGTTAAAAATGGTGAACGGAGAAGAGGGGAATTCTAAAAAATATCCGAAAACTTACGTAATTACTGCCGCACAAGCCATTCAATCTGAAAAGCACGCAAGTGAATACGGTGAAGATGAAGCAAAAGGAGCCCCAAATATCCCTTTGATTGAGAATATGGACCGATATGTTGAAGAACATAATGGCGAATCAATGATTCTACAAATGCAAGGAATGGATTGTTCTGAAATTGATATGGATCTCTTTTTTGAAAACAGGGGGGATGTTTATATGAATAAAAATAAACTTGCAAGAGTTGAAACAATGAGAGCTTATCAAAGAGAGGCATTAGAAGTTAAAATGGAAAAAGTAGAATTAAGAATGAATGCCGCAAAAAGAGAAGTCGCACTTATAGAAAAAGAAAAGAAAGGTGAATTAGAAAAAGTTGGTGAAGATAAGACACAGAGAAAAGAAATTGTGAAAAAGATGAATGGTAAATTAGAAAAGATGATAGGAAGAGAGAGAAAATTAGAAGAAGAACTAATTCATTTAGAAAAAGAATTTGGGGGGATAAGAGATACAGAATATTTTCAAAGTATTAAAGTAAAATCATTAAATGAAAAATGTGCAGTTGCAGATTTAATTGTTCCTCCTCAAAATGTTGACCCCACTACTGGAAGAATGGATATGTCTCAGATACAACTTGAAAAAACAATAATTTTTGCGCATTCAAAACAGAGATTGAGGTGTGCTTCAAAAAGTATCGGAATAAAATTTCCAAGATTTTTAATAACAACCGGCGCAGTAACTCATCCAAATTATAATGCCACCAATAGCAGAGGCGATGCAGCAGAATGGAATCATAGATATGGTTTTGTCGTCGTTGATGTTCTCAATCAAAAAAGATATCTTCCAAGAATTGTTCCTGCAAAAGAGGATGGAACTTTTGTAGACATGGGATTTTTATACAAACCCGGAGAGGAAGAACCAAAAAAAATTAAAACAGATGCGTTAGTTCTTGGAGATATTCATTTGGGATATGAAAATCCTGATACTATGAACGCAAGTTTTGAGATGATGGAATTTTTTTCTCCTAAAAATGTTTTTCTACATGATGCTCTCGACGGACATAGCATGAACCCTCACGAAAGAGAAGACACAATAGAAAGAGCAATTGCTTATCGCGAAGGAAAATTAGATATCAAAACAGAATTTTCTGAAGCATATGAAATGTTTATTAAAAAAATGGCAAAACAATTTCCAAAAACAAATTTTTATTTTGTTTATTCAAATCATTCTCCAGATTTTGTAAGAAGATATTTGACTAATTTTCAATTTGTCGAGGAGCCGTGGAATGATACTCCTTTTGTTTTAGAATTAAGAAGCGGTTTGTTAATCAAGAAAAATCCAATCCAAAAAGGATTGGAATTAATTGCATCCGAGGACAAAACAAACAGATTGAGGGGGAAAAGTTTGCCAAAAAATATTCATTGCTTGGATTTAGATGAAGGATTTATTCTGAATGGATATCAATTAGGGGTTCATGGGCATAAAGGAGAGAATGGTGCAAAAGGAAGTCCGCAAGGAATGAAGAGGGGTTATGGAAAAGGAGTTTTCGGACACACTCATACGCCTGAAATAAACGGAGATTGCATTACCGTCGGAACAAGTTCAATAATTCCATTAAATTATCAAAGAGGGCAACCGGGAACGTCGATGCCTGCAAACGCAGTTCTTTATGAAAATGGATTAGCGCAATTGCTTCCAATTATTATTGGGAAATGGAATAAAGATATTTAATTTTCCCGTCGACAAATTCAAAAAGCGACGACACCTTATCGGTTTCTTCAACTCGCACCCGCATTCGTTAGAGATAATTAAATTTGTCTCATGCAAATGCTCGGCACGAATTTCCCCTTACATTTCTGCTCAAGGCTGATTATTTTTTTACCGACGGTGAATTTTACAAAAAAAATAATATGAATACAAAATTTCTTGTTCTCGTCGGTAAAATCTCAGAAAGGTTTATAAATCTCTTTTTTCTGAACAAATTATAATTAGAATGAGTACTTTAAGATATACGCAGACTAAAATCAGTGTAACATTAAAGTATGATGTATGTGAAGCAGTCATTCAGTTGTAGTTCTAATAATATTCGATGTCAAAGCCAATAGTTTAGGATCGTGTGAAGTGTATTATTTTCTTATAAATAATATGCGCAATGAAATTTTTGTTGTTTATCGACGAGAATTTATGAATTGTTTAAATCCAGTTGATCCTGCTGGCGGCTGCGGCTCTCTGGTTTGCACTTAGACA
>CAYIHY010000030.1:0-7403 GCA_964363345.1 Candidatus Woesearchaeota archaeon | reverse complement strand
TATTTGTGTAAGGAGGGCGGTTTAGTGCGGATTTGTACTAATCACCAAATTTTTAATAAAAAATTATGTCATTAAGAGATATTTCAAATTTATTAGTAACTGAAAAAGATAGGCAAAAAGTTTATATTTTCTTTAATGAAGAAGCAGAATATAATCGTGCTTTAGATTATTTAGCAAAACGAAAACTGGATGCTCAACAAATGGGCTATGGTGTATTTGAAGCGAATAATTTAGTATTAAGAGCCTTTCGTAAAGGAAAATTTAATTTTGGCACGGCAAAAAGTATGAAAGAAATTTATGAAAATGAATTTTTAATAAAATACTGGAATGATTTGGTGGAAAGGCTGTATCTAAAAAATCAGTTAAATTCTTTTAATAATAGAGATTTACAAATAAAAAATAGTTGAAGAGAAAAAGGAATACTTTTCTGGTCAGATAGATTCATAATAGGAAAAGTTGGAACAGGAATTTTAAAATTAATTACATTCGGCGGACTTGGAATCTGGTGGTTTATTGATGTTGTTTTAATCGCGACAAAATACGAATTCAAAAATGTTAAGTGGGTTGAATAAAATTAAATATATTTCTGACTATACAAAAGGATTTAAATGAATTTTGTTAAAGATTTTTATGGAAAAAGAAAAACCTTATCGTATTCTTGCGAGAGATTTAGAAGAATTTGATACCCTCAGAAGTTATTATAGGGATTTTTTAAAACATTTTTCATTAGAAACTGAAGATGAATTGTTGATTAATATTATATATGGAAAAGGGGCAATAATTGGTATTTCCCCGTTGTCATATGGAGAGATAAAAGAAGTTAGCCAAATTAGTGATAATTCAGGATGGAATTTAAGAGCAAAAGATGGAGATGCATGGTTTATTTCGGATAAAGAGAAAAATGATTATATTGTTTACAAGAAAAAATTAGAGTGGTTATTGTAATTAATTATTCTACAACAATATTTATAACTAATTCTTTAATTTACTAATTTGTCAAATAGAGGAATAAAAGATGTGGAGTTTATACAACGGAGAAAATTTTCTGAAACCATTGCAATTTTCAAACGGAAAGACGCAGGAAGATGTTGCCAATGAAGTTTTGGGTTCTATAAAAGATGGAAACAGGGTTATTTTTATACACGGAGTTTGCGGAACAGGAAAATCTGCTATTGCTCTTAACATTGCAAAAGAAATTGGGAAGACTTGCATTGTTGTTCCCGGAAAAACTTTGCAAAATCAATACAAAGAAGATTATGAGGGAAAAAAATATTTAGTAAAAGAAGGAGGGGAAAAATTAAAAATTTCTGTGATAACCGGAAGGAGAAATCATAAGTGCAAATATCTTGAAGAAAAAAATGCTCCGATTTTCAGAGAAGAAAGAAATTTAAAACTTAATGAAATTTTTGATAGAAGAGAAAAAGAAACAAATCTCACTGCAGACAATCCTTATATTCCGTGCAAAATAGAAATCAAAGAAAAAAATTCAAATAAAATTTTTGGATATCTTAAAGACAACAAAGCAATAAATCCAAAAAATTTCAAAACTATCAAAGACGTGAAAAGAGCAACAATTGCTCCTGTTTGCCCTTATTGGTGCCCGGTTTTTCCTGACAAGTTCGAATTGGGGGGGAAAAATTTTGAAAATTCCAAAAAAAGAAGTTATACTGGATTGAAAGATGTGAAATATATTTTTTATGAAAGAAAACCAGGATGCAAATTTTACGAGCAGTTTAATTCTTTTATTGACTCGGATGTTTTAGTTTTTAATTCCTTGAAATACAAATTAGAATCTAGCATGAACAGAAAGCCGAAAACCGAGGTTGAAATAATCGACGAATGCGACGAATTTCTTGACAGCTTTTCAAATCAAAGAATGATAAATATTGACCGACTGCAAAATTCGCTGAATCAGATTTTTTTGGAAGATGAAGGCGCAGAAGGAGTTATAAGAAAAATTGCATATGCAATCGCCCAGATAAAAGATAATCAGGAAATATTGCACTCAGTTTTTTCAAAGCAGATAATTCCCCTTAAAGGAACAGAGGTTTATGATTTGCTTAAATTGATTTTAGACAATCAGGAATTTCTTTATGACATTGACGATGAAAGCTATCTTTTTGACGTAGCGGAAACTGCGAGAATTTTTGATGAGTTTTTTGACGAGACTTACCTGACTTTCAGCAAGAAGGAGAATAATTTAATTGTTGAATTAGTTACGACAAATCTCGCAAAGAGAATGAAAGAAATGCTTGAGAAGAATAAAGTTGTAGTTATGATGTCAGGAACAATTCATTCGGAAAATGTCCTGAAAAATATTTTCGGGCTTGACAATTTTAAAATATTCGAGGCAGAAACAGAACAGCAGGGAAGCATTGAAGTGCAGAGAACTGGTGCGGAAATGGACTGCAAATATGAAAATTTTGCTAACGGAAATATTTCAAAAGAAAAATATTTCAAGGCGCTGGACAAATGCATTGAAGTTTCCAAAAAACCAACGCTTGTTCATATAAATTCTTTTTATGATTTGCCTGAAGAATATGAACTCAAGAAATTTAATTTGAAAAATACGATCAGTAGGGAGGAATTAAAGAGAATTCAGGAAAATGAAAACGGCGATGACAATATAAGAAAATTCAAGAGAAAAGAAATTGATGTTTTATTCTCAACAAAATGCACGAGAGGGATTGATTTTCCGGGAGAACAGTGCAACAGCATTATTTTTACAAAATATCCGAACCCTGATGTGAAATCTCCGTTCTGGAACATTCTGAAAAAAACAAACCCAACTTATTACTGGGATTTTTACAAAGACAAAGCTAGAAGAGAATTACTGCAGAGAATTTACAGGGGACTTAGATTCAAAGAGGACCATGTTTTTTTGTTATCTCCTGATGAAAGAGTTTTAAGAGCAATGGAAGCAAATAATTATTAATTAATTTTAACTAAAATATTTATGGATTTTATATTAATAGCGGACATTCTTTTGGGATTGGTGATATTATATTTACTTTTTGTAGAATATTTTTATACGAGAAAAAAATTCAAGTGCTTAAGATGCGGAGATTGTTGCAGATTAATTGTAAAGTTAAATGCAGAAGATGAAAAAAGGTTAAAGAAAAACGGATATAAAAATTTTAAAAACAAATTTGGATTTCTTAAAAGAATAAATGGGCATTGTATTTTTCTTGGAATGAAAAAAGGAGTTGCCGAATGTGAAATAGAAAAGATTAAGCCGGAGATATGCGGACATTTCCCTGAAAAAAGAGGGTTATTTGGGAAAAAGAGAGACCGACGTTGCAGAAGTTGTTGGGATAATTCTTTGAAGATAGTGAAAGTTTAAATATTTCAAGGGGATTTAAGAATAATAAGATAGTGAAAGTTAAATTTAAATAACTAAAAATATTATTTGAATAAAGAGAGATGAAAAAAGAAAAATTTTTTAGAACACATATAGGGGTATTTTTACTGGGGGCATTTATAGGAACATTGGCTCCAAGCCCGGTTGATCCAATTTATTTTTATTTTGAGAATTATGTTGTCTCGCATTTAACGGGAATTGCAAAAGTAGGATTGCAAATATTTGACTGGTATGTTTTAGATGCGCTTTGGTATCTTGCTCTTATGGGAGTTGCTTTTATTCTTCACATAAAAAAAGTAGATGTTGCAAAAAAGATAACTGTTATCGGGGGAATTGCAGGACTGGGAATTGTTATCGGAATAATCAGCAAAGTTGTGTTGGGATAAATCGGGATAGTAAGTTTTAAAACCTGTAAATTAATTTATATTTTATTAATATGCCTCCGTCGCATAATGGTATTGCACCGGTCTTGAGAACCGGGCCTTTATGGCTTCCAGGTTCGATTCCTGGCGGGGGCGTTTTCTCCACCATGGAAAAGAGAAAAAGTGTTGAAGAAGTAATAAAAAATGTCTCTAAAGATAAAATGGATTCTTTTAATAAATTCGGATATTCTTATGTAGCGATAAGACAGTTAATAGATTTTATGCAGGTATTAGAAAAAAATGAAGAGGATTATAAAGATGAAATTAATGTAAAAGTTTGTAAGGATATAGAGATACATCCTTCGGATATTTTATCTCATTATATTATTTTAGAATCCGTTAATTTTTATGAAATGCTTAAATGTTTGAAAAGAACAAACAAATCTCTTCCAAAACTTCCTTCTTATTATGACAGATTACAAAAGGTAAGAAATAAAATTATCGGTCATAGAGATATACAAGAAGAATTTCCTTTAGCAGAGGACGTACTTAAATTAATGGGAGAATTAACTAAAGAAGCTTCAACCGAAAAAATTGTGGAAGACGTCTCAAAAACATTTAATTCAGTTAATCAAATTTTAAATAAAAAATCTTAATTTATTTTCTTCCGAATAATCTTTTCCAGAAAGATTTTTTCTCAACTACGGGCTCATCAACAATAACTTCATGTTCTATCTCAGGTTTTTCTTTTATTACTGGAGCCTCTGAAGCCATTTGTTTTATTGCTTCCTGAACAGCCTCGTCAACTGTCGGACGCATGTAACCCTGATTTATCAAAGCAATTTTCAATGTGTCAGTTGGATAACCTTTTTTTAGATTTCTTTTGACATATTCAACAAGTCTTGTCTTGTATGTATTTTCAACCATGCCAGTATTATATAATCGGGGTTTAAAAAATTAGTTGTTTTGAATTTTAATGGGTTTTTGGTTTAAAAAAAAATCCTCTGCTTCTTTAAGACGGGCTTTTGATTCAGAATAAATCGTTAAAATTTTTTCTCCCTTTTTCAATTTGTCCCCAACATGATGATACAAATACAAACCCGCAGATTTATCCATCGGACATCCCGCAACTCTTGCGAGAGAATTTATTTTTTTATTGTCAAATTCAGTAATCTTCCCTTCTTTTTTAATCAAAATATCTTTTTTGAATTTTGCTACTCTAATTCCGTCAAGTTTTCCGCCCTGCGCTTTAATTATCTCGTCAAATTTTTCAAATGCTTTTCCACTGCATAATATTTGTTTTGCTAAATTAATTCCTTCGCCTTTTTTTGCTTTGCCAGTCATTTCAAAAATTTCTCCTGCGAGAAATAAAGATTTTTTTTCCAAATCTGCGGGTTTGTCCTCGGAATGCTTCAGAACTTTTATTATATCAATCATCTCCAGCGCGGGACCGATTCCGTGTCCAATCGGTTCTTCTCCTTTTGTGAGAACAACTTTTAATTTTTTATGAAAATGATTTCCCAAATATTCAAATTTTTTTCCAAGCTTAAACGCTTTTTCCCTGCTGACTTTTGCAGTTTTTCCGTAAGGAATATCTATCAAAATATATTTTGCTCCAAGTGCAAGTTTTTTTGACATTATTGAAGCAAGCAGCTGCGACTCTGGGTCAATGTTAAGCATTTTTTCTATTGAGATTATTTTCTCGTCGGCAGGAACAATTTCAAGCGAGCCCCCCCAGATTAAACACGCACCTGTTTTTTCAACAATTTTTTTTAAATCTTTCATTGAAAATTCAACTTTAGCAACTGTTTCAATAACATCAGCAGTTCCTGCAGCAGTTGTTATTGCTCTCGAAGAAGATTTTGGAAAAATTAATCCTCCTGCAGCGCAGATTGAAACAACAATTGGGGTGGTTCTGTTTCCTGGAATTCCTCCAATTGAATGCTTGTCTACGATATATTTTCCTTTTAAATTTAATTTCTGCCCAGAACCTAAAATTGCGTTTATCAGAAAAATAGTTTCTTTCATTTTCATTCCGCGCTCGTACATTGCAGAGATGAAAAGAGCAATTTCAGCTTCGGATAATGAGTTGTCAATTATATCATGTATTATCAGATTAATTTCGCTTTGGGAAAGTTCTTCATTGTTTAATTTTTTCTTTATGAAAATCATGCTTTTTGGCATCGGAGAAAGCCCAACATCAACTTTCTGTCCTGCGTTTAAGTTCAATCTATTTTTTAATTCTGAAGAAATCGCGATTTCATTTTCTTTTACTAAATTTGCAGTTGTATCAATAATTGTAGAAACTCCATTTGGCTTTTTTGAAATTGTTTTTATAAAAATCCTGTCTTTTATTTTAACTCCGATTATATTTGCAGTTTTTTGATTTAACATGGCAACAGGAAAACCTGTTGACCACTTCAGAATTTTTACTTTTAATTCCATCTCTTTTTAAAATTTTATTTAGCAGGCTCTATCAATACCGACGGGACATTTTTATTTCTGTACAATTCAGTGATTATAATCAAATAAGCAATTATTAGGGGACCGAGGATAAATCCTAAAATTCCGAAAAGCAAAAATCCACCAACCATTCCTATTATAACTAATCCAGTATGAAGTTTTGCTAATTTAGCGACGAATATTGGACGAGTGAAGTGATCTGAAAGAGAAGATATCAGGGTGAAAATTAAAACCCCCATTGCTGAAAAAGAATTCCCTCCGATTAACAGGAAGATTGCAACAGGAACCCCAATAAATGTTGGACCGATAATTGGGAGTGTACACAAGAATATTGCAATAAGAGTCATAAGCAGGGGATTTGGAACTCCGAATGCAAAAAAACCAATTCCTAAAATTATTCCCTGAACTAACCCAATCAAAACTTGCCCGTAAAGAACCGAGAAAGTTATATCTCTGGTTGAATCAAATAATTTCTTCTCTACTTCTTTTGAGAACGGAAGCAGACTTTTTACATAACTTATTATTGCAACTTTGTCTCTCAAAGCATAATAGAAAGTGAAAAAAATAACCAAAACCTGAGCGGCGATATTTGGCAAGTCTAAAAGTATATCTGCAAAATAATTCATCAGAGAATTTGTCATTTTGGTTATGAAAGAATGAATCATTACTCCGACTTGTGCTGTGAATTCTTTTGAATTAAAAATTGAGGGGAAAAGATTTGTCAACGGAGTTACTATGTCCAACTGCTGTGATGCCCGGTAAAATTTTATTGATTCATCAATTATCGTCGGCATAAAAATCCAAACAGGTATTATGATCAGAGCCAATAATAAGAAAACTAATATCGCTGCAGGAAGCCCTTTTGATTTGGTCCATTTGTAAAGGAGATTATAAATTGGGGAGAAGATAAATGCTAGGAGAAAACCCATAATAATTGACATCAAAATCGGCCTCAGCATTAAAAAAGATAAAATCATCAGACCGCTGACGATTGCAATGGTCGCAACCTTTCTAAAATATTCATTATCCATTATATTTTTAGTGGGGGGAAATTTAAAAACTCTTCTATGCGGTCTCGACGGAGCAGATGCTATTATGATGGAAAAAGCTTATGCGTTAAGAACCGAGGTTCCGATTACCTTCTGGTTGAAGAATTGTTTTATGAGATATTGTAAAAATATAATCACCTAAGTCTTTGCAATAAATTCTATGAGTTC
>CAYIHY010000029.1:0-7650 GCA_964363345.1 Candidatus Woesearchaeota archaeon | reverse complement strand
TTGATATTTGTGTAAGGAGGGCGGTTTAGTGCGGATTTGTACTAATCACCTAATAATATTTTAGTCTCGTGCAAACGCTCGGCCTTCGGGCATGATTAAATTTTTTTGGGGAGGTTGTTAAGGGGGAGAAATTAATTATTCTTTTATACAATAATCCATATAAAATATAATTCTATGTTTCCTTAATGACTTTTAAAAAAGAAACCTCAATCCCCTCTATTCTTAGTATAATTAGTATAATCTTTTCGATTGTAGCGTTATTCTTTACTTATCATCAAAATGTTCTTGATGAGGCAAACTTACAATTGACTATAAATAAAGAAATCTTAAAAGAGCAGATTATTGTTTGTAATAATTCTAATCCGGAATTTATTTCTGAAAATAAAAAGATATTTAGTGAAGCTTCTAAGCAGTTTAAATTTGGAAACTACAAGGATACAATAACAATTTTAAAAAATTTTGAGAATGATATTCCCTGTATTGAGATTCTTGATTATCCTTACGGAACAACTAAAAATAATAACTTTAGTTTCCTTACTGGAGCAGTTACTGGACTTATTAATTCAGGAGCAGGAGTTCCTGCAATTTTATTTTTAATGATTGTTATTGCTGGAACAATAATTTTGGTTGTTGTTAGAAGAAGAAATTAATTTTTATTTTTGAATCTTTTCCCTTATTTTAGAATAATTTGTTGAAGAAGGATTTTTAAGATTTTTTATTGCAATTTTTATAAACCAGGGTGTTAAAATTAAAAAAGATAGTGAAAAGAATATCCCCGAAATCCACATAACCTTTGGATATACTTTAGTAATTTCCCATAAAAAATTTCCCGTAAAAGTTCCAATGAACGTAAGTATAGCTAAAACGGCTCCAGTAAATAATCCTATTGCGAGCTGTTCTTTTAATTTATTTTTAACCATATTCCTATTTTCCCCATTCCTCATTCTTTTTCCGTTTCATCTCGGCAATCTCGCTTAATATCTTAATTTCATTTTGTGTCAGTAAATCTTTATTTTTTTTGAAATCTCTAAATTGCTTTTCTCCCATGTCCGAATACAAGAACTTTTTATCTCCGAGTTCTCTTTCAAAATTTGTTCCTGGAATTGAAATCGCAACTTCCATTCCTCCTCCTGCTTCTTCAACTGATTGCTTATCTGCTTGAATATTTTTTGTTCTTCCTATTTTATTTTCTGACTCATCTATTAAATTAACATTTGAGGTAAGTTTTCCTGCGAGAACTTTTACTCCGAAAATTGCGGGCTTTGTATTTCTGAAAACATACTGATGAAGAATTTCGAGTTTGCACAAACTCGTGAGTTCCATAAGTTTTCTTTTTTCAATTTCTTTTCTTCTTTCATTTCTGAACTTAACTAAATTCTCAATTAATTTGTAAATAACTTCGTCTGTCAAAACTTTTATAGGAATTGTTTTCAAAAGTTCGTGCGCATCTTCGTTTATAGAAACATTAAAACCTAAAATTATAGCGTCGAGTTCGTCAATTTCCAAATTCGCTTTTGCCGACGAGAAATCTGCTTTGTTAATGCTTCCGATTCCCGCCTTCAAAACAGGAATTCCTGCCTGCTTCAATAAAACTAAAAGAGCTTCCAAACTTCCAAGAGAATCTGCTTTTGCAATTATCCCTTTGCTCTGCGTCTGAATTGTTTCTGTTAATTCTTTTTTGAAAATTTCTTTTATTTTATCTTTTTCTTTTTCAGAATAAGATAAGAAGGGCATTCCTGGAAGAATATCCATTTTCTCGCTGAACTGCATTCTGATTCCTGTTGCTGCGATAACTTTTTCTTTTGACTGGAATCTTGAACTCAATGGCTGAATTTCTTCAATCGCGCGGACTTTTGTAATTATAGGATTGCCGTCAATATTTGCGACAGCGATTTCATCATTTTTTTCCAGCTCTCCGTCATATAAAATTGCTTCAACGTAATCATTTGATTTTTCTTTCTTGACTTCAAGAACAACTCCCTTTGCTCCTTCCCCAAGTTTTAATCTTTCTGTTAAATATTTTTGACTTAAACCACAGAGCATCATCATCAGCTCTGAGATTCCCTCGCCTGTTCTTGCTGAACAAGGAACCAATGCAATTTTTTTTGTGAAGTCCTGAATATTAAAAAATAAATCTGCATCAAATCCGTAATTAGATAATGAACCGACAATTGTCAAATATCTCTCATCGAAAATTGGCTTTACGTTCAGAGATTGTGATTCAATATTTTTTTGCAAACTTATTTTTGAATCTTTATTAGTTCTCCAAGAGGAAATATTATCAATTTTATTCAGCGCAATTACAAAAGGAGTTTTGTTTGCTTTCAAAATTTGGATTACTTCTGAAGTCTGGGGTTTTATTCCTTCATTTATATCAATAACTAAAATCGCCAAGTCTGCTAAACTCCCTCCACGCTTTCTTAAATTTGTAAATGCTGCGTGTCCTGGGGTATCAATAAATAAAAATCCGGGAATTTCTAATTTAATTCCGCTTTGCGCTATTAATGGGAACGCTTTTTCAATCTGGCTTTTTGGATAGAATGTAAATGAAATTTTCTGCGTTATTCCCCCTGCTTCCTGTTCCTGAAGAGAGCTGCCTCTAAAATAATCTAATATGCTTGTCTTTCCGTGGTCCACGTGCCCGCAGACTGTAACAATCGGCTGTCTAAGTTTATTTTCCATGATATATTTTTAACAATAATCTTATTTTTAAAGGTTAATATCTGATTAAAATTATGTCCTTAGTAAAAATATTGCAAAAACCAATCAAAGGAAAGGAGCCATTAATTTTTTTGGTAAACGCAGATGCCCCTACCGATGAAGTTTTTTATTCTCTTTCAGATAAAGGTAGACTTTCCTCCAAGGAGGTTGCAGTGGATTATGATGCAGTTAGGGGATATCTTGATGAACAAAAAATTCCTTATTCTGCCCAGGGAGAAATTTCAGTTAATTGGATTTTAAGATTAAAAAATCATGAAGATATTGTAGAACTCATGCAATTTCTTGCCCAAATCAATGGATATGCTGCTCTTGAAGCAAGAGTTCATAGCGATGAAGATGACGAAAGAATAAAAGAATTCAAGAACAAATTAGTAACCTATGCTTCGAAGTATAAATTAAAAGCTAAGAAATAATTCTGAGTTTATTTAATCAGTTAAAATATTTTTATTTACAACCCCATTGATGCTCTGCAAGTTTTTTCGTAAAGATTTCTGAATATGTTGTCAGGGTCTGCTATTTTTTTTACTTTGTCGTAATTTTCTTTATTCCAAATTTTCCAGAATTCTTCTTCAGAATAAAAATTATTTGAGATAAGCGTTTTCAGCCCCCCGATTTTTTTTAATTCCTCTTCCAGGATTCTATAATAATTTTTTCCGTCTTTTCTTTTCATATCATAAATTGCGATGTCCAAAAAAAGTTCGTCCTTTGTGTCTTCTAAGAAAGAAGAATCAATCCATTCATAATCATGTGATTTTCTATAAGGCACACACCAGAGCGGGAAAAAATTTACTTCTTTTTTGTACCATTCCATGAATTCAGTCATTTTTGAAAATGGGATAAATAGATCTATTATTACTGGAATTTTTTCTGGAGGAATCACCTTGTGCAATTTTTGTGCAGTTTTCAAAATATTTGTGGAAGTAATAAATTTTCTAAATAAAAGTCTTCCAAGAAAATTTTTTGGAGTCACGCTCGTAATTCCCCGGTCATATCTAAAAAAATAATCTTCTGTCTTGAAGTAATCCTCTTTTCTATTTTTTGTGCTTACGAAGTAAACTTTTGTCCATGTGTAATCGCTTGTATATGGGGCGTCGTCTATAAAATTTCCTATCGAGAGAACATATTCTTCTGCAGAGTGAATAATTCCGTCCATAAAATCAATATCTTTGTTTTTGAAATGATTAAATATAGATGTTTTGTAGTCTTCAAGATTGCTGTATTTTTCATAAGTCATTTTTACAAAAGGTTTTGTTGGAATCAATTTGAATTTTAATTTTGAAATTATTCCGAGAGTTCCAAATGTTCCGTGCATCATCTGGAAATGCAGGTTATCATTTTCAGGAGAGCAATTTATTATTTCCCCCTTTGCTGTGATTATTTCAAATTCCAGACAGCTATCATGGAATCCTCCGTATTTGTAAGACATTGATTCTATAGAACAACCCGCAACTGCCCCCCCAATAGTTATTTGCTTATGTTCTGGAACAGTCATTGGCGCAAGATTATGTTTTAGTGTGGCTTTTACTAAATCGATAAAAGTTACCCCCGGTTCTGCAACGCAAATTTTTTTATCAACATCAATGGAAATTATTTCATTCAGGTTGCTTATATCTATTTTTTCATCTGAATATTTTTTATCCTGCGGTTTTGGAACCTGATGAGAAACAGATTTTTTCTTCAGGGATAATGGCTCTTTGCTTTTCCTCTCTTTTAGTTGCAGGGCAATCTTCTCAACCTTTTGTTCATGAGTTAACATAAAATAAAATCGAGAAAACTCTTTAAAAATATTGTTGTATAAAATAAGTTTTTCTAATATTTTTATAATTGTTGTATAAAAAGAAAGAAAGGCAACAAAAATAAAAACAGGAAATTTTTATAATTGTCGCTTAAGAATTTTAAAATAGAGAAGAAGCACCAAAAGCAGTAAAGTAGATCCAAAGATCGCTTTAACTGATTCTTCTGCCTCTTTTCTAAAATACTAAGGGTTTTGGAATATTTAAGTTTTTTGATTTTCAAAAGCTATAAAAAACTTACTTTGCTTTAAGGTATATGACTGAAAAAACAATTAATGAGCTTTTGGAAAGATATGATATGGAATTTGGCAGAGTTATATCCGAGATTAAAAAAACAAAAGCGAAATTAGTTTTATTGCAGTTTCCTGACGGACTGAAACAATATGCAACTGCGGTTGTTGATTATCTTGAAAAGAAAACAAATGCCCAATTTATAATCTGGCTTGGAACATGTTTCGGGGCTTGTGATACTCCTGTTGGGGTTGAAAAACTGAAGCCGAAAATAGATTTAATTGTTCAATTTGGACATAATGAATTAATACCGAGTTATTAGTTGTTGTTTTTTGTAGTGATATATTCTTTTAAATTGTTTTTTATTTTAAGATTAATGAATTTAGAAAAAGAGGCTCAGGAAATTCTCCAAAAATTATTTCGTGAGAGAGTTATTAGAGAACACGACCTTTCAAGAACAGAATTAATTTTATTTTATAAGAAAGTTGGCCCTCTTATTAGTTTGGGAATGGTTTCTCAAAATATTGAAATAAATTCAGATAACCCCCCAGAAAGAGAACACCATTATCTCTTAACTGAAAAAGGTGAAAAATATTGCGAAGGAAATTTTAATTTTTATTAAATCCAATTCATTAAAAAAGAAATTCCGATTGAGAGTAGTGCGAGTCCAGCAATTAAATGAAGAATTCTAATGTTCTTTTCTTTCCACTGCGCGATTCTTTCTGCAGTTACAAATCCTGCGTAAATTATCAAGGTGATTGCAATTAATGGGAGAACTATTATAAAATTAAAATACAAAAGCCAGGGCAATGCGCCTGCAAGTCCAAGCTGTGAAAGGTATTGTGTTGCAATTAAAAGCGGAGTCATTGTGCAAGGGCTTAGGAAGATAGTTATTACGAATCCAGTAAGGAATGCTCCAATTGGAGAAGTTATTTTTTGAATAATTTTTTTTGCTTTGGGGCGCATCCAAATCGGCATTTCTGTTCCGAAACTTCCCTGCTTGTAAAAAAAGAAATCTTTAATCTGCAATCCGCCAATTAACATTGATAAAATCGCAAAAGTATATTTTACATAAATCGCGCCTTCTCTTAGAAATCCAGTGAATGTCTGGAATAACTGAACTAAAACTATTCCGTAAAATAAGTACCCAATAAAAACTGCGGAAATAAATGCAAGTCCCGCAAATAAAATTTTTTTTCTGTTTTCATGATTTTGCGCAAGAATTGTAACCAATACAAGGACGAGCATTGCAATCTGACACGGATTTACAGAATTTGCGAGTGCGAGCAAAGTTATTCCCCAAAAATTTAATATTTCCATTTAGCACCCAGTTAGTTCTTTTAATTTTGCAATTGATTGAACACCGACATAACTTTTATTTTTTATTATCCAGGTTGGAGTTCCTTCAATTTTTGCATCAATGCATTTTTGCAAATTTCCTTCTTCAAGACAATTAATCATACTTAGGTGTTGAAGATTATCTCCGAATAAATCTTCTTGGTCTTTACAATGGGAACATCCGGTCTGAGTATACAAGATTGAATTTTGTCCTATACATTTTGCAACTTCCGGTGAAGCCTGGGCGGAATTTTTATTCTGCATTAAAAATACTGCAACAATTAAAACTGCAATTACAACAAAGATAGTAATTAATTTGTCAAATCCTTTTTTCATTCAGAATAAAATAAAATAAAGATTTTAAAGGTTTTGGAGAAACTAGTTAATGAGTTTTTAAAATTTTTTTAAATTAGTTTTGCATCGGCAATGAATTTTTAGCGAGGCGAAGCCGAGCGATAGAATCATTGAATATCTTCAAGAGCTTGTTTTCTTTTTATCTCAAGAATTTTTGCAAGATAATCTGTATACTGCTGTTGTGCTATTTTGAATGCTTCTGCTCCGATTATATCATTTTCTGTAAAAGTTTGATCCTTTCCATTTTTTGTTATTGTTACAGAATCTAATTTTTCATCCCTATCCCAATCGAGATAATTTATAATTCTTCCATCCTCTTTTGTAACATATAAGCAAAAGGATGTGCGAAGGGTAGGATCATCCCCCTAACTAATTGATTCATTTCCAATTTTTCCTTCATATACATAAGGAGAAGGGGTACAACTGGCTAATCCTATTGCTGTTCCGAGAATTATTACTTTAAGTGAATTTTTCATATTAATTTTTTAATTTTATAGTTTAAAAGAATTATTGTTCTCAATAATCAGGAATATCTTCATCGGGAGAAAATTTTTTCTGTGTGGTTTTTGGGCTTGAACTTGCGCCTGAACTTGATTCTGATACGACTAAATCGTTTGGAGAAATTGAATTAATCATCTGCTTGAATTCCTGAAGTTTATCTGCGGGAATTCTTACTCCTTTTTTTGTCGGTCCGGTATATTTGTCGCTTGTTGTAAATTCTCTTATATCAATACCGGCTTTTCCATTGTATTCTCTTATTCCGATAACAATATCCGTTACTGTTCCCTGATATTCTCCTTTGTTTATTTTTCCGATATCTTTCTCTGCCATAATAAGATTTAATTATTTGTTTATTTAAACTTTTATGTTTTTATTAATTGATTATTCAGCTACCCCGCCCACCCGCCCAAGAGGAATATTAATTAAAAATTAAAAATACACAAACATATCCTCAAACACAATTAAAGTTAAAAATGAAGATTTCATGAGTTTAACATGGAAGAACGATGTCCTAAATGTGATAATACTGGAGTTGTAAAAGAAAAAGATGGAAGTATCCATACATGCTGGGCTTGTTTGCAAAGTGGACAATTAGATGTTCATTCAGATAAAGTTCCTGATTCTAAAGTTAAAATTTAAATACTTCTTTTCTTAATCTATTAGGTGATTAGTACAAATCCGCACTAAACCGCCCTCCTTACACAAATATCAA
>CAYIHY010000028.1:0-9118 GCA_964363345.1 Candidatus Woesearchaeota archaeon | reverse complement strand
AGCTAATTTTTAAGCCTTTTTGGTGCTAAAATGTAACAATCACCTAATTTTTTTATTCTGATAAAGCAGCATATTAAACTAAGAATAAACAAGATTATTCCTATAAACGAACGGCTTACAGAGAATAAATTTCCAATTATATTTCCTGTAACAGAGGGAAATAAAAAGAATATTGAACCAAAGAAAGTAACTATGATTAGGGGCAATAATATTTTTTCTAAATTCCCCCCAATTTTATTCAAGGAATCATTTTTCTTAACAATCATCTCAATTTGGTCATAAAAAAATTTCTTTTCTTCAGAATTCATTGTATCGGGAACTGCTTCTTTATGATATCTATTTTTAAAATTAGTTATTGCAAATCCGTATTCTGCCGGCATTGGAGATCTTATTTTATCATCTTCAACTTCGGTAATAATATATCTATATTTTACGGGTTTACTGCCTTGCTTATCTCGAGAAGGTTGATTAACTATTACATCTTTTATTTTTCTTAATCTTAAGGGTTTTTTTCCCATCCATAATGCTTCTTGACCAATTTCTCCTTCTTTAATCTCCTGAGGAGTTTTAAAATAATCAATAAATAATTCGGGATTAGAATAATGTATTTCTAGAAGTGTAGAGATTTGTTCCCCTGTCCTATTTGGAAGAGTCATTCCGAGATAAGCTCCTTTTTTTCTTGGAGCAACATATAAATGATCTTTAATTTCTATATAATCTCTGTTCAAATCTTTTTTATTAAATACTCCGGAATTAAATACTGTCCTTTCTCTTTTATTCATTTTATTCCCAACTTCTCCAACTTATCTTGAACATGATTAAATAACGTCGATGAAACAATCGGCTGATGATTTCCGTCGTGAATTTGATTATTGAATTTTATTTTCCCTATGTAAGTAAAATTTTTTAGAATTTTTTTTAATCCGTTTACTGAAAGATTATGCTTTTCTGAAAGTTGTCTTAAACTTATATTATTATTTAAAAATTCTTCAAAAATTTCTTCAATTTCTCTGTAATTCTGAGCAGGAATTAATTTTCCATTTTCAATTTTATAGCCAAATGGAGCGCGGGACATCAAATTTCCCTCAGTTGCTTTCTTTACCATTCCTGCTTTTTGATTTAGCTTAACTGATTTCAATTTTTCAATTTCTTTTTTTAGTTCTTCATTCTCTTTTCTTAAGTTTTCAAGCTCCCCCATAGTCAAATATTGTAAGGAGAATATTTAAATTCGGTGTTTAGATATTGATCAATAACCAATAAACTTTTAAGGGATATTTGTTTCTTTTTTGAAATGAATCTTTTATTATTCGTTTTAGCGATAATACTAATATTTATTGCTCTTATTATAATAACTTTTAAAATTCAAAAAAAGATTCAAAACAAAGATAAAATTAATTTTTGGATAGCAATTTTGTCTTTGTTTGGAACAATCATTATGTGTTTAACACTTATCTTAAATGTTTCAATTTTTGATTCTACAAAAAATGCACTTGAAGCCCAATATAAAGGAACTCCTCCTATTGAAACTACACTCAAACCATCAATCCAGATAGAATATAATTTCGTAATTCGTAAATCAGAAGTGAGTGGATTTTATAGGATAACTAATCAAACTAGATTTTTTATCAATCAAAAAAGAGCAGAAGTATTAATAGAAAATCAAGGACAAATGCCTTCTGGACCAATAAATATTTTTCTTCAAGATATTAAAGGAGAATTCCAATCTAAACATGGGTATGTTTCCGAAATAGAATCTTTAAATTATAAATATGCAGATATTTCTTATTGGGATAAAAATTGCTCTATCTGGGGAATATTAGATGAGTCAGAGATAGGGGATAACACCCATTATACATTAAATCAGAAATGTGAACTTAATTCGTTAAATATTGGTATTAAACAATGGAGATTAAAAATAAGATACCAGAACAAAGAAGAATGTTATCTTTTTAATGGATGTATTTTTTCTGAAAACTTTACAAGGGAAGAGTGTATAAAGAAAATTGGAAAATCAAATTTAGAAAAAGAAACGGATTGTTCAAAATGGAATAATCAACTTTTATCATACTAATCTGTAAAAATATTTGTTTAAATCAATTTTGTTGTCTTTTATCTCAACTCCTTCTGATTTTAATAATTTTATCTTGGCATTTGCTCCTGAAGCAAATCCTCCGACATCTCCGTTTGAATTAACCACCCTATGGCATGGAACTTGCGGAGCATAAGGATTCTTGTTCATTGCACTTCCAACTGCACGATATGCTTTAGAATTTAATGCTCTTGCAATCTCTTTGTAAGTTGTTACTTTTCCTTTTGGAACTTTTCTTAAAACTTTGTAGCAGGATTCATAAAATTGAGGCATCATTTTAGTTAATAAAGAAAAGATAAAATTTAAATCTACTGCCTAATTGTATTTGAGATGAGAAGCAATGAAGTTAAAGGAATTGCTAATGATTTAATTCATCTTGGAGAAGATTTTAACCCTATGAATTATCTTTGGATTAAGAAAAAATTTGAAGTTGATTTAATCGGGGGAACGAAAAGTCAAGTTGAGAGAGATAGTTTAACTGAATTTTACGATGAAAAGATAAAGTGGTTTAAAGAAAGAATAAAAAAACTAAAGGGTGATTTGAAAGATTTTCAAAAGGCAGAGATAATTGTTTTTGGGGCAAAAGAAAAAATTGAGATTATTTATAAGAATAAAGAATTTTCTGGAGAAGTTGTTTACACTAAACTTGATTCCGGATTTATGAAAGTGATGAGAAAGCAAAGAAGAGAGAACGCGGGATTGGATTAACTTAATTTCTCCTGAACCTTATCAAATAACTCTTTTTCTATTAAAGGCTCATGCTGGCCATCTGTCTCCTTATTTGCAAATTTAACTTTTCCTAGATAGGTGGTGTTCCTTAGGAGTTTTATTATTCCGGAAGTAGTAAGATTGTTCTTTTTAGCTAATTGGGTTAAAGAAATGTCCGATTTTAAGAGTTCTTCAAAGATTTCCTTAACTTTTTTTGATTCTTCTTCATCAATCATAAGTTTCTTATTTATTAGTTTATATCCTTTAGGGGCTCGTGTTATAAATCCCCCCTCCTTGGCTTTTCTTTCCATGGTAAATATTGTTCTATCTCCAATGATATTCCTTTCAAATTCTGCAAAAGCTCCAATTATCTGAAACATTAGCTTTCCAGAGGCGCTTGCTGTTTCAATCTTGTCTTGTAATGAAATGAAGTCTACCCCTATTTCCTTTAGGTGATCAATTGTTAAAATTAAATCTTTTAAACTTCTTGAAAACCTATCTAGCTTGTAAATGAAGATTGCTTGAAATTTCTTTTCTTCTGCATCTTTAAGTAGATTTATCATTTCTGGGCGATTTAGATTCTTTCCAGATTTTCCTTCTTCTTTATAGACTTTATATATTTCATATCCAAGAATTTTTGCATAATTTTCTAAGGATTCTTGTTGAGCATCTAAACTAAAACCATGCTGAGCTTGGTCTTGAGTTGACACTCTAATGTAAATTGCTGCAAAGGGTTTAGCTGGAGTCATTTCATCAAAGCCAAATATATCTGGATGCCCCCAATTATGACAGTTAGAATAGTAAGAAAAGTTATGAGATTGTTAGTTCTTTGCTGCTTTAGACCATTTAGGATTTCCATTCCTGCAGGAGTTATTTTTACTGCCTCTATCCTTTTTTCTTTTTCTGGTCCAGGAAGACCTTCTACCCTATAAGCCCACCCAACAATTAAGCCGCTTTTTTCCAAGATTTTTAAAAGTTTAAAGGTTTCGTCACTAGCTCCGATTTTAGAAGGTTTACCGCTATCGTTTATTAAAGAATCACCGGGAAAACTCTTTTCTAATTTTTTTAATAATTTTATGGATTTTTTCATTTTCTCCTCTTTATTTGTGAACTTAGGGCTGTGAATAGCTCGTCCACAACAACTTAGGGTGCCCTAAGTATATAAATATTGCGTTTAAAGAGAGAAATAATTGAAAAATAAGGAGAAAATTAAAATTTTTTATTTTTGGAAGAAATTAACAAGTAGTTTCTCCAAAAGGAAGAACTCTTTTTGGTTCTGTGCACTTAGGTGAGCTTTGTTTAATGAGACTTTCGATGTTTTTAGCTTCGCTTGGAAATTAATCTAAAAATAAGTGAATAATATTTTGCATAGAATATTTTGGAGAATAAGATTGATTAGTAAAAAAATAATTTATCACACTAACTGGATCTTCAAAAGTCTGAACTTTTTTAGGGGCCCATTCTGGAGAACCATTCTCAAAAGAAGTAATCCAAACTTTCCCTTCAGAATCTGTTTTAACAACTTTCCCAATTCCGGTAGAATAAACTGCCCATGGTTTTTTTATTGTTTCCACAAATAAATATTTGATTAGAGGTTTTTAATTATTTTTATTGTATAACAGATATTTCGCCCAAAATTTTCCGGCATTAATTTTAGTGGTAGGGCGACTTTGTTCACTAAGGTGAGCTTCGTGAGAATGATAAAATTTCGGAATTTTTGTTAATTCTTAGGATTAAAATTTTAGAATTATTTTAGTAACTATGCATTAAGGTAATCTTAGTTAATCAGAACGAGAAATATATTGTACCGGATAAAATTTATTTTTTTTAGGATGGACTAAAAAAATTTCTCCTTTTACTAAATCAGTTAATTTTTCTTTATTTGAGGGAAGTTCGATTGTTCCTAAATCTTGATTAGTCTCGCTTGCTTCAGAGAACATATAAGAAAGTTCTGTTGGTCTATATCCCAAAAGATGATATTTACCATCTGTTTTAAACCTTCCAATAAACATTTCTATTATCCCTTTTGACTCGGGAGGATTTTTTGTTTTAATAGCATGATAGCCATATTCAATCTCTGGATGAACCATGGAAACAAAAACATGAAGAATTATTTAAAGATTATTGTAATAAATCGCTATTTATGTAAGATACTTATCGGTTTCTTAACACTCAACTTTCCTTTACAATACTCTTGGCGCGGGTTGTTCACCAGATGAGGTTAGTTATTTCGGATTATTAAAATTTGTAAGGGGATTAAATTGTGTGGATGTTTAAGAGTTTTATCGACGGAGAAGGAAGAATCAAACAGGGGTTTAAACAGCTGTTTAAACAAAACATCGAGGCTGTTTAAGAAACAAACAACTGTTTGTGGTTGTTTTAAACAGCTGTTTATCAATTTTTTTGCTCTTAAACAGCTGTTTTTTTGCTATTTTTTACTAAGAAAAAATAGAGGGGGTAAAAGAAAAATTCCGTCGAAAAACAAAACATTTTTAAATATAGTTTAATAAAATATTATATGTTTTGGCTGTTTACTGGGAAAAGAGAGGTTGAGGGGATAAAAGAAGAAACTAAAAAAGGGTTTGATTCTGTAAAAAAAGATATTTCTTCTGTAAGCGGATGGATTAAACACCTAGATTCTGAAAAAAATTTGCAGAAAAAAGAGATTGAGGAAATAAAAGAGATTTTGACGTCGATTAAAAATGATGTTGATGGCTTGAAAAATGTTGTTTCTGTGATGAATGAATTAAAAACAAACAGGGTGTTTAAAACAGCCAAGCCCGTTTATGCTAAACAAACAGGTGTTTATGCTGTTCAAACAGGTGTTCAAACAGGTGTTCAAACACCAAATTTAAGCCAATTTTCAGTAACTGAAAGAGCAATTCTTTGGGTGCTTTTAAATTCAGAGATGAAATTGAGTTATGATGATCTTGCGGCAATGCTTGGAAAAGAGAGATCAACAATCCGGGGCCAAATTAATACTATAAAACAGAAAAGTGAGATAATTGAAGAAGAAATTGAGAAAAATGGCAAAAAAAGAGTGTTTATACCTGAGGAAATCAAGGAAAAAATGCTTAAAAAGACAAAAGTGAGAGTTAATTCAAAGAAAAAATAAGATTTTTTCAGCAATCAAGGGGGAGATTGGAAGAGAAAATAGGGAAAAGCTGAGAAAAATGGCAAAAATTGCTGAGAGAAAAACGGAAAGTGAGAGTTAGATAAGAATAAAATAGGGGAAAAGAATCAAAAAAGTGAGTAGTTAGAAGAGTTAAACCAAGGACAACTTTAATCTGTGAAAAAGAGAGAGTTGCACTAAGGAGATATACAAAAATAGGTCCTTAGGGAGCTTAAAAAAATAAAAAAGGAGAATTATATCAAATCGGGGAAAAGACAAAAATCAAAGAATAATCAATAAAAAAAGAGAGAAAGAAAATAAAGAAGAAAAAGGGAATAACTAAATATGAATAGGGATAGTTAGTTATTCGGTAAGCGGGAAAATGGGAATTACATCTCTCTAAGCTGTAAAATAATCGGCAAAGGAGCTATTTTCCTAAGCTTTTCTGATATAGAAAGTTGAACTAATTTATTATTAAGCTTAGTTTTCTCGACGGGAATGCCTTTTTTTATGAGTCTTCCAACATAGTCTCGTATAGAGGTTTCAGTAAGATTAAGTTTCTTTGAAAGGGAACGATAATCTACATAGCCTTCCTCTTCCATTTGATAGATTGTAGAAAAGACCAAAAATTCCTGCTCAGTAATTCTCTTAAATTTGAGTCTTATCTCCTTTTTGAGGTTATCGAGAGAGTTTAATATCTCTAAAGCTTCCCCGAAAGAAGAGTTTTCTGTCTGTTGGTTTGTTTGTTTGTTTGTTTGTTTGTTTGTTGGAACCCCCCTATTTCCAGTGGAAATACCTAAATCTGGGGGGTTTAGAGGCTTAAAAGGTAAGTTATCTGTTGGATTATATGTTGGACTTGTTGGGTTTTCTAAGTTATGTGTTGGAGTAAACTCTTGTTTTTCTGAACTAATTTTAGAGATTTTAGAAGTTAAATCTTGTACTTTTTCGTTTAAATCTGACAATAGATCCTTATTTTGATCTAAAAATTGTTTTAAAGAATTAATCTCATCGGCCATTAAATCCATATCCTGTTTCACTTTTTGAAATGCATCTTTAATAGGATCCATAATTTTAATGAGAAGAAAGAGTATAAAAAATTATAGTTGGTTAAGAATTATCTTTGGTTTGTTTGATATCTTCGCGCTGATGTTTTTTATAAGTTTGGTATGCAATATCACTTAAAGTCCATCTTGACCTTCTTAGATAAGCTATTCCTTCGGGGTTTTTTTTAATTTCAATAACTAACCCTTTTTTCTTTAAATCTAAAAGGAGAAATTTAACATACTCCTCGTCGCGTGCGATTTCTTCTGCAACATTAACGGTAAACAAGGATTTTGGAGAAGAGGAATAAAGCAATGCAAGAATCTGTTCGTAAATCTTTTCTTTTTTTGAATCAGAAATTTTCATAAAGACAATAAGAAATCTATTTTTTTAAACTTAGTCTTCTTTCTTTTGAACGTTCTCTTTTGATAAAGTGGGTAATGGAATGTGGGGGGGAAGATTGAGTTCTTCTTCCAAGCTCAAAGCTTTTATGTTTGCTTTTCTTAAAATTATATTGAAGATAAATAATCTGAAATCTTCGTTGAGTTCCTTGTCTTTCCATCCTCTTAAAACTTCGCGGGCTATCTTTGGTTCAACAGAAAGAATAATTGTTCCTGCGAGTTCAAGCTTTGCAAATTCAGGCTCGTATAAAATAGAATAGACAAAATCAATTTTAATCGGTTCGTCCTTGATTTTTATCAAATCGGATTTTAATGGAGAAATAGACGAGATATCTATCTTAGTATTAAACTTTAATTCTCCACCAAGTTCTTTGAACTTCTCAATGCTTATCTTATTAAAATTAAAACCTACGAGCCTCATACAAATTAAATAAAAAACACGTTTTTAAATATTTATATTTTGCAGTTAAGTTTTTGGGGGAAAGATTTAGTTATCTAAAAAATTAAAAAGGATACAAATTAATTTTTAATATGTCAATAGAAGAATATTTGAAAACATTAAATGCTCCTTTGTGGAAAAGCACTCTTTGTTTTTTGCTTCGTTCTGATGAAATCCTTTTGGGCAAGAAGAAAAGAGGAATTGGATTAGGAAATTATCTTGGAATCGGGGGCAAAGTAGAAAAAGAAGAAGGAATAATTAAAGCAACAGTAAGGGAAATGCAAGAAGAAATAGGGGTTACTCCAAATAATCTGCAAAAAGTTGCGGTATTGACCTTTTTATTTCCTTATGAACCAAAATGGAATCAGGAAGTGCATGCATTTATAGGGTATAATTGGGAAGGATTGCCAAGAGAAACTGAAGAAATCGCTCCTAGATGGTTTAATTTAAGCAAAATCCCTTATGACAAAATGTGGGCAGATGCCCAATTCTGGGTTCCTGAGGTCCTTAAAGGAAATAAGATAATAGGAACATTCCAATATGACCGAGATTTGAAGATTTCTCATCAGAGAATAATTAATACTGATAATCTTGATTAATCCGAATTTTAAAAAAGGTTTAAGTGGTGAATAAATAGAGTAAGACAAATTTAAATCAAAGAGGGTTAAAAAGAAATTAAATCTATAATTATTTAGATAGGTAGAGAAAGAATTAAATCAAGTCTTCTTCTGAAACTATAACAAAGTCGCCGATAGCAATTATAGCATTGTAAGGGATTAATAACTCACTTGAGTTTGTTCTTTCTAAATTAAGGTTTCTTGTATAAGGAGTAGGTTCTCTGACGACTAAGTTGATTAATTCTCCTGATTTTGTTTCAAAAGAAATATCTTTAACAAATCCAAGTCTCTTCCCTTCTTTTGTTACAATCATCTTCCCTATAAGAGAATTATATGTGTTTTTATTTTCTTGCATGAAAACTTAAGAGAGAAATTATTTATAAACTTTTCTGTAAAATTAAATAGATTTGATAGTATATAAATAAAATATAAATTCGAACAGAATTAGAAGGGAAATTATAAAATAATTGATTTAACTTATGGTAATTAAAAGTAAAAAAGATTGAATTAAAGGATATGAGGGGTAATAGTTAACCCTGTCCCCATGATTTCTACTGGAAAATATTTATAAAGGAATTTTGTTGTTTGTTTGTTTTTGTTTTATTTAAAAAATTATATATTATATAGTATATAGATATTATAAATAATAATAAAAATAGGTGATTAGTACAAATCCGCACTAAACCGCCCTCCTTACACAAATATCAAACA
>CAYIHY010000027.1:0-9589 GCA_964363345.1 Candidatus Woesearchaeota archaeon | reverse complement strand
TCCAAAGTGCAAAGATGATTTAGTATATAAACGTGACGCTTATTTTACAATATCTCCTCACCGAAACATTTATATTTCTGTATATATGTGTATATATGTACCAATTGCTAGGGCATTCATCCGTAAATCCGGAGGGGTAAACTAGGGTTGCGATACTCTTTGTAGTCTCCCTTGGTACACTTTATTTTTTTAACCATTTTTCTATATCTTCTAATGATAACTTAAGGTAGGTTTTCATTTTATCTTTATTATCAAATCTCATAAGATAAGAATAATGATGGGCATTTGATTCTTTTGAAAGTTTATCAAAATAAATTCTTTCATTTATTTTTAATTTCAATTCTTTTTCAAGGAAATAAATTAAGGACTTTCTTATGTCATCTTCTCTTCCAGTAAAATCTCTGCAGATAGTTAATGAAATTTCTTCAGATAATTTCAAAGATTTAAACAAGTAATAAATTACAACGCAATAAATTCTGACTTTTAAATCAGATTTTCCTTTTTTCGACTTAGGATATTTATACAAATTTTGTCCAAATCTTGAATTTAAATCTTTAATCAATTTTTCATCAAACTTAAATCCTTTTATGATTCCATCCTTATTTGCAACACAGATAGTATAATCTTTATTTAACAAATCTTCACCAGAAACATCAATTTCAAATTTCATTAAAAAATTAATTATTCTATATTTATATTAGTTTGTTAACATTCTACATAGAACTTTAATTATTATATAATTAAAATTAAAAACTCCCCTTTCCCTTATTTATCATGTCTCTCCCCCTAACTCTCCTTTACCTTCTTCTCTTCCTCCTAGGCCTCTTCATCGCATATTGGCTTGGAAATAAAATTGGAAAATATAAAACCGACAAATATTGGGAAAAAGAAATTCCAAATTATCGCAAAGATGCAATCATGAAATCACGCGCAGTTTTAGGCGGACAATTTTCAGAACAACTTGCCCCATACCTTCCTAACTTCAAATATCTCCCGACAGAATGCAAATTTCTCGGAAAGCCGATTGATTTTCTCGTGTTCAAAGGGATGGACGAAAAGAAAATCGATGAAGTTGTTTTCGTAGAAGTAAAAAGCGGAAATGCAAAATTAAATCAGCACGAAAAAAATCTGAAAGAAACAATAGAAAAGAAAAGAGTCAGGTGGGTTGAATACAGAATTCCAAAAGAACTTACAGACAAGAAAGATATTGAAGATAGGATAAAAGATTTTACTGAAGACTGATTTTTCAGTTCCAAGATTAAATCCAAATAGCAAGAAATAAATATAAGTAACTTCTCGGAAATAAGTGGAAAGTATACCTTTATCTGCATGGAATTTAGGCATAGGGTTTGAAGAATATCCTGTTTTAGCAAGGAATATTTCCAGAATGAAAAATATTTCAAAAAGAGCAAGAGAAGAAATTTTAAGCCAGGGGAAAGAACAATTTTCAGAAGGACAATGGAAATTAATTTCTAAACTTCAGGAGGATATGGCAGATGACAGAAAAGTGTATAAGTTAGCAGGATTGGATTATTGGCGCGGACCGCCACAGGGTGAAAAATTATTTATAACTAGCATAGTGGATTATATTCTTAGAAGCGGGATAATTTTAGGTTCTAGTTAAAAGCGATTAAAATTATTTTTATTTAAATTTTAATCCATTGTATGTTCCCCGTCGCAGAACGGCTTGTTTTTTGATTTTCCGCAGCGACAAAGCGTAACCCGGTTTCTTAATTCATATTTTTTTCCGTTAGAAGATTCGATTGGAATTTTCCCCTTAATCCAAACCGGACCCATAACTTTATTTTTGTTTTCTTCTGTCAAACTAATTGATTGCTTAAATTTCGGTTCAATAGCCTTTCCTGTTTTCTTATCATAAAGAACCAATCTTCCCGAAGGACAATCGCACGCATCGGCAATTGCAGTTTTTATTGACTTAGCATCTGACTTCTGAACATTATCCCAAATTTCTCCTCCGCGATGGCAGAATCTCGCAACAGAACAGAGCATCGGCGCGTCTTTAAGAATTAATTTCGGTCCGTGAATTTCCCCGCACTGCTCAAGAAATTTTTTATCATTCGCAGTTTCTTTTCCATCAAATTTAATCAGCGCATGCGTTCCGTCACAGAACGGCTTGTTTTCAGAATGTCCACATCGGCAAAGCATACAATTATTTTTATAATAATATTTTTCTCCTTTTTTCCATTTTATAGGAATTCCGTCGCTGCCGCAGACAAAAATTTCTTTTTCCAAAGGAAAATTTCCTAAAACTAAATAAGGTCCATTTTCAGAAACAGTAATTTTCCCCTTTTTCATAGGATAAACAAATCATCATTATATTTAAATTTATCAAATATTTTAAAAATATAATTTTAATTTAATAATATGGATCTTCATCACAATTATCACTTGGAATCAGAGAAGACAGAAAAAATTTTCAGAAAAATTCTCGAAGAAGAAAAAATAAAAATTCTTTTGAAAGAACTTCGCGACCATCATCAGGATACATTTCTTCATTCACTTAGAGTCTGTCTGCTCGCGTTAGATTTAGGAATAGAAAATAAATTGGAAGAGAAAAAATTAGAAATTCTTGCATATGGTGCTTTACTTCATGACATTGGAAAAAAAGAGATCTCATTGCTTCTCCTTGAGAAACCGGACAAATTAGCTCCCCCTGAAAAAATGAAGATGGAGCAACATACCAGATTGGCTCTGAAAAAAATTGCAAATTTTGAAGATGAAGTTAAATTTCTTATAGTGGGTTCTCATGAATGTCAGAAAAACCCTTATCCAAGGAAAGAAGAAAGAAGAAAAGATTACCGGGGAACAGAAAGAAGAAAAAATGCAAACACGGATTTAAAACAAATTTTAGCAATAGCAGATTGGTATGATGCATTGAGAAACAGCCGCGCTTACAAAAAACCAAAAGACAAATTAGAAACAGAAAAAATCTTAAGAGAAGATTATATCGGAAACCCAAAATATATCAGCCAGATTCTAAAAAGATAATTATCTACTTTTAATAAATTCTTTAAGCAATTCGACAACTTTTTCTTTTTTATTCGGAAGGAAAGTAATTGAGCCAGCATTTTTGTGCCCACCACCGTTGACAAAAGATTCAGGAAGTTTTTTCTCAATAAATTTAATCAGCTCGTGAACAGAAAAATTAGCCTGATCAGTTGCTCTCATTGTAATCGCAGTATTCATTATTCCTGCAGTAACAAGACTTGTAACTTTTTTCTCAACTTGCAAAGCATCATGAACCAAACCTGTAACTCTGCCAGGCTTTGGAAAAAATCCCATAGGAAAAGTTTCCTCGACGTAAATAGACTGGAAAGTAACATTGCCAAGTTTCTCAATTTTAGAATTTTCCTGCGCAATTTTCAAACCTTTCTTATCCATTTCTCTGATATACGGAGACATTAAATTAACCAAAGATTTTTGCCTGTCTCTTGGCTCGCCGAACAAAACTTCAATATATTCCCTGACTTCCATAAATCGGACTTTTGAAGAAACATATTCGATAACAAGAGAAATATCAGAAAGCAATTCTTTGGTATAACCCTGCGCTTCTGCAATTTTTAAATAATCTTTCATAACATTAGGATTTCCCAAATCAATTCTGTCGGCAAAACCAGATAATGCGGGAACCTGTTCAATATTTTTTACATTTGGATTGATAAATCTTGCAAATTCTGAGCAAAGCATTCCTGCAGAAAAATGACTTCCGTCCTCGCCGACTAAAAAAGGGTTTATGTGTGTAAGAACTTCTTTTGAAATAACATCCTCATCAAAATAGTGGTGGTCAATAACAATAAAATCAGAACCGTGAACTTTTCCCTGCTTGATTGCAATTAAATCTTCAGGCGAACTTCCATTGTCCGCAATAATAATCAAAGGCATCTTGTTTGAAAATTTCGCGACATTTCTCAACGACAAAGCAGTATCTCTTATTGAATCATCAATTTCATAAAACGGAGCTGTAGATGGAGCACGAGTAAAAAATTCCCACCCCGATTTTTCAGTGCCGTGCTGTTCTTCAATCAGCGGGAGAATTGCCCTCTCCAAAGCAAACCCCGAACTGTATCCGTCGGTATCATTATGATGTCGTACAATTATCGGCCTGTCCTGAATTATTGCGAGCTTGATTTCAGTCGCTGCTTTAATAAAATATTTTTCCAACTTTTCCAAAATAGGACTTTTAACTAAAAATTTAGGAGGAATAACTTTCGCTCTTTCAAGTTCAATTTTTTTTAGTGAGTCTAAAAAAGCCTGTTCTTCAGAGGAACTTAATTTGCTGATTTTTATAATGTCCCCTTCTGTTTCACCATTGAATTCTTCGATTTTAATTAATGCTCTTACAGAATCTCCTTCGTTAAGCTCGGGAAAAGCTCTCTCGCCTGGAGAAATAAATCCCTTCAAAGAAAATGAACCTGTTCCGTCGGAGATTACGAAAATAGTCGGTCCGCCTGTTTGTGCAATTCGATTTATTTTTCCGCGGACATTTGCTTTTTCCTCAGAACTTTTAAGAATATCTTTTATGAACATATCTTTCACCTCAATATTTCTTGTTGGTCTTTCAGGAAAATTTCTAAAATTTTTCTTATCTTTCATATTATATTCAAAAATATCTCTGTTATAAAGGTTTCCAAAACTCCCCGCAACCTTTAAAAATCCATTTAATTTTTAGTTTTCATGGTATTCAAAATAAACATCGCAGAGAAAAACGGAAAGACTTACCACCTGGAAGCAGAAGCGCAGGAATTACTTGAAAAGTCACTTCATGATAAAATAGAAGGAACAGATGTTTCTAATGAACTCGGGGGATATGAATTCGAGATTACAGGAACAAGTGATGCTTCTGGATTTACTTCCATGGAAAATGTCGAAGGAACAGGATTGAAAAAACTTCTTTTAACTTATGGGAAAGGCATGCACAAACGCCCAAGAAAAGAAGGGAAAAAACCAGTTTCAAACTTCAAACCAAAAGGATTGAGAATGAGAAAAACAGTCAGAGGAAAAGTTATCTCTCCTTCAATTGTTCAGATTAATTTAAAAATACTTAAAGAAGGAAACAAAAAATTATCAGAAATTTTCCCAGACCAAAATCAGCCAAAGCCAGAACCCGAATGGAAAAAAGCTGTAGAAACAAAACCTGCTGAATAATAATGAAACTAAAAGATTTAATTCATAATTTAGGGTTTCACGAATGGACAAAGTGGGAATATGTTAATAAAAATTCTTGTCTTCAAATGAGAACATGTGAATATGATTCTGTTCATCAAACAAGAATGCTTCATGATTGGAATATCTCTTCGCAAAGAGTATCTCTTCTTGAAAGAAGTGCCTGTACCTCCTGCAAAGATACCTCTTGCACGCCAGAATATTTACAAACGGCCTGCATTCGATGTGGAAAGCCAAAATATAATTTAATAGCCCAATAAAATAAAAATTATCTTTCTAATAATATAAAGTTTTTTAAACAAAATTTTTCTTACAAGATTATGGAGTTAGAAAAAACTACAATAAGCAAAGATGTGAAAGGTGTTTGTGGAACTTGTGCTAGGACAGAAGGATGGTTTTCTGTTTACAGCCAATGTCCCATCGCTAATCTAGACTATAAACGTTGCCAAGCTGTTGACGAGCAATTAGCAAAAACCTATTACGTCCCAATAGTTAGAAAAACAAAGTAAATAGATAAAATAAATAAAAATCTTATGTAGAGGAAACTATTCCAAATTTTTGAAACAAAATATATTTTTAGTCACATAAATATTTTTAAACAAAACAATTATTCTTACCTTATGAGAGTTGTTATTGAAAGTCCATTCATGGGAACTTCTGAAGATGAAGAAACAAGATCTAAAGAAACTCGCAGAAATATAAAATATGCAAGAGCGTGTTATCATGATTCATTAAGAAGAGAAGAAGCTCCTTATGGTTCACATTTAAATTTTCCGCAGCCCGGAGTTCTTGACGATAATGTCCCCGAAGATAGAAAAAGAGGAATTGATGCAGGATTGGAAATAACAAGAGATTTTGATTTAACCGCAGTATATACTGATTTAGGAATAAGCAAAGGAATGACTTACGGAATTGAAAGGGCTAAAACCCTTGGAAGACTAGTTGAAGAAAGACAGCTCGGAGAAAACTGGGAAGATGAATATGAAAAAAGAGCAAAAACACATTCTCACAATGGATTATTTGCTTAAAATAATTTTATAAATCTACAATAAACTAAATTTACTAAAAATTTTTAATAGAAAAATTTTTCCCTCGGGAGGGTTTGGCGGGAAAGATAATCAGCGAATGAAACGAGTGAATACAAACTCTTAAAAACTAATTCTTCAATCTAATTTAATGACAGAAGAAGCCATACCAGAATTGAATGTTGGAGTTGTCGGACACATCGACCACGGAAAAACAACAATATTGCACAAACTTACTGGGAAGTTTCCGGACACACATTCTGAAGAATTAAAGAGAGGAATTACAATAAAACTGGGATACACAGATATGACTATTTCAAAAGAAGGGGAAAATTATAATACAAAGGGAAAAGGAAAACCCGTTCGTTATATCAGCTTCATCGACGCGCCAGGACACGAAATGCTCATGGCAACAATGCTTTCAGGAGCCGCAATAATCGACGCTGCAGTTCTTGTAATCGCCGCAAACGAAGGAATAAAACCCCAAACAAGAGAACACTTCATTGCTCTTCAGGCAAAAAAAATCAAGGAAATAATTATAGTTCAAAATAAAATAGATTTGGTTACAAGAGAGCAGGCAATAAAAAATTACAACGAGATAAAAGAATTTGTCAAAGGAACAGTTGCAGAAAATTCTCCGATAATTCCAATCTCAGCGCAGCAGGAAATAAATCTTGATAAATTAATTGAAGCCCTTGCAAAACTTGAAATTCCAAAAAGAAATGTCGAAGCGAGTCCTGTTTTTTTAGTTGCGAGAAGTTTTGACATAAATCGCCCCGGAAGTTCAGTTGAAAAATTGCACGGCGGAGTTCTCGGTGGAATTCTAAAAGAAGGAAAATTAAAAATCGGCGACGAAATAGAAATCAAACCGGGATTAATTATCAAAAAAGCAAATCAGCAGATGTATCAAACTTTGACAACAAAAATTTTGTCAATTCACAAAGGAAACGAATCACTAGACGAAGTTTCTCCTGGAGCAAGCATCGCAATTGAAACAGAACTAGACCCTTTCCTTACAAAAGCAGATTCTCTCTCGGGATGTTTAGTCGGATTAAAAGAAAAACTTCCTGAAATAAGTTACAAAGTAAAAATTAAAACAAACTTATTCAAAGAAGTTTTGGGAATTTCAGAACACAAAGATGTTTCTCCATTAAAGACAAAAGAAATGCTGATGCTAAGCGTAAATACAACAATCACCGTCGGCACAATTGAAAAAATAAACAAAGATGAAATTGAATTATTCCTTAATATTCCGATTGTTCTGTTAAAGGGGAGCAATGTCGGACTCGCAAGGAACATTGAAAATCACTGGCGATTAATCGGATTCGGCGAGGTGATTTAAAGAAAATCTATTTCCCTAATTCTTTCAAAACTTTTCTTACAATTTTCAAATCTTCTTCTGTCTTTTCTACGTCAACTTCAGTTTCCAAAGTTATCTCAGAATTTTCTGGGTAATATTTCAAAATCTCTTTCAAATTTAAATCTGAATTTAAAAAAGAAATATGTGTTTCTCCATTTAGAGATCTCTGGCCTCCGATATGATAATGGTTAGGATTTAATTTTATATATTCTTCAATAAATTCATAATTTTCAAAATGCTTAATTCCAATTAAAGCATGATTAACATCAAAACAAAATCCTGCTCCTGTTTCTTTCATAAATTTTTTAATCTGAATAGGAGTCTGGCAGAGACGAATAATATTTGGATTTCTTGAATTCGGAAGATTTTCAATTAAAATTCTTTTGTCATTTATTTCCTTGAAAAAATTAATCGCATTTTTAATTGAACAATTTTTATTTTCAATTTGGCCCGGATGAACAATAATTTTTTTGGCATTTGATAAATCTGCAATTTTAATTGCAAATTTTATTGCTTTCATGTTAAATTCTTTTTTTGAAATATCTGCGGGATTAAATCCAAATTTATCATGTTCGGCATGAATAACAATTGGTAAAGAAAAATTCTTCAAAAAAGAATAATCATTCTTCTGAGCAGCCATTATTTCAAAAAAATCGACCTTATTTTCAAAATTTTTTAGAAACTTTGGATTGTCAAATGTTTTTACACCAATTTTCATAATCAGAAAAAAAAGATTAAGTTTATAAATTATATTAAGTTAAAATATTCATGAAAAGGTGGATGATTTTATCTATAATAACTTTATTTCTAATTGGTTTTATTTCTGCAGGAATTACAAGCAGAGTAATAGAAAATGTCAGCGCCGAAGGAACAAATGGCTCGGATAACCTCGCAGTCGGAGGAAGTTGCGCAACAGTTTCTCCAGACTCAAGAGAATCATGCTGTAAAGAAAGAGGATATGAATCTTGGGATAGTGAAAAAGGAACTTGCGAAGAAATAAAATCTAATGAAAAAAATGAAACCAAAAATGACTTAGAAGTTGAAGAAGAAAAAAGTGCTGTAATCTCAGCAAGAGAAGACGATTTAAGTGAAAAAGAAAAAATTGAGATAACTGCTGAAATTCGGGGGACGCAATCAAAAATAAAAATAGCTCGGGGATTTTACATTGATTCAACAAATCAAGATGGTATCATTGCAGAAATAATTTCTAAATTTGCCTTAGATAAAGATACCGCAAATAACTTATTAAAAATAGAAACCGAAGATGAAGAAGAACAAGAGAGAATAAGCGAAGAAGAGAGATTAAGTGTAGAAGTAAACTTAAACGGCAAATTTTCAAGAGTTCTAATTCAAAAAAGATATATCCTTAATTTAACCAATAGAGAAGAAATATTAAACTCCATTGTAATCGAATCGCAATTAACTGCAGAGGAAATAAAAAATGCGATTAAGACAAGAAATATGAAAGAAGTTAGAAAAGAAGAACATAGATTAAAATTCGAGGATGTTCAGTGCCCCTTGGAATGCGAATGTATGGGAAGCGTAATAAGATGCAAGTTTGAGAATGGAACAAGAATTATGACAATAACTGCAGGGAAATCTGGCAATATTATAGTTCAAGTCAAAGGGGAAAATATGACAACAAATGTTACGTTGTATAAATCTGGGGACAAGGTTTACGGAGTTTTCACGGGGAATGAAACAAGAGAAATTAAAATTCTCCCTGATCAGGTTAAAGAAAAAATAAAGGCAAAAATAAAGGCAAGATTAGAAAATGAAAACATTACTTTAGATGACAAGGGAACATATCAATATAATGCAAAAAAACAAGCAAGATTATTTTTAGTAATCCCCGTAAAAGTTGAAATCAAAGCGCATATTGATTCAGAAACAGGAACAGTTAGTGAAGTAGAAAGTCCATGGTGGAGTGCATTAGCAAAAGACGAATAAGGTTTATTAGTTTTCTGAGATATTGTAAAAATATAATCACCTAAGTCTTTGCAATAAATTCTATGAGTTC
>CAYIHY010000026.1:0-9784 GCA_964363345.1 Candidatus Woesearchaeota archaeon | reverse complement strand
CGTAGTTTAGCTAATTTTTAAGCCTTTTTGGTGCTAAAATGTAACAATCACCTATAATTATTATATCAATTATTTTGTTAGCTGTAATAATATTTGGAGCAGTTTATTTATTAAATATTAATTCTCAAAATGATTCTGGAATAGTTGATTGTAATGATAATTACACTTGTTTATATCAACAAGTTGAACAAGGAAATTCTGCTAAAGTGATTGTTGAAGAAAATATTGACTCACTTAGTTTGATTGAAAAAAGTTCAATAGAGATTGAGCCATCAGGCGACAATTATGAAATTAACATGATGGTTTTGGATTTAAAACCAATTAATCAGAATACTGGAACAAAATCAATTGCTGGGGCTCTTTCTGAGTCATGCCCCCAGATAGCTAATCAAGTAAGTAAAATAGAAGGTAAAAATGCAGTTTGTATCGCTAAAACAATAGAAGAAATAAAGGAACTTGTTAATAATGGTTTAACAGAAGATTCAATATCTAAATATTCTTGTTCAGGAAATTTGATTGATATAATTAAAGAGATATGTGTAAATAATGATTTTCCACATTTCCCCCCAGGAGTTAAGAAACCCGCAATATATCTGTATCCTTTAATAGATTCTAAGATTCAAGTTAAAGTTAACATAAACGGAAAAATAACCCAAGATATTCCAGATTACAACAATGGGTGGAATGTTTTTGCAACCAAAGAAGGTATAATAAATAATGAGTATGATTATCTGTTTTACGAAGCGGAGCTCAATAAATTAGAATTACCTCATGACGGATGGATTGTTAAATACTCAGATTTAGAAAGTTGGTTCGATAATAATTTGCCTAAATTTGGGCTAAATGAAAAAGAAACGAGACAATTCAAAGAGTATTGGTTAAATGAGTTGCCAGAATCAAGTTACTATGAAATAAAAATGCTTGATGACAAATTTCTTAAACAAAATATGAATTTAGATATTATCCCTATTCCAGACACATTAATCAGAATTGAATTTTACTTTAAACCAACAGATTCTATTAAGGAAATTAATGAACCAGTCATAGTTACCCCCAATAGAGAAGGATTTACAGTAGTCGAATGGGGTGGAATTCTAGACAATTAAAATACTCTTAGATAAATTCTTTCTATTTAAGTGCTCATAAAAAAATTAGAAATATCAATTAGCTCCCTTTAACTTTACAGCTCATTGTTGACTGGAAATAGGGGGGAGGTAAACTTTTTGTGGTATTCGCTTCCATCCATAGAATAATTTACAAGTATTTGTACAAAATTTGCTCCAGATTCGGTAAAAGAATAATCTAACGGAGGAATTGGTATAGAATATTCTCCATCTGTGCCGACGAGACCTAACCCACACATAGTCTCCCAAAGATAAATTCCCAAAGAAGATTTTGTTATATCGGCATTTCCTATTTTTAATTGGTTATTCTTATAATCTAAGGTAATATATCCGTTTGGAGAGAGTAATTTAATTTGTGCATCTTCTTCAAATTTTTTACTTAAAATTAATGTTCCATCTTCTTTTATTAATCTGTATTCTAACCCGCCACCATTTGAATTATTCGCGATTAAATCAGTATTTGTTGCATTTTGAATTGTTCCAGAAAAAGGAAAACTACCTCCTTTGAAATAATTACCTTCGAAAATTATTCTTCCAACCAAATCTTCTCTTTCAAGAGCATCAGCACTACTGCTTGTTCTCGCTTCTCCGCCTTTATCGTCTGTTACAGTTAAATAAGCTGTTAAATTTCCAACATCATTATAAGTTCTTGTAAAATTTTCAAAAGGAGTTGACGATGTAATTGTTTCAGTTGTTTCTGCAGATTCTGTTTTAAAGATTAAATCTAATATATATTTAGCTATTGTCCCATCTGGGTCTATCCAATCTGGAGAAGAAATATTTACAGGTAATGGATATTGTCCTGAACCTGGATTTATTAATAATTTCCCGCCAGTTGGAAGAAGATTTCCTGGAATAGGTTTAACAACTATCACCTCAAGATTTCTTTTAACTTTAACTTTTCCAGCCTCCGCATAATAATAAACTAGTGATCTTCCAATAGGGAATAATATTTCCTTTTCCGACATTGATTGTGAAATTATCTTATCTATTGTTCCTTCGCCACCAAAATCAAGTTCAAAACCATATTTAGTAACTGCATCCCCATCTGAATCTTCTACCTTAAAAGAAAGATTTCTTATCCAAGGGGCCTCTTCAGAAGAAGAATCTGCTAACATCTCACTCAAAATAGGGGGGCGGTCTGTATTAGATTTTATTGGATTTGGAGGAGCAGGATTAAAAAAATTGGTAAATAAGTCACAACCAGCCATAACTAATAAGGGTAAAACTGCAATAAAACTTCTTCGTGGTTTCATTATATTTCTTAAAAAAAGATATTTTTAAACTCTTCTATTGATATCACTTAAAAGTAACTCTCATTTACGAACTTGTTTTTGCTAAGTTATCTAATTGAATATATCCTTCTAAGTCCTCCAATGACAAATCAAGAATGTCATCCCCATTTAAATCTAAAAAAAATTTATCTATTGGAATTATCCAGTCTGTTTTGGTGAGTTCTGTTAAATAATCCTCTAAAGAGTGCAAGTTTTCCTCATACCAAAATCCTCTTAAAAATCCATTATCTGTTTTAACCGTAACCTTTAGTGCAACTGCTCCTTGAGGAATAAATTTGTAAGGATCAGTCTCATAAGGTATTTCTAAATTCTGTGAAAATAATTTTAAAGAACCCAAAGCCAAACCGCCAGCCAAAATTAAAGCCAAAGATTTTTTCAATTTGGTTTTCTAATAATCCCGAACTTTAAAAACATCATTGTATAAAAAAGAATATATTCATTTGCTAATCATCGGTTTAACTCTTTCCATAAAACTAATTTTTCCAATTCATCTCTTAAAAATAAAGTATCTCCTCCCGCAGTCCAGACATAATCTTTTTCTTTCCAATATAAAATTCCCTCGCTGTTTGTTTTATTTTCTACAATTATTCTTACTTCCGCATTTTCTTTCAAAATAAAATTTGGAAAAATAAAATTTTTCCTTCCTTCATCTTTAATATCCCATTTTGTCAAATCGCATTCAAAACTGCATTTATTGTAAAAAATAATTTTTTGCTCTTTGACATTTAATTCTTTTAATTCAATGCATTCACTGCATTTATTTTTTGATTTCTCGCATAAATTTTTCCCGTTTGCAAGACATTCGTTCCACGCATTTCTTAATTTTGAAGTGTATCCATCATTATTATAAATGTAAAAATTTGCAAATCCATTTCTCACCTGCTCCACATTCATATTTTCCCCGTCGAGAATTACATAAGCCAGAGTTCTCCCATACAAATCTTTTTTCTCTTTTCCATATTCTAAAATTATTGTTTTGTTAAATACAGAATTATTCATGAAATTTTTTGCTTCCTGATAATAAAATTCATTTTTTTCAGGGGTGTTAATTCCTAAAAGTCTTATATGGCTATTATTCCAAACAACAATTGTGTCGCCGTCGATTACTCTCTGGACAATTCGGACATCAGAATCTTTTACAAACTTGGTAATCTGTCCGTCTATAGAATTATAATTTATCGCCAAAAATAAAAAAATCAGGAAACTTAATAAAATTACCTCTTTCTTTTTATCCATCTTTTTTAATACCACAATCAATTTAAATAAATTTTTGTAATTTTTCTTATGAATGGGGTTGTTTTACTTGCTGATCAAAAATCGGCTTCATGGAAATTTGCTGAGAAAATAAAGGAGCATATAAAATCTCAATATTGTATTGATGTTCCACTTAGAGAGCTTTCTATAAAATTTTTTAGAAATGGAGAGATTGATATGGAAGTTCCCCAGAATGTAAGGGGGAAGGATGTTTATTTTATCCACGATTCAAATAAAAACCCTCAGGAATGGTGGGTTGAGTTATTACAATTAAAGGATTTACTTCTTAGTTCTTCTGCAGAGACAGTCAGTTTTGTTTTGCCAAATATGTTGTATAGCAGAAAAGATTGGAAAGACCGCCCCCATGTTCCAATTTCAGCAAGAGTAGTTGCTTCAAGTATTTCCCCCGGATTAAAAAGAATAATCACAATGGATTTACATTCTGCCTCTCTCCAAGGATTTTATCCCGAATCAATGCCTTTAGATAATCTCCCGAGCTATCCAACAGTGATAAGTTACATTAAAAATAATTTTTCTTATTTCGGAGAATTAAAAAAAATAGTAATTGTCACTCCAGATGTTGGGGGCGCAAAGAGAGCAGCAAATTTTGCAAAAAATGCAGGTTCAGAATACCCAATTGCGATAGTAGATAAAAGACGTGACCCCATTACCGGAAAAACACAAAGCATAAATCTTGTTGGAGATGTTGAAAATAAAGATTGTCTAATCTTCGATGATCTTATTGATTCTGGCGGAACATTATGCGATGCAGTTTCTTTATTAAAAAATAAAGGAGCAAGAAAAGTTTATTGCTATGCTACTCATGGTTTGTTCACTGAAGGCAGAGATAATTTATGTTGCTCTTTTGATAGAGTTATGACAAGTAATACTTATTATAGGGAAGATTTCGCTCCCGTAGAAATAATTGATGTTAGTCCTATTTTTGCAGAAGCAATTTATCGAGCACAAACCGGCGGGTCTATCTCTGAACTTTTCGAAATTAAAGAATGATTTTTGATTATCTAAATATCATAAACTAAATTTTTGCAAAGTATTATCTTCCTCTCAATGCGAGTGAAAGCAAATTAGGAAAATTTGTATTCCCCTTATTTTATGCGGGTGAAAGGGTTCGAACCTTCGTAGGCACTAAGCCACAGGATCTTAAGTCCTGCCCATTTGACCACTCTGGCACACCCGCGTAATTTGTTAACTGATAATAACAAAAAGAAACTATATAAAAACTTTTAGAATTTGATTTTTATACTTTTGTTATGCCTCAATAGCTCAGTTGGCAGAGCGCCAGTTTCGTAAACTGGAGGTCGAGAGTTCAATCCTCTCTTGAGGCTTTTTCGAACGAAGTGAGAAAAAGACTCCATTAAAAATTTCATAGAGTTTTTAATATCGGCTTCGAACGAAGTAAGAAAAAGACTCCATTAAAAATTTCATAGAGTTTTAATCTATCTTTGAATTTTGTTTAACCAGAAATAAGGTTGATTTCGTTTTTGCAATGCTCTTTCAATAACTAAACATCTGTCTTCAACAAGTTCGAAATGTTTGTAATTACAATATCTTTCGGGACAACACTCATAGAACTCACATGTAGCATTCCCCTCCAGAGTAAACTTAATGTTAGGAACGAAATTTGCTACCCTCTCTGATAATTTGTTCATAATTATTTAATTATTCAATCGTTTAATCTTGATAAATATTATTGTTTTTCAGAAGTCTTAATTTTTACACCAAGTTCTTCAAGTCTTTTCATATGGGCTTGCATGACATTTTCAACCTGCTGGATTACTTTTACCAACTCATTTCTCTCGTTAATTAAAGTGTTCAGCGCTCCCTGATGAAACCCAATTTCCATTTCTTTTGAAAGTTCAGGCTGTTTGCTTTCATTTTTTCCGGCAAGAGCTTTTTCAAGAGTGTCTTTTTTTATTTCCATAAATTATTGATTAAATTAGAATTAATAAGTTTTGCTATTTTGATTTAACCTTCCAATGACCATAAGGATAATGTCTTTTTTTCCAAGTCCCGTTTCTTTTTCCCGCGTTTTCATAACAATCAAAATGAGGATGTAAATTTCTTTCTATTCTTTCTTCTCTTCTAGCTTTTTCTAATTTTATTTGTTTATTTTTTATTCTAACTTCCAATCCTCTTTGGTAAATTTTTGTTGGACAGTTATAATTATGCCTGTCCTGATATTTTCTCGAAAGATAATCTTTATTTAAAACAGAATGTGGAGTTGGATTTCCTCCCGGAAAATTATTTCCCAGAATTATTCTGTAATTATTTTTTTCTTCAACCCGATATGATTCAGATAATATTATGCTGAACGCTTCATGACTAATCATCCCATATGCAGAATACAAGTCAAACAAAAGTAATGTTGCTGAAATTACCATGTATTAAATTGCAAAATTTACTTTTTAAAGATTTATTTAATTTATTCTTAAAAAATCGTGCGCACTCTTTCCTGCAATCGCTCCCTGAGCAGAAGCAGTTACAACCTGCTTCACTTTTGAATTAGTAACATCCCCTGCTGCGAAAATCCCCTCAACAGAAGTTTTCATTAAATCATCTACAACAATATAATTTTCATTATCTAACTTCAAATTCAAATCTTTAACAAACTCAACGAGTGGAGTTGAACCGATTTCAACAAATATTCCGTCGGTTTTTATTTTTCTTTCTTTTCCTTTTTGACTGATTGTTAATTCCTCAACTTTTTTATCTCCTTCTATTTTTTTTGGAATTGCATGATAAATTATTTCAACTTTTTTATCTTTTTCCAATCTCTCTGCATTTAATTCTTCGCAACGCAATTTTTCTCCGCGATAAATAACATAAACTTTTTTTGCAAGAGTTGTAAGTGCAACCGCAGAAGTTGCTGCGCAATCACTTCCGCCGACAACAGCAACAGTTTTCCCCCTGAAAAAAAACGCATCACAGGTTACGCAATAACTGACTCCTTTGCCTATGAAATCTTCCTCGCCAGCGATTTTTAATTTTCTTCTTTCTGTTCCCGTTGAAATTATAATTGTTCTTGAGGTTATTTCTCCTTTTTTTGTTTTAATCGAGAATTCTTTTTTTCCTTTTTTTATTGAATCCACTTCAGACATTATAAAATCAATTTCGTATTTCTTGACTCCGTCATAAAATTGCTTCATTAATTCTGCTCCGCTTCCGTAAAATCCCGGCCAGTTTTCCAGGATTAAAATTGAATTTGCTGTTCCTCCGATATCTTTGCTTATAACTGCAGTTTTCAAACCATTTCTTGCAGAATAAAGTCCGGCAGTCAGTCCGGCAGGTCCGGCTCCAATTATCACCACATCATATTTCATAAGATATAAAAACAAATATAGATTATAAATTTTATGAAGGAGCTGATAATAAAAATTTTGGAAAAAGAGCTAAGCTTAAGACCTTCTGAAATTGAAAATCTTCTTGAAATTCCGCCTTCTTCTGAATTAGGAGATTATGCTTTTCCATGTTTTATTCTGCCAAAAAAAGAAAAAAAATCTCCAGACAAAATTGCAGAACATCTTGCAGGAAAAATAAAACTGCCGAAAGAAATTGAAAAAATTGAAAACAAGGGAGCATACCTGAATTTTTTTATAAATAGAAAAATTTTAGCAGAAGAAGTAATAAAAATAAATGCAAACTTCGGAAAATCTCCCGCGGGGAAAAATAAAAAAGTTGTAATCGATTTTTCTGCTCCGAATATTGGAAAGCCAATGCACATAGGGCACATTCGCTCAACAATCATTGGAGATTCGCTGATGAGAATTCATAATTTTCTTGGATATGACACAATTGGAATAAATTATCTCGGAGATATAGGACTTCACATCGGAAAATTAATTGTCGCTTACGAATTGTGGCTGGACAAAACTGCTTTGCAAAAAGACCCGATTTCAGAATTGTTGAGATTATATGTTAAATTTAATTCAAAAGAAAAATCTGAAATCACAGAAGGACTGGAGGAAGAATTTCAGAACAATGAATGGACTCAGAAAGCAAAAGAGAAACTTAAATTATTGGAGCTTGGAGACAAGAAAACAGAAAAAATTTGGAATGATATCAGAAAAGCATCAGGAAAAGGATTCGACAAAGTTTATGATTTGTTGAACATAAATTTCAATGAAACCGTCGGGCAAAGCCAGTTTGCCGAGCACGGAAAAAAAATTATTACAAGCGCATTGATGGACGGAAAAGCAAAAACAGAAAAAGACGGCGCAGTCTATGTCGAGGTAAACGGACAGAAAAAATTTATTCTTCGTTCAAATAAAACCGCTTCATACATAACTTATGACTTGGGTGCAGCAGTTGAGCGTTATAAAAAATATAAATTCGATAAAATGATTTATGTAACAGATTTCCGTCAGAAAGAGCATTTTGCGCAGTTATTTCAGATACTGAAAATGTTCGGCTACGAGTTCTCTGATAAATTAATTCATCTTCCTTTTGGAACAGTTAAATTTGGAAATGAAATAATTGCGACAAGAAAGGGAGATATTATTTTGCTGGAAGATGTTTTGAAAAAAACAATTGCAAAAGCTGACGAGGAAATTAAAAAAAGAAAAACAAAAGGCGACGCTGAAAAAGTCGGAGTCGGTGCAGTGAAATATATTGTTTTGAAATCTGCTCCTGCTGGAGATGTGAATTTTTCATGGGAGCAGGCACTGAATTTCGAGGGAGATTCAGGCCCTTACATTCAATATAGTTATGCGCGCGCATCCTCAATAATAAAAAAAGTCGGAAAATTTAACAAATCAAAAATAAAAATTGAAAACTTAGATAAAAATGAAGCCCTGCTGGTAAAAAAAATTTATGAATTTCCTGAAGTTGTTTTAAATTCTCAAAAATCTCTCAATCCAAGTTTGATTGCAAATTATTCTTTTGAACTCAGCAAAATTTTCAACGAATTTTATCATTCGTGTCCTGTTATCGGAGACAGGTCAGAAGCATTCCGTCTTCTTTTGGTAAATTCTTTCAGAACAACTCTGAAAAATTCTCTTTATCTTCTTGGCATTGAAGTAATGGAAGAAATGTAGAAACCTCTCTTCGTGTCCTCATGCCTTGCGGAGTAAATTCTTTCAGAATTTCCTAACAAAAAAATAAATTTTTTCTTGTCCTCGTAAAAACTGCGGAATAAATTCTTTCAGAATTTCCTAATGGAAGAAATGTGACGACAAAACTTTTTTAAACTATTATTCCTTAATGTTGATAATTGAAAAGGAGGTGAAAATGGGAAAGAAAGTTAAAAACTTATTGAACTTTGTTGCATGGCTTACTGGGGTTCTTGTGTCTCTTGCAGTTGGTTTTGCGATGATTGGCGGCTCTTTGACTATCCCCTGGCTTGATAGCTTAGGAATCGGAGTAGTTACGATGGTAGCTGGCTGGGTCGTAGTCATAACAACACTGTTGAGTATAGTATTGGCTGTGATTAAGCAGTAAAAATAATTATTTTTTATTTTTTATTTTTTATTTAAAATTATTTTTATAGTGAAGAAGAAAGAATTATTATAATTTATCAATTGTTCTTAGGATATTTTAGAAGAGAAAAAGTATTCTATTTACTTTACAGCAGGATATTGTCTTAATATGAGGTTTACCCTATTATAATATTTTTACCTTTTCTCTATTGTTGGCACTATCACAGAAGGTTTGAATATCACTTTGTAGCTCTTGTCTGAAACATCGTTTGATCGAAGTGCCTCTGAAAAGTATGTCACATTATCTGATAAACCCAAATAATGTTTTAAATATTCTCCTTCTTGCGTTTTTACTGTAACTACCAAATCACCATCGCCATCGACGATGATTGCCAAATTTCCTTCCATGGTCAAAATATAGTCATTTGTAATTCCATTGTAAAAAATCACTCTACGATATACTTTAAAATTCTGCTCTTCCCGTTCAAGATTTTGCCGAACCACTGAAGCATCATCACATCCTGTTAAAGAAAGTGTTAATGCACTTACTCCAACACAAAGTGCTTTTTGTAATTTATTCATAGAAAAAACATTAATATCTCATTTTTAAAGCTTGCTTACATGTTAAGTGCATAATCAAACTTAACATCACTTCTTTTTCTTAAGAAATTATCTA
>CAYIHY010000025.1:0-10862 GCA_964363345.1 Candidatus Woesearchaeota archaeon | reverse complement strand
AGATGCGCAAAATATAAAAAGCGAAAATAATAAAGAAACTTTGAAAAGAAACTTATCTTTTTATGGCATCATCGCCATTTGCGTCATATTCGGCGCTTTATTTTTATACAAAAACAGGAAAAGAAAAAATGAGTTCAACTGAAACAAAAGTCAGGGCAGTTTTTATGATTGAAGTAATGGGAAGACCGCCAGAATTTCTTACTGAAACACTTAATGATTTGATAAAAAAACTAGGTGAGGAACAGGGGGCGAAAATTAAAAGCTCAAAGTTAAATGAACCTGCTCTTTTAAAAGACCAGAAAGATTTTTTTACAAGTTTTGCTGAAGTTGAAATTGAAACAGAAAATCTTCTTTATCTTACAATTCTTATTTTTAAATACATGCCTGCTCATGTTGAGATTATTTCCCCCCAGAATCTTTCTATCCCAAATACTGATCTGAATGATGTTCTAAATGAACTTGCAAGAAGACTGCACGGCTATGAAGAAGTTGCAAGAATTTTGCAGAATGAAAAAATTATTTTAGAGAACAGATTGAGAGAAAATATTCCTATAATAAAAGAAGTTATTAAAGAAGAAGATAAAAAGAGCGAAACTCCGAAAGAAAAAAAGAAAGACAAAAGACAAAAACCTTTGGCTAATTTATCTGACAAGACAAATTAAAGAAATGATAGAAGGAATTCTTCCGACTTACGTGCTTTTTACAGGGCAGCTACATGATTTTTTTTTCTGGGTATTTTGATTCGGGGAAAATTCCAGGATATAAAGAAGAAAGAAAAATTAAAATAAAATTTGAAGAGGACAGAAAAAAAGTTCAGCAGATTTATAATTCTCAGGGGAAAATTATAGAATATAATTATTTAGGCAGACATTTAGATTTTATATTTTAGGCTTCCCTTTTGCAATTTCCAAAAGATTTACTGGTTTTTTTGTCTTCTTATATTTTTTATAAAACAAAACTAAAACAGCAATGATAACAACCAAAAGGATTATCCCAATAACCGCTCCGAAATTACCGCTTTCTATTTTTTTGCATGTTCCAAGACAACACACATTATCTTTTGCGTAAATTGGATCCTTGTCGCATTTTTCATCAGAAGCGCAGACATTTCCGCTTATCTCAGCGCAGGTTTTTGTAATAACCGAAGCATTTGTTTTTGGAGCAGTATAATTTTTAGTAAAAGTCAGAGAGATAAAAGAAGATGCACTTGTATTTCCGGAGTTTATTTTCAGAAGTCCTTCAACTTTTCTCTCGGTATTTGAAAAATATGACAAGTCTATCTGAACTCCAGTATCTGCACTTAAATTTGCAATGTCTGATTTAGAAATAGTTATGTAAGGGGCTAAAGAATCAGAAAGGGAGAGTGAGATATTTTGAATCGCTTTATCTCCTGAATTAGAAATATAAATTGAAGTTTTAGATGAAGCATTTGTCGAAGAGGAAAGCGTCAAAAATGGGGGATCAATTTCAAGCGAGGCGAAATTTCCCGCTGAAGAAGAAAAAATATAAACCGGAATTTTATAAGTAAGATTCTCTGTTTTTAATTCAACCATTCTCAATCCGCTTTCACCTGAACCCAACTGAAAATTTATTTTTTTTATTTCTCCAGACCTTAATGAAAAAGAAGATGAAGAAAACATATCGGGGGAGATTAATATTTCTCTTGTTTTAGAAAGATTAGATTCGGTATTTATTGCTACAACTAATCCTAGGTCTTTTAAATTCTGAACTTCCAAAGAGAAATCTCCTGCAGTTGTTACAAATCCGGGGCTTACAGAAAAATCTGCGGTATTATTTGTTATTGAAAAATTTGCTGCAATATTATCTTGAGTGGCTTCACTCCCGCGCATATATTGAACATTTTGTATTGAAACAGAATAATTGCTTGGAGATTTTCCGTAAGTAAGAGCATAGAGATAATAATCTTCGCCTACTTTTGAAACTGAATATTCAAATGGTATTCTTACATGACCTTCATAGAAAAAAATATTTTGATTTGAAATTTGAGTCAGAAAATTTCCAGATATCTTTGCAATGATTGTTTCGCCCTGACTGAAATTTTGGTTTAGGTCAAATTCAACTGCAGAAATTAAAGGAAAAAATAAAAAAAATAAAAAAATAAAAAAAAGTTTTTTCATTTTACTTCCCTATCTCTTTTAATTTTTTAAGAACATCGTCGAATTCAGATTTGTTTTTTACTGGAGACCTTGTTATTGGCCTCTGAGATTGATTGGGAATTATTCTTCTTGGGACTGCTCCAGGATAAATTCTTGATGAAGAAGTGGGAGGAAATCTTGGGCTTGTTGCTGAAGAAGGTTTGCCCTTTCCTCTAAATCTGAAAAAGAAATCTCTTATTTTTTTTCTGAAGATTATTCCGATAACTGCAAGAACAATCAAGAGAACTAAGATTATAATTACCAAGGCGTTTACTGGAGAAGTTTTTTTGGGAACACAGCAAATTCCTGTTACGGGACAGGTGAATGAACCTAATTGTTCGTCGGTAAGGCATGAGCTTTTGCAGATTCCGTTGTTTTGCTCGCATTCTGAAGTCGTTTTAAATCCGCAATCTCCCTTAACACAACATTGTTTTGAAGAAGTTGAATCAGAAGAACTGACAAATGATCCGCCGATGCAATCCTCATCGGAAGAACAGAATTGTCCGCTTTGGTCAGAACAACTTTGCAAAGGCAAAGATTTATCGCAACAGACATTTGCCCCGAAACATCCGCTGTAATTTCCTAAAACATTTCCTGAAACCTGAGAGCAAGAAGCACTTGACATACAAAAGTGATTTGAATTCTGACAGTCAGGAATATTTGTAGCTACTTCAGCAGTTGTTTTTGGCCATAAAGAATAAAGCAAAAATGCGGTGTTCCTTAAATTTCCCTGCCAGCATCCGTCTGCTCCCTGAACTTCACTTAACCAATTTTGTGAATTTGTTTTTTCCATTAAAGATTCTTCATTTTGAAAGGGAAGAAGCGCAACAGCAGTATCATAAAATTTGTCTCCGGATTCAACCCACCACTTGCTTTCTTTTTGTTTTGCCAATAAATCTGTTCTGAAATTTCCGGTCAATGAATACAGGAAAGACTCGGGGATGAATTTTGAATTTTCGTCAGCCATTGCAATTAGATAAGGAACAAAAGGAGAAACATCTTTCCCTTTTGATTTAAGAACATATGCGGCCCATAAAGTTCCTTCGTAATCGCATGAGGTTCCTGTTGAGAAGCAGAATGAATTAATTTTTTCGGTTGTTGTTCCTTCTCCTGATGCGGAATCGGTTTTATCTGAAATGTAAATTGTTGATGAAGTTTTTTTCTTATACAATAAAGAAGTCAGAAAAGAATTCGAACATGAAACGTCAAATTTTTTGTTGTAGCACGACGGGGAAATTTTAAGCCAGTAGCCTTGAGATACAGACAGACAACTTCCTGCGCTTCCTGATAAGGTCTTATCTTCGTTTACTGAAAAAGAATAAGAAGTCCCAGAGTAAGCCACGGTGCATGAAGTTGCATTATTTGATTCAACCTGCAAAAACCAATCTATGTTGGGGAAAGTCATATTTTTATTTAACAGCCATGATTCTGCTTTTGAAACGTCTGAATTAATTCGGCTTAATGCTAAAATTGATTGTGCCGTTGTTTTTATTTTGCATCCGCTTTTCGGCCAGCATTGGTTGTTCAGAGAATCAGAAAGCAATTCGGTTTTGCATTTTCCTAAAGTTAAAACAGAAAATAATTTTTCTTCTGTCGAAAGAGAGGAACATTGGTTATCGACTTTTCCTGAAATGCAGGCGTAGGCTTTTTCTTCAGTTGTTTGATTTGTTTCTGCTGAAACAAAAAAAATCGGGAAAACTAAAAGAAATATGAATATTGTTAACACCTTTTTTTCCATTATTAATTCAGTCAGTTATTGTTTTTAAAATTATCTTTATTTTTTGACGATTTTGAATTATTCATTCGGAAATTTTTTCTTACAATATAATTGATTGGATTTTTTATTTTGCTGCATAAGGTGTCAGGGGAACAGACTCCGATTCCCTGATAAAATTCTTTGCAATTTGGAGGAAGAATTGGTTTTTTTCCAATCGCCCAGGAAATCTGCATTTTAATATATCCATTTGGAAGAGGAGGCTTGTTTTTTTCATTCCAGGAATAAATAATTTTTTCCAATTCTTCTTTTTCTGTTCCAATTGAGCGGAAAAAATTTATCAATGAAAACAGCGCGCGTTTTTTTCCATCCTCAATCCCAAGAAGAATTTTTTTTATGCAAGGAGGAAAATTTTTTTCTGAGCGGTCTGTTATATTAATGGGTTTGAATTCAAATTTTTTCTTTTCTTCTTCGGGGACATTTTCTTTATCCCAATCAAGCGCCTGCATTAATAACTGAGTTGCTTCTCCTTCTCTGCAATTCGGAATAAAATTTTTAACCTCAATCTTGAATGGGTCTGCGTCTTTGGGCTGAAAATCCATAATTTTATTTTTGTCAAGAACGACACTTGCCAATGCAGTTTTTTCGTGGAGAGAATAAGGCATTCTGAATAAATGACGAGGAGAAACGAGAATCAAATCGGGCATAACTTCTTTCGGCGCCTCTCTGTCTTTTATGTATTTGTTCGGAGAATAAAGTTTTGTTATCTCTGTTATCAAATAATCGTGAGTTTTTGCCATTATATATTTAGTAAGAATTCTCGGCCATTCGGGAAACATATCTGAAGTTTTCACGCCGTTGATTTCTTTGGGAAAAGCTTTCCACGGAACGATTATATGAAATCCCTTGCTTCCTGAAAATTTTATTCCGACATTTTTCACTCCGCTGAATTCAAGAAAGTTAATTATTATCTTCGCCATTATTTTGCTGTAGTCTATATATTTGCTGTCGATATCCAGAAGCAAATCCCAGCCGATTCTCAATTTGTCCAACTCTTTTTCGTTCATTCCTGTAAGAATACTCATTGGATTTTCCCAGAGCTCTTCTGAACAATGAAAAGAAGTTGCTCCTTTTTTGACAAGCCCGAATACATCGCCGACATATTCAAATGAATCTGGACGTTTTCCAAATCCTTCAAAGTATCTCGGGGAAATTTCCCGATGAGAAGAAAAACCAAAAATCGCTTTTTGAATTTCGGGGTTTGAATAATAGAGATGAGTTATTTTTCTTATCCTCTCTTCCTTAATTCCAATTTCAGAGGAATTAGTAGAAGAATCTGCTTTTCCTTTTAAAGATGGGGTTTCCATTGAAATTAAAATTATGAAAACTTTAAATAAATAACCTATACTCAAAAATAGCAATCCTTAAAAGAGGCATGGTATTTTCATAAATATGCTTGTAAAATTAGACGACCCGAGTGTGCTTTCAAAAACAATAGAAGTGATATCCGAATTAGTGAGTGAAGTAAGAATAAAAGTAAATGAATTCGGGATGAGCATAACTGCTATTGACCCTGCAAATGTTGCAATGGTAAGGTTCAAACTTCCGAAAAGCGCGTTCTCACAATTTGAAACCGGTGACGAGGTTTTGGGAATTAATCTTGATAATTTAAAAAGAATTTTAAAAAGATGCAATTCAGGAAGCCCGTTGATTTTAGAGAAAAAAGAAAATTATCTTGAAATACAAATTCAGGACAAAATAAAAAGAAATTTCAGCCTGAATCTTATTGAAATAGAAGGACAGGAAAAAGAAATGCCTGTTTTGGATTACAGCGCAAGAGTAGAGATTTCATCTCCTGATTTAATTTCTTCAATAGAAGACTGTGCGGTTGTTTCTGATGCATGCTCATTTATTGTTAATAGCAACGGATTTATTATTGAATCAAGAGGGTTAAATTCTGCAAGAAGCGAGTTTTCAAAAGATGAAGTTAAAATTGAAGCGGAAGAATGCAAATCAAAATATAGCCTAGAATATTTGCAGAAATTTATGAAAGGCGCAAAAGTTTCTGAGAAAACAATTTTGAATTTTGCAAATGACCATCCGCTTAAAATGGAAATCAGAACTGAACATATGGAATTGAGTTTTATTCTTGCCCCGAGAGTGGAAGAGAACGATTAGTAAAATTTTTCTTAAGATTTATAAATAAAGATTCCCTAAAAAATAGATGAGTGAAAAGATGGTGATGAGTAAATCTAATGAAAATAAAAAATTATTTTCATGCGACGATTTTTTGAAAAAAAATCGTCGGGGACAGGTTACAATTTTTATAATAATCGCAATAATTATCGTAGCTGTTGGAATTTTAATCTATAGTTTTTATCCGCAGATTAAAACGAGTTTGGGAACAACACAGCAAAATCCGCAGTCGTTTATTCAGTCATGCATTGAAAAAGATATAACTGATGCTGTAAGTAAAATATCTGCGCAGGGAGGAAGCATTGCTCCCGCAAATTTTATTGTCTACAATAATTCAAATGTTGAATTTTTATGCTACATAAATGAATATTATAAAAATTGCCAAGTTCAACAGCCGATGCTGAAACAGCATATTGAATCGCAGATAAAAAATCAAATTGATAAAAATGTTGATGCGTGTTTTGCTTCTATGAAAAGCAGTTATGAAAAACAAGGATATACTATTGATTTGAAAACCGGAGAAAAAAGAATTGAACTTCTTCCGAAGAGAATTGTTTCAACTTTTGATTATTCGCTGACTTTAACCAAAGGGGAAAATGTTCAGAAATACAATCCATTTATGATAGTGTTGGATAATAATCTTTATGAATTAACTGCAATTGCTAATAGTATATTAGACTGGGAAACAACTTACGGCGACGCTGAAACAACAACTTACATGACTTATTATCATGATTTGAAAGTTGAAAGCATATTGAGAGGCACCGAAGGAAAAGTTTACGTCCTCACTGACCGAAACACAGGAAATAAATTTCAATTTGCAACAAGAGGGCAGATATGGCCTGCGGGCTATTTAATTCCAACATTATAAAATGAAAAATAAAATATTTTTATTGTTCTTCTTAGGAATTTTTTTAATCGGGATTGTAAGCGCGGCGACGTATTGCTGTGAAAAAACTACCGGAAGCAATCCTGCTTATTGCCAAAATGTAAATGATAAAACACAATGCGACAGCAATTTCAAAAGTATTTCTTCTTTTTGCGAAACAAGTTCATTCTGTCAAAGCGGAACCTGTATAAACCAGCAGGAAGGGACATGCATTTCTTCAACACAAACTGCCTGCGAATCAAATAATGGATTCTGGAGCAGCAAGAAAAAAAGCGAACTACCTCAATGTCAATTAGGATGCTGTTTAAAGGGAGATGGAGCATCTTTTGTTACCCAAGTTGCGTGCACTAAACAAGCTTCAGATGGAGTAAGCACAACTTTCCAATCAAATGTAAATACTGAATTAAGCTGTTTGGCAATGGCAAATCCGCAAATAAAGGGAGCATGTGTTTTCACGAATAAAGACTATGCGAAAGATTGTGTATTAATAACAAAAAAAGAATGCCAGGATAAAGCAAAAAGTTCTACTTCTTCAGGAGTTGAATTCCACGAGGGATATTTATGCAGTGCACAGGAATTAGGAACAATTTGCGGAAAGAGTAAACAAACAAAATGCGGAGATGATGGAAATGTTTATTTTGAAGATACCTGCCGTAATTTTGCAAATATTTATGACTCTTCAAAAATTGTCGACGAGAATTACTGGACAAAAATTCAAAATCCAACCTGCACTTCTTCAAACAATCCGGGAAATAAAGATTCTGCAACTTGCGGAGCGTGTGATTATTATTCTGGAAGCATGTGCAAAGAAAAAAAAGCGGGAGATGCGGTAGATCATAGGAAATTTTTATGTAGAAGTTTAGACTGTGTTGATTACCGGGGACAATATGGGGAAGGAGTTGCAACTCCTACTAACCTTGCAACTACATCAAATTATCCAAAGCATGGAGAAACCTGGTGTGCAACGAGTTCAAAAACAGGAGATGCAAATTCACCAGGGGCAACTTATTTTAAATTAACTTGTTATAATGGAGAAGTAAATATTCCCCAAGAATGTGACGGAACAAAAGGAGAAATTTGCTCTGAAGCAACTGATAAAACAAGCGGATTTAAAACCGCAAATTGTAGAAAAAATGTTTGGGAAGATTGTTGGAGCCAGACAAAACAAACTGACTGTGAGGATATAAGCATCAGAGACTGCAGTTGGAAAGATTCTGGAGGATATTCTTTTACCGAAAATGGATTGACAAATATAGGTTCTTCAGGGATTTGCGTTCCGAAATATGCTCCTGGATTTGAAAGAGCTGACAGCAAGATTGACCCCAATAATGCCGTCGTAAAAAGCTGTGCAGCAGCAACATCAGTGTGTATTGTTAAAATGGAAAAATCAATTGGAGGAGATTGGGGGTGTGCTCCGGATAATGCAGGGATATTTGGACTGGGAGCTTTCAAAAATAATTGTTCATGCTTAGATTCAAATTGGAAAACACAAATGAATAATGTCTGTACTTCTCTCGGAGATTGTGGGGAGAAAACAAATTATTTCGGAGTCAAAGGATATGCTTTTGATTTCGTAACAACTCAAACAATAGGTTCATAAAAATGATAAATAAAAATAAAAAAATAGGTGAGAAAACAATTTCATTATTTGAAATTTTAATATTAGTTGTAAGTGTAATTACTTTTTCATATTTTATTGGGAATGAATTTGGATTTGCAAGCGCATCAGATATAAGTGTCGTCGACCCAGAATGGGCAGCAGATAAAGCTGCAGAAAGTGGTGGAACCGGATGGGTAGATATCCCCCCTTCAGCACCATTACCGACCTCAGCATTTTCTGGGGGAATTGGGCCTGAAGGAAGTTTGGGAGTTGTTCCAGATACATCTACAATAGGGAGTGGTTTTTCTGAAACTGCTGACTTAGCAACACAACAGGCAATAGCTGAAGCGACAAAAACCGCAAGTTCTGCTGCGGGTGATGCTGCGGCCTCAATGACTGGGGAAAAATTTATTGCAAATATTGCAAGTAATTGGGGGGCGATTACTACAAATTTTGCAATTGCTCAAGCACTTTATTGGGGAACACATTTCTTATTGCCTTTATTAGGAGCAAGCCAGAAGATGTCAGATAGTTTAGCGTTAGCGTTATCTTTGGGATATGGAATTGGATCAGGAATTGGAATAATAGCAAATGCAGCTGGATGGACCAGTGGATTGGGAGGAATATTTGCTTCATCTTTGGGATTACCTTCTTTATTTATAGGACTTGGTGGCGGACTTATTGGATTAGGAATTGGAGCTTTAGTTTTCTTAATCACTTACAGAGATGAAAGAATAGATGCAATTCAATTTACATGTTATCCGTGGCAGCCGCAAAGTGGGGGAGCAGATTGCGAGCAATGTAATAAAGGAATTTTACCGTGCACAAAATACAGATGTGAAAGTCTAGGAAGAAGTTGCGCTTTAACAAAGATAGGAACAACTGAACAGACATGCGCATGGAAAGATAAAAATGATGTTTCTCCGCCGATAATTTCTGCATGGGACGGAGCATTAGATAAAACAAAATACACGTACAATCCTTACACTACAACTTCTACAATAGATAAAGGAGTAATTGTCCAAGATATAAAAACTACCGACGGATGTGTCAATCCTTCTGCAAGAGTTACTTACGGATTTACAACAGACAAACCAAGTATCTGCAAATATGATATAGTCAGAAAAAATAGTTTCAAAGAAATGACTAATGCAATTGATGGAAAATTAATCGAAGATAAATATACTTATACGATAACTTCCACTCCTGAAGAAGCAACAGGGAAAGGGGGAAGTTATGAAGTCTTTGTAAGGTGTGAAAGTTCAAATGGAAATTCAAATGTGAATGCTTTCGTATTCAAATATTGCAGACAGGCAGGACTTGACACTACTGCCCCAGTAATCACATTAACTGAACCTTTAGACGGATGGTTTATTGAAACAGGAAAAACTTCCCAAGAAGTAAATGTTTACACAGACAAACAATCGGATTGCAAATGGAGCCACAATAACGAAGAATACGATTCAATGCCAAACACAATGGTCTGCAGTCAGAGTATAACCGAGATGAATGCAAATACTTATTACAAATGTTCAACAACTTTAGACGGATTAAAAGACAACGTTGAAAATAATTTTTACTTTAACTGCAAGAGTTATCCTTTAAAGACTGAGGCTGACAGACACAAAATGACTACAAATGTCAAATACACTTTGGTAGGAACAAAACCTTTAGTCCTTGATTCAATAACTCCGGAAGTTGGAACAGTGATAAAAGATTCTACACAAAGTGTGAAAGTAACTTTTACTGCAAAAACTTCTGCAGGATACAATAAAGGAAATTCTTATTGTGATGTTAAGCCGACTTCAGCAAGTGATAAAAGTTATTCTTTATTCTTATCTGACTCTAATTCCCCTCAATATTTGCATTCCCAGGACTTATGGTTTGATGCGGGAAGTTATGATTATACTATAAAATGCTGTGACATAAAAGAATTAACAGGAAACTGCGACGTGAAAACAACTCAATTCAGTGTTGAAACTGATTTTGAACCTCCAATAGTAGTAAGAATTTACAATGAGAACAAACAGTTGAAGATAATAACAAATGAAAATGCAGAATGTGTTTATGGAACTAATGACTGCAATTATGATTTCAAAGACGGGCTTAAATTATCAACAACAAATAATATAGAACATTTTGCAGACTGGAATACAAATAATAATTTCTATATCAAATGCAAAGATCAATTTGGAAATATGCCTGCTCCTGACCAATGCAGTATAACGGTTAGACCTTTTAGTTCTTATTAATTTTAGGTGATTAGTACAAATCCGCACTAAACTGCCCTCCTTACACAAATATTAA
>CAYIHY010000024.1:0-11230 GCA_964363345.1 Candidatus Woesearchaeota archaeon | reverse complement strand
GTCGTAGTTTAGCTAATTTTTAAGCCTTTTTGGTGCTAAAATGTAACAATCACCATCTATTAAATGAAAAGAGTGATGAATAAATTCGGATTGTCAACAATTGTTGTAACCTTAATTCTTGTCGTATTATCTTTAGTTGCGGTAGGAATTGTTTGGGGGGTTGTTTCAAATATTCTAAAATCTGGGACATCACAGGCTAATTTTCAGTTTGGAACTATTTTTTTAAATTTGAAAATTGATAAGGTTTATTCTGATTCAAACGGGAATTTTTTTGTAACCGTAAGCAGGGGGACTGGTGCAGGAGATTTGAAAGAAATTGATTTTATTGTTTCTGACGGAAAAAATAGTGTTGTTGTAAAAAAATCGACTACAATGTCAGAATTGGGAACAAGTACTTTTACTTTAATTCCGTCTGACTTGGCAGGAATTTCATCAGTAGCACAAGTTGATATTGCACCAGTTATAAGCTCCGGCGGACAAAATCAAATTGGAAGCAAGGTTGATTCCAAAAAATCAGATTATTATAATTCATGTTCTGGAGTATTAGGTGCGGGACAATCAACTGGAGACGGAATTTATACAATTGATCCTGATGGATTAGGCTCTGAATCTTCTTTCCAAGTTTATTGTGACATGACGACTGACGGAGGAGGATGGACTTTAGTCTGGAGTAATTTAAGAACTGGAACAGGGAAGCCTGGGACAAGTATAACTTGGAATGATGCAATAAATACTGCTCCAAAATTTTCCGGGACATTTGGAAATAATTTGGAACAATTTAATGTTTATATTGGATTAAAATATTGGAATATGATTGCTACAGGTGATCAGTTAAGATATATTTGGAAAACAGATTATGGGACTGCAATCACTCAGGAATTTATTTCTAGTTTTACATTTGATGCTTCAAATAATTATAAAATTTCAATGACAAATTATCAACAAAAAGTGGGTTCACAAACCGCAGGATTGTATCTGTCACATAATAATCAACCTTTTACTACCTTTGATTCCGACCACGATTCTAATAGCGGAAATTGCGGAACATATTATTCAAATACTCCTTGGTGGTATACTAATTGCTGGAGTGGGAATATTAATGGCGGAGGAGAAAATTCTCAGGGGGGATATTATAATGGAGCTTATTGGTATAGTTCTCAAACTCAATGGGGAACCGCTGCAGGACTTGGAGCGGGCAATGGATGGATTTGGGTTAGATAATTAAATTATTGATTCTAATTTAGAAATCATTTCTTGAATTATTTGTTCTTTTGAATTGTAAATATCAAATCTTGTTATCTCCGGAACTTTTCCATTATGCATTTTGCAGCCTTCTTTGTATAAATTTTCTATCCAATCAGTTGCATATCTTTTGTTAACCATAATTTGATATGCAATATTTTTTTCATGGTCATCTAGAATTCTTCCTCCTGACCTTTGAGATTTTAATTCAGAATATTCTTCTGGTTTCCAGTTTTCAGGACCTACTATTAAAAAAATATGAGTCGGGGAATTTCCAAAAGCGATTTGGTGGCCGGGCAGACAAAGATATTGTTCTTTTGAAATTCCATCAGGCAAATAATTTTCGTCTTGAATTTGATAACACGCAGATTCTTCACTTCTACTTCGAATAATTATTTTTCCTTCTTCTCTTAAAATTTTTCTGAATCTAAAAAATTCTTCTGAACGATAAGATTGATGAGCAAGTGCTGCGGCAATAGGATTCATTTCACTTCCAAATTGAGAACGGTATAATTCAAATCCGCGAACTGTCTGTCCTGCTCCTCTTCTCGTCGGTTCTTCCATTATCCAAACATCTGCGGAATTTGGATTTATATAAGTCGAAATTTTATTTTTTACCATTGAAGTAATCATTAAATCTTTGCTATAACCTTTTCCTATAAGCAAGTCATTAGCATATTGCAAGAAATCTCTGCTAGACATCGTCGAGGTTGAATTACACTTTTCTACTTCGTTCATAAAAGCTTTAAAATTAATATAATCATTTTCCCATGATTTTGAAATCTTTTCTTGAAATTCTTCAGAATGAAATAAAGCATCAATTTCTGTTCCTCTTAAATCTCTTATCTTGTAATTCTTTGATGAAAGATAATCCGCTAATCCAAAAAGTTGCGTTGTTGTTCCACTGAAATCGCAGCCAGAAATAACTAAATCAATAAATTTCTCTTTCATTAATCAAGAATATTATTTTTATTTTTAAATAAATAGATTATTGAAAATATATTATTAAAATCAGATAAAAATAGCCTTTATTATTTTTATCTGGGTCAAAGGCTCATCGTTAGAATTTGTTTTTACTTTTGACATTTTTTCAACGACATCCATTCCGCTTATTACTTTTCCGAACACAGCATATCCGTCGTCTCTAAATCCATAATCAAGGAAATTATTGTCTGCGACATTTATGAAAAATTGCGCTGTTGCAGAATCGGGAACATTTGTTCTCGCCATTGCGACTGTTCCTTTTTTATTTGACAATCCGTTTTGCGATTCAAGTTTTATCGGCGAATGAGTTAGTTTTTCATTTCCTTTTGTATCCATTCCTCCACCCTGAACCATAAATCCTGCAATTATTCTGTGGAATATTGTGTTATCATAAAATCCTTCCTGAACATATTTCTTAAAATTTGCAACAGTTATCGGAGATTTATCTGAATAAAGTTCTATGATAATATCCCCCGCTGTTGTTTCAAGTTTTACTGTATCAGTATAAGTCAAATTTTTGGTTGTATTTCCTGTCATTTTAATAGTTAAAAATATTCCCCCAATAACCAGAGCAAAAATGAATATAAAAATTATCTTTTTCATGCGGAGTTAATCTTTCATCTCTATTTTTATGTTAACATTTTTTGGAATGTACATTTTCATAATATTGTGGAGGATTTTTTCATTTGCAGGGAAATCGATTAATCTTTTGTGGATTCTCATTTCAAATCTGTCAAAAGTTGCTGTTCCGTTTCCGCACGGAGATTTTCTTGTGGTTACTTTAAGTTTTTTCGTCGGTAAAGGAACAGGCCCCGAAATTGTTATACCTGATTTTTTCGCGATATCTTTAATAGATTCGCAAATAGCATTCAGACTTTCTATGTCTGTGCTGTTTAATTTAATCCTTACTTTTGTCATATAAATCATCATTAAAAATAGTTTAAAAATCTTTTGTGCCCGAATATTTAGGGAAAATTTAAATAGAAACTGCTCTTGTGTTTTTTATGATTGACATTAATTTGATTCGTGAAAATCCCGAACTTGTTAAAGAAAATATCAAAAAAAAGTTCCAGAATGACAAGCTTCCTTTAGTTGATAAAATAATCAAAATAGACGAAGAATGGAGGAAATTAAAATATCAGGAAGACAAATTGAGGGGGGAAAGGAATAAGATTTCCAAGGAAATTAGCGAGGCGAAAAAGGCTGGAAAAAGTGTAGCTTCTTTAATGAAAAAGGCAAAGGAAATTCCAGAAGAAATTGAAAAACTCGGAGAAAAGAAAGCTAAATTTGATGGCGAAATAAAAACAATGATGATGGTTATTCCGAATATAATTGACAAGTCTGTGCCTATTGGAAAAAATGATTCTGAAAACGTTGAGTTAAAGAAATTTAGCGAGCCGAAAGTTCCCGCTTACGAAATTATTCATCACGCAGAACTCGCTGAAGAGATGGACGGTGCTGATTTTGATTCTGCAAGAGAAACTTCAGGAAATGGATTTTATTATTTAACCGGAGATTTTGCAATTTTACATTCTGCCCTGCTCGCTTTTGCGAGAGATTATATGATAAAGCAAGGATTTGAATATGTTATTCCTCCTTTTATGATACGAAGAAAAGTTGTCGAAGGAGTTATGTCATTCAAGGAAATGGATGCGATGATGTATAAGATTGACGGCGAGGATTTGTATTTAATCGGGACAAGTGAACACTCAATGATTGGGAGATTCATTGACAAGACTATTCCCGCGAAAAAAATTCCGCTGACTTTGACAAGTTATTCTCCATGTTTTAGAAAAGAAGTTGGCTCACATGGAATAGAACAGAAAGGATTTTACAGACTGCATCAATTTGAAAAACAGGAAATGATTGTTATCTGCGAGCCAGAAGATTCTTATAAATGGTATGATAAGATGCTCAATTTTACCGTCGACGTTTTCAAACAATTGGAAATTCCTGTGAGAACTTTGGAATGCTGTTCTGGGGATTTGGCTGATTTGAAAGCGAAGTCTGCCGACGTTGAAGCTTGGAGTCCGAGACAGAAAAAATATTTTGAAGTTGGAAGCTGTTCTAATTTAACTGACGCGCAGGCAAGAAGATTAAATATTCGGATTGAAGGAAAAGGAAAAATTTATTTTGCGCACACTTTGAATAATACTGTTCTTGCATCGCCGAGGGCATTAGTTGCATTTCTTGAGAATCACCAGCAAAAAGACGGAAGCATAAAAATTCCTTCTGCTTTGCAGCCTTATATGTTTGGAAAAAAAGTTATTTCCAAGAAATAATAAAAAAGAATTTAAACTTAGAATATTAACAAAATCCCAAGAGAGTCTGAGTTATTATGAAAAGAAATTATTTGAAAAATTAAAACAATACGGACAGAAATAAGAAATTTTTTATTTTAATTCCTCTTGATTTTTATGCAATTTTTCAAGATATAATTTAGATTTCTGTTCATCTATTTTTTCCTTTTCCGTCTTCACCATCTTTTCTACTTTATTATGCAAACTAAATTTATAAAATTACTCTTTTTTTAAGATAGATAAATTTTTAAGATAAGATATCTATTCTAATATATATTTTGAAAAGAATATTTTATATATGAAAGTAGATATAAAGGATATGAAAGGGGGTGAGATAAAATGTTTAAAAAATATAAATGGAATAAACCTGCTTTAGTTGTCGGGCTATTTGTCGCGACGATGCACGCAATTTGGGCATTGTCTGTTGCACTCGGAGTTGGACAAATGTATCTAAACTGGATTTTCCCTCTGCACTTCTTAAATAATTTGTATATAGTATCTGCATTCAATTTATTTACTGCTTTGGTGTTAGTTTTAGTTGCATTTGTGGTTAGTTATATATCAACTTTGCTTTTCGTATGGCTTTGGAAAGTCGTTAAAGTAAAGCAGAAATAAATCGCAAAATATTTTTTATTTTTATTTTTTATTTAAAATACGCCCACACTGACCGAGGTAAAATTTGTGATGTATAATTTATAAGAACAAGTTTCAAATTAGATATTTAGGGAAAACAAAATCTATCTTTTCCATTTTCAAAATAATGGGTTACTTCACCAAGAGAAAAAAGTTTTTCTAGTAATTTCTTCTCATTTTCCAAATTTGAGGTGTCTGAATGCAAGGCAAGTCCATAAATTGCATGTGAAAGGGCGTTCATTGTTTTATGCTTTCTTATTCCTAAACCTTGGCGACGGAAATCTTCCTTAGTTTTTATCCGCCCAACAAAAGGTTTATTTATAAAATATGAATCATTTCTAAGATTATATCTTAGCTCAAATCGTCCACTTGATTTACCGGTTTTATCTAATTCTCTTGAGTACAAATCAAATTCTCTTGCTTCTTTACCCAGCTTTCCCCGATTATATATCACAGGATGTAATACAGAATAGCTATAGTCTCCATTATCAAAATTTGTTTTTAAGGAAAATATAAAATCTTTTGGCTTGTATTCCGCGGAGGGTATAAATCTTCTACTGAGGTTCTCAAATTTTTCCATTATATCTTGAGGTATATCTTCAAGGTGAATTTCTTTAGCTTTTGCAAAAGATTGATAAAAATTGAAATTTTCAACTATTTTATCTATATCAAATTCTATCCCCCATACGTTTATCATAGAAATGCGTTTATTTTTTTATTTTTAAACTTTCTTGTTAGAAATCTCACGTTTCATACCGACTTAGAGTACAAAATGTCTCGAGAGGTGGGGTGCGGAATATTAGGTGCCCACAAAATTACTATTTCCTCTTTTTTGTAGTCACCTGTTTCAATGTCTTCTTATATTGCTTAATCAAAAATTCTAAAGTTGGTTTAAGATTATCTTCTTTAGAATATTTTTGAAGGGTCTGATAATATTCTGCCCTATCTTCTAAAAGAATATTAATTGGCGGATACTTATTTTTTATTAAGACAAAATTTAAAAGTAATCTTCCAACCCTCCCATTTCCATCTTGAAATGGATGAATATGTTCAAATTGATTATGAATAATTGCTGCGAGAACTAATGGTTTAAATTTATTTTCATTTTCCTTATACCATTCTATAAAATCATTCAAATAATCTTCTAATTCTTCCTTGGGAACTCCTGTATGAATAATTTGTCCTAAAGAATTTCTTACAACAACATTAACATTTCTAAACACTCCTGCGAAGTCTTTTGAACCCTTAAAACATAATTCATGTAATTTAAGCAATAATTTTAAGGAAAGTTCTTCTTCATTTTTTCTTAGATATTCAATAGCTTTTGCTACGCCTTTAGTTTCAACTTCTTCTTCATTTTTGGCTTTTTTCTTATGTAAAATTTCCGGAACTTCTTCTTTTGTTATTGTTGAACCCTCAATTGCATTAGTATTATAAACAAAATCTTCAGTGAAATTCTCCCATTCTTTTTCACTTAAATGCAATATCTCAATTTGTTCGTTAAACCTATTTAGAATTTCTATTTGTTTTTTAGTAAGATAAAACGAAAAAACATTTGTGTTAATCTCTTTTAACAAATCATTTATTTTCTCTTCAGCTTTTTTTCTTACTTCTTTTAATTCCTCATTTGAAAGGTTAACACCAAGATATTTTCTTATTTTCTCTACCTTGTTTTTATCTCTATAAGAGTGGATTAAATAATATTTTATTGTTTTTCCTGCTTTTCTTTTCTCAATATACATAATATATCAAGGTGCCCACATTTTATAAATATTTCTCTTTTGTGGGCACATAGGGATTGATAAGCGTTTATTCTGACTCTTTCAAAAACCAACCAGAATGATATTACGCCCACGCCGAACGGGTATTAAAAGTGATACAATTATGACTCTAATGAGATGTGATGTATTTAGTAAGCTCTTGTAATGTATAAAAGAGGTGGAAGTTTAAATAAGTTTGGGGAGAATTTCATGTCTTTAAAAATAAGCGTTTTCATTCCCAAGAACAACTTGTCCTTCATAGTTATCCCATAAGATTTGAAGCATTCCTGTAGCTCCAGGTTCATTTTTTTGTTCCATTGCTAGAATTTCCTTCATGTTTGAAATCATCATTTGTTTGGACTTCTCATTTGCTTTTTTTGCAGTTTCTCCCTTTAGTAAAGAAAAAACTATCTCATTAGAAGGGTTTAGAAACATTCCAGCTACTTTATCCTTAAGAGGGGTTGCACTTCTTTCTCCACCCATCCAGAAAGAAAATGGATAAACATATCCAATAAAACAGCCAGAATTATTTTTTACGGCTTCTTTTCCTAAAACATTTGCAGAAAAACAAGCACGGGCATAAGTTATCCTATTTTTAAGAAGGTTAACATTTGTTAAAGAAAAAATTGCTTGATTTTTATGTCCACAAATCTCGCATTCATTTCCATGCCCATTTAAAAAAAGTAATTTTGGATTCTTACTTTTAATATACTTTTCAATATTTTCTTTATTTGCTTCTTTCCCTTCAAAGTCTTTTGTTAAAATTTGCCCCTTTACTTTTTTTAAGAGATCTAGTGCATAAGCAGACAAGTATTCTGTTCCATCATCATACTTAGGACGAGTTACTAAAAGAATGTTATCCATTTTTATTCAATGTTTCAATGAGTTTGCCTGTTGTTAATGCTTTGATAAAATTAAGTTGCATTCTAGCAATTTGATTACCTATGTGATCTTCAGCTCTAACATGTTCAATCAACTGATTTGTGGTAAATGTCCCTTCACTGCCTATTGAAAGTTTATAAGTTGAAGGCATTACTCCCAATCTAGCAATTACTAATTCTTTAACATCTTCACTTATTTTTTCATTTTTTTCAGTCATATTATTTTAAGTTCTTTTAACTTTTTAAGCATTTTTATTCCAAGAGGAGTTAATTTATTCACTTCTAAAAAAACTGCATTCCAAGTGTAAGGTTTTTGATTCAACACAAAAATAACATCTTCATTTCTAATTTTCTCGGGTAAGTTAGCAAATATTTTTTTGAAAGCCGAAATATCTTCATCAGAAACAGACTCATTTTTTTCCATACATTATAAAACATAGTTTAATTTAAAACACTTTCTATCGGGAATTATTATGCTATTTTTGACTAATTTTTAAAGAACATCAACTGTGAATCTTACCTTCTACTTTTAGTTATTAGACGACTCTGCTAAACCATTCGCACTTTTGTAGAGTTTAGGTGAAACAAGGAGTATAATAATGATTAAAAATATCTTTTTAGATAAAAAGAGATGGATAGTTCCTTATTACAAAACGTTATATTAATAGAAAGTAGAGAGGGATTACAGCCCTCTTTTATAGGTATTCTTGGTTCTTTAATTGCAATTTTATTTTCAATCTTAATCACAATTGTGTCTGTCTCTTCAAATAAATATCCTTCAAATTTCATAGAGAAGATATCAAAGGATCAAAGAACAAGAAGATTCTATATTTTTTTAGTTAGTATTATAATTTTTCAAAGCCTTCTTTATTTTCTTAAGATATCTTCTCCGTTATTAGATGTGTTATGCATTGGCATAGTCTTTTTTCGCTTATTTAACTATTGGAAGTATATACTAGAATTTATTGATCCCATTAATTCAATCAAAAAGATCTCTTTGGGAGATAGGTTATCAAAAAAAGAGATAGGAGAATTGGGAGATTATGCAAAAATCGGTCTTGAAAATAAGAACCATGAACTAACCGATAAAGCAATGAGAGAATTATCAAGATTAAATGAGAGGTTAAAAAATGAATAAAAAAGAAGAAGCATATTCTTTACTATTGAAAGAATTAGAAAAGATTGCAGATTCTTTAAGGGGGAATTATGATACAAAAACCATCGAAGGAATATCCCAATCTCTTAAATTAGAAGAATATTCTTTTTTAGAAGAAGAAACAATGAAACAGACAAATGAACTATTAAAAAAAGTAATAAATATCTCGATCATAAATATGGATGAGCCCACCTTGATTAAATTAATCGAAATATATTCTTTAAATACTCAATTTTATTTGGATAATATAGATAAAAATAAAAAAAGTTATCTCAGTCTTTTTTTGGACAATTTAGATTTCTATGTAAGAATTATAAATCTTACAATAAAAAATGACTTGCTTTCTAATAATTTTATGAACATTGTTGAAAAGATACAAAATCAAATTATATTCAGTAAACTTATTGCACAATTTGAAAGCTATAAAACCATTGCACAATTTAACGAAGATAATAATGAAGGAATTTATTCTCCAAAAAAAGACTTACTATATAGACAAAACAAAATCAATTACGAATTATCCTCTGCATTGACCACATTGTTTAGACATTTAATAAAAAATAAATTACAAAATTACGCAAGAATAATGGTTTCTATTTTAAGAGATAATCTATTTGAAGAATTAAGAAAAGAAAAAAGAGGAGGAATAATTGAAAAATTATTAGAGTTACATAATGAGTATCTGAGTATATATATAGAAGAACAAGATAGATTAGCGTTTATATTATTTTATTCTTTAAAAGATGCTTTAGATAAAATATACGACCCCAGAAAAGAATCATTGGATGATGCAAGGACAATAAATTTAGAATATTTACCCCAAGTAAAGAAGACAATTTACAATTCTTTTGTATTATTAATAACTTCTTCATCAGATAAAAAATATATAGAGAATATCTTGGAAGGAGTGATTGATTTCTATAAAAATTCCCGTGTTTTTGATGATTATAAAGAGAACATTCCTTATTTGTTAGAAAAAATATTTTATTCTTTGTGCTGTTTTTGTTTAGAAAATAATTATTCTCAGATTATTAAAACAATTATAAAACATTCGTTACCTTTACCCAAAGAATATATTCTTGTAGGAGAAAAAGGATTATTACCCCTTAAAGCAAAAGAGATAATTGAACTTTTTTCTTCAGGAGATTTTTCCTCAATGGATAAGGAGAATATTCAAATCTTTTTATTTCTAATTTTAATATCTAAATTTTATGGGCTCCATAATAAAAAAGGACTTAAAAATATTTTTGAGGAACTATCTGTAAATAATGAAACCTTAAAGATAATTTTAATGCACAAATTCAATTTTGAAATTTTAATAAAGAGGTCAGAACTGTATAACAAAATTGCAGAAAACATTCTTTGGCGAGATGATTTTATAAAAATTAACCTATTATCAAAAGAATTTTTAAAATTCATAGATTCTTCAGAAGGAAAAATTCTTGAAAAAGACAAAGAAAAAGAGTTAGATATAGAAAAAGTTAAGAGTTTTACTCAATGTTTAATAAAAAGTTTTGAAGAGAATAAGTCAATAGATGATTTTGTGTCTGTTGAATTGATTGGAGAAATTAATGAGTTCAGTCCACTCAATAGCAAAATTAAATTAGATAAAATTTGGTTTGTGAATGTGAGTGGTACTACTGCATACGCAAGTGATCCAATCGGAGGAGATTTTGGAAGAGATTTAGCAGGATATGAATTAAAAATGTTAACTCAAAAACTAAATGGGGAAGTAAAGCACATAAATAACTTCAAGAATAATGATGATTTTATTAAAGATATCGAAAAACTAAATCAAGATAATTTAGTTTTATTATGTCCTTTCGAGTTTACTTCAAAAATTAGAGAACTAGTAAAATATGACTATAGTAATTCTCCTTATCAAATCTTTATAGAAATTGGAGGGAAAAAAATACAGATATATTATTATTTTGATGTAAATAAAATGAGAAGAGCATTTGTTTTTATTAGAAAAAATATTAAATGGGAACGGAAAAAATTTGATTTTGATGCTATCAAGGGGGTTCAAGAAGACAAATTAAAATTTAAAAATCAACCATTAAGTTCTCAATTTATAACACAAGAATATGCAGATGCAAAAGACAAAGAACAAATTTCAAAAACAGAGGTTATTGTATCTATTTCCTATGGTTTCAAAGCTCAAATGAAAAACTTAAATAAAGTTTTATGCTTTAAATATTAGACAATCCTTTTAATTCTTGGTGATTGTTACATTTTAGCACCAAAAAGGCTTAAAAATTAGCTAAACTACGA
>CAYIHY010000023.1:0-11388 GCA_964363345.1 Candidatus Woesearchaeota archaeon | reverse complement strand
GTTTGATATTTGTGTAAGGAGGGCGGTTTAGTGCGGATTTGTACTAATCACCTTATTTTTTAATCGATTAAACCAACATAAATCGGAATTAGAAAGTTTATTTTCAACTTCTTGAATAGTTAATAAAGAACATTCTTTTTTTATACGTTGAAATATCTCTTTAATTTCAATCTGAGATTTATTTTTAACTTCTTCTTCACTATATTTATCAATAAAGAACAATCGTTGTAAGATTTCTTGTGAATTTAACATAATTTTTTTAACTTAAATCTTCAAAATTATTACTTATTACTCCCGTTCCAGTTTTAACAAGTTGATTATTTATTTTTACCTCATATTCATAAGTTGCAATTCCATTACTTCCATGAATAGAAACGGGACAAGTGTATGCTTCGGTATAAACAGAAGTTCCTAATGTTGGTTTAATCGCTTGATTAGTTGTGAAGATATCATTCCACACAGAATTTCCTTGTGAATTAATTAAAATTACTTTTACACTTCCCTCAAAATCTGCATTGTCATTATTTCTTATATCAAAAAAATATCGGCACTTTCCATCTACTTTTTTGACAATTTGGCTAGTCACAGAAATGTCTCTTAATTCAATTATTGAATTTTGATTTGGGAGATTAGAATTGTTAGAATCTTCTTTGTTTGGAAGAAAAAAACCTACGATTAATAATATCACAAAAATAAAACCTGTAATTGCCCACCATTTTTTATACCAAGGCTTATCTATTTTGTTCATCTTATTTAACAAAAGTAAAAGACGAGTTTTATTAAATCTTTCCTTTACATCAATCTTTCCAACTTCCCAATCTTCCCCCATCCAATTTCTAATTTCCTATTCACATCCTCAACAACTATTTTTAAAAAATTATCATCAACTAAAATTTTTTTATTTTGAATTATCGGAAATTCCAATTTTTCTGTGCTGTTCAATTCAAAAGTAAATCCATTTCTCGTTCCTACTATTCCTAATCTTTTCCATCCTGCATTTTTCCCGATTTCAAAAAGTTTTTCAGCATCTTCCAAAGTTTTGCAGGCAATGTGAATAATAGCAGGTTCCATTTTGAATTTAATGTTTTTATTTTTGATATCTTGTGGAGTTTGCGAATACAAATTCTTTTCCTCTTTGGGTGGGCGAGAGTTTTCACGGAATGTCAACGATTTTTGATTGCAATGAGTGAAGGCTCGAGTTGGGAGGGAATTCTGAGCGAAGTCGCGAGTTAGGTGGGAATTAGAGAGGGAGATTATTTTGTCCAGTTCTTTCTTCAAATCTTCAAATTTAATTTTATCGTGCGAAACAAACAAAAATAAATTTTCCCCTTTCTTTTCCTGGTCAATCATTAAGATAATTCTTCCTGAGCACGACGAAGTAGTGTAATAATTTTCTTTTGAATTTATTTTCTTGCATAAATTAATTATCTGCTTATCCCATTTTCCAATAGAAGATTTATCAATTTTAGATAAAATATCTTTTTTCCTTTGTTGAAAGCTATCCATCATTAAAGATAAAAAAATAAGTTTAATAAATTTCTTATTATTATTTTTTATTATTTATTTTTAAAAATTAAACCCTGCCTTGTTTTAGTAATAACTTCATTTAGAAATTTGCGGGAATAACAATTTTCGTTAGAAATTTTTTTTTCTTTTCCTCTTTTCTACCATGTTAGGTTCTTTTTTTAAAAGAACCCACAATTTCAATTAATAAGCGAGCGACTTTGGAGCGAGCCAATTTTATTCTTTCTCCAATATCTTAGAATCAATTCCGTTTTCCCTGCATAAATTAACAAATTCTTCAGCATCTTCCGTATTTCCTACAACACTTCCGTAATGTATCGGAATTGCTAACGAAGGTTTAATCAACTTAGCCGCTTCAGCGGCTTCTTCAGCATTCATTGTAAATTTTCCGCCAACAGGAAGCAAAGCAATAAATTTCTTGTCTTGCTGTTTATGTCCTGTAAGTTTCTGCATCTCAGGAATTAAATCGCTGTCTCCTGCGTGATAAATAATAACATCGTTCATCTTAATTACATATCCGACCCACCCTTCTTCTTTTGGGTGATATTGCTTGTCCAAATTATAAGCAGGCAAAGTTGAAATTTTCAATTCTCCTAAATTAAGTTCCTGATTTGGTTCAACAATCTGAATATCTATCGGAACATCCATTCGGGTTATCTTGCTCTGAGAATCAGCGGTAACAAGAATCTTAGTTCCTTTTTTTACTATATTCTTAATATCCGCAACACTGCAGTGGTCATAATGACTATGAGTTATAAGAATTATATCCGCTTTATCCAAATCAGGTTTTATGTTGTAAGGATCAATATAAATTATTCGGTGATTTCGGATTAAAAAGCCAGAATGTCCGAGCCATTTGAGTTCAATTTCCCCTATCTTCATATAATGAAGAGCGAAAAATGACTTTAAAACTTTTTGGTTTTAGAAAAGTTTTAGACTGAACGATAAGTGAGGTCTTAAGAATTTGTGGTATTCAAATTTTAAGGTTGAATGCAGTAAGGTCTTAAAATCTTTGATTCTATAGAATTACTTCTTTTTTTTCTTAAATATTTTAAAGCAAACAAATCCGCCAATTACTAAAACAAAGGCTCCTGAAGCGATGAAAATATTTGTCTTGTTTGAAAATACTTTTTCTATTGAACCAAGAGGCCCGTTAATTACTCCGCCAACCATGCTAAATATACTGCACTTCTTACAAACTCCTCCGCAATCAACTCCAGTTTCATTTTGATTCTTAATTTTATCAGAACAAGTTTCTTTTATTTCTACAACACATGCTTGAGAAGTCGCAGGTATTCCATCCTGAGTTCCGCAGTTAGCAGTATCTGTACAGGCTCTTGCTTGATTTCCATCCACACATTCCTGCCAATCTCCGCATTGCCAGTTAGGAGTACAAACAACAGATTGAGTTGCATCTCCAGTTATTTGGGGAAGATTGTTTTGACTTACATCTCCAGTACAAGTATGTGAAAGTGAAGGTATACCTGTTTCTGTTCCACAATTTGATGAATCAGTACAAGTTCTTGATTTAGTTCCACTGCTGCATGCAGCCCAATCGGTGCAGGTCCAATTTTCTATACAAGCGCAATCTTGAGTTTCTGAAGGTTTGTTTAAAACTGTTCCGCATGAATTTGCATCAGTACAAGTTCGGGTTTGACTATTACTCGCACAAGCAGTCCAATCTCCGCAAGTCCAGGATTCTGCACAAGCAACAGTACAAGTTTGAGATTCATTAGTAAGGATAGTCTCTCCGCAGGAACTTACATTTGTTAAGGTCCTTGTTTGACTTCCGTCGGTGCAAGTAGTCCAATCAGAATAAGTTAAGTTTTCTGTACAAGAAGGAGTTGAATTAGTTACGGACATAGCACAAGTTTGATATTCAGTAACTGGAGAAGTGCATGTTGAATTAGAATTTACATCAAGAGTACATTGTCTACTTTGATTTGAATCTGCGCAGGTTGTCCAGTCACCGCAAGTCCAATTTCCCTCGCAAGTAGCTCCGTTTGAAATAACATTACCTGTAAATTTAAAATTTGATTGCAGAACAATCATTCCGACGGCAAGAGCTAACAAAAATAATAATGCAAACTCATGTTCAAACCGCCTCTTTTCCATTTTCTTAATTATTAAAGAAAAAATATATTTAAATATTTATCTATAAACCAGAATTATTTTCCCAGCAAATTTTCCTTAAATTTTTCCAAATCTTTTTTCATAAACCTCGCTGCTGCAGCAGGAATATGTCCGCCAGCAGTTGCATTTTCCATTCCCTCAATTCCTTTTTTCATTAATTGTCCCATATCTTCTTTTCCGTTCTGGTGTCTTGAACTTACTTTTAAAAATTCAGGTTCATCTTCGATATCTGAAATAAATATAAAAGTTTTTTCTGGCTCTTTTGTAGATAGAATAGTGGTTACAACAGAAGTAACACTAAACTTTGGATGAGCTTGATAAAGATATAAATTTTGTTCAGGATAAAATTGCGCTTCGCTTTTGAATTTCTCAACTAAATTTTTAATTTCTTCGTCAACTATTTTTTGGTATTTTTCCAAACAGCTTAATTTATTTTTTAATATCAATCTAAAAACTTTTTCTTCTTTTCCTTTAAGATAAATTAAAGAGGAAGAAATTTTCTTTGACATTTCTCCAGGTTCAGAACCCATAATTGTCTCCAATTTTATTTCTGGATAATGTTCTTTTAAAAAATTAAAATTATTTTCGTCTTTATAGGAAAATTCAGAAACCATCGTCGCACAAACAAGCCATTCTAATTTGCTTAAATCGAAATTTTGCCTCGCGGTTTCGTAGATAGTAAAGGCAATACAATCCGCAGTTTTTGTTTTTATAATATTTTCTCCTTTTATTTCTGAAGGATGATGGTCAATATAAAAAATGTCAAAAGATTTTCTTAATTCTTCAAACTCTTCAGAATCAGAATCAATTCCGACATCGCAAAGAAAAATTTTATTTATTTTTTTTCTAGCAAATATTTCTGCTGATTTTTCAAATATTCCTTTTTTGTAATTAACAAAATTTATTCCCCTAATTTTCATATTTTTTAATTTCAGGATTTCATTGATTAAAATAGCAGAAGCAACTCCATCTAAATCATTATGTGAGATAACTCCGATTCTATCTTTCTTTTCAAGTTTATTTAGATAATCAAGAAAAATTTGCTTGCTTCCTACTAAGTATTCCATTTTACTCTCCTTTTCGACGACTTCCTGTCGTCGGGTTGCTGGAGTTGGGAAGAACCCGCTGGAGGTTAACCTTTTCAAAGCTCCTTGCAATTTGAAACAATTTTTGTTCATTGAATTTTCCACAGATAATCTGCATGCCAACAGGAATTTTATCAACTTCTCCCATCGGAATGCTTATCGCGCAGTCTCCTGACAAGTTTATTGGTGAAGTTAGAGCATCATACTGGAACATTTCTTCAATTGAAATTTTTTCTCCAATCATATGGGGCAGTCGAGGAACAGTCGGGCAAATAATGCAATCAAATTTTTTGAAAGTTTTTTTGAATTCTTCTTCGATTAATTTTCTTGCTTTCAGTGCGAGATGATAATATCTTCCTGCGTGTTCTGCTTTGCTAATTTCACTTCCGCCGATTATTCTTCTCAAAACCTCAGGTCCGCACGCTTCTTCAATTCGTTTCCCAAATCTTCTCCCGTCAAGTCTTCTTGTGCACGAAAAAAATTCAGTATAAACAATAGGGAAATAAGTTGCGACAGCAAAATCAATGTAATCAAGTTTTATTTTTTCAATTTTCCATTTGTATTTTTTTTCGGCTTCTTTAATTTTCTCGTCAAAAATTCTTTGAATTCTTGAATCATAAATTTTAAAATCAATAATTCCAATTCTTGCATCTCTTGGAGTTGATTCTATTTCTTTGAAATTAAATTTTGTTCCGACGCTGATTGCGTCTTTTTCATCTCTTCCTGCAATTACATCAAATAAAAGTGCAGCATCTGAAACATTTTTTGCGATTGGTCCGACTTGGTCCAAACTCATGCTCATATCAATTAATCCATATCGTGAAACGCTTCCATAACTTGGTTTTAATCCGACGACACCGCAATGACTTGCGGGAACTCTTATGCTTCCGCCAGTATCGCTTCCCAACGACATATCGCAGAAATCAGCAGAAACACTTGCACAGCTTCCGCTCGAACTTCCCCCGGAAACATGCCCTAATGCCTGAGGATTATTAGTCGCTCCGAAAGCTGAAGTTTCTCCGCTCCATCCGCACGCGAATTCGTCGCAGTTCGCCATTCCGATAATCAATCCATCTTCATCTTTTATTCTCTTAATCACTTCGGCATCATAAGGGGATTTGTAATTTTCAAGAACTTTGCTCCCGCACGACGCTCTTAATCCCAACACGTTTATGTTAGATTTAACAGCAATTATTTTCCCCGCAAGTTTTCCTACTTTTTTATTTTTTATTTTCTCATCGATAAGTTTCGCTTCATCCATCGCATTCGAATTTATTTCAAGAATTGCATTTATTTTATTTCCTGTTTTATTATTTCTCTCAATTTCATTAAGATAAATTTGAAGTCGTTCTTGAGTATTCATTTTTTTCTTTTTTTATTTTTATTCAATTTTAATTTATCTCTAAAATAAAATAATCCCAAGATTATTCCAAGGAGGAATAAAATTATTCCTATTATATTGTTGAATTTTGAATTTAAATTAGAAATTGTATTTCCAGTTAAATTAAAAGAAAAAAAGAATATACCACTAAAAATAGCAATTATGGATATTGTTCTAATGGATTTTTCTAATAAACCTTGATTGTTATATTTTCCCCTGATAGAGCCCTCGCCGGTTCTTGAGATAGCCCCCCATTGTAAATGATATTTTTTACAAAAATCATCTAATGCTTCTATTTCTTTTCCTGCTTCTGTTCTTTCATTATAAATGTCTAAATCATCCAAAAATTCCATACTGTCATAATTCAAAAGAGTATTTTTAGTTTTTCTTACTAGTGAATATCCCAAAATCTTGCCGTTCTTAATATTCTGAACAGCAACTATCATAGTCTTTTCCTGAGGCTTTCTCAAAAAACCCCGAAGATCCATTGCACTGGGTCGATATATTTCTGGTTGAAAAGATTCTTCTTTAGTTTTGTGTGTATGTATACCGGTATACTTTCCTTTTGTTTGAGGATTTTTTTCAAGAATTTTAAGAATTTTTTTTTGGTCTTCCCATACTGATTCTTTATCTCTCCACCTGTGAGTGTCTATCAACTGTCCTGGAATCTTCATAAATGCACTTTCATAAGCGGGATGAGGCATAGATTCTATTATCTCTGTTGGCGTTAATCTTTTTCTTTTTATTTTTACCATTTCTTCTTTTCCCCGATTATAAAATCTTTATTTGATTCGGGCGCATTTTCAAACATAATTTTCTTTGAAATTTTTAATTTTTCTCCGCCCTCGCTTCTTTCAAAATTTTCCCGTTCAATAGAATTATCGATTTCTTTTTTTTCTTTAATCTGTGAAAGTTTTTTTGAGAACGAATCAATTATAGAATCGACTTGTTTCTTTGCATCTTCCTTTTCTTTATCAGACATTTGTCGCCATAAAAAATCCATTATGAATGGAAGAATAAAGGGTATAAAAAATTAGTTATTTGACAAGCGGGATAATTAAATTTCCTATTTTAATCGCTTCATCTATTTCTAATAAAAATTCCAAAGCTCTTCTATTTACTTTTTTTATTTCTATTCTATCTGGATGTTTTGCTGCATAATATAATCTAAATCTTTCATATTCACGACTATTAAAAAAATCTGTGCTGAATTCATCGGTGCAGCTATCTGGGTCTTTATGGTGATTTTCTCCCCAATATTCTTTAAAGTCACTAATCCAGGGCAGTTGAGTTTCTTCAAAATCTTTTTCATATTCTGACTTAACTCGGATAGAATCATAAATTAATTTCCTATCTTCACAAGATAATCCTTTGATAACGCAGATAATAGGAATATCTGAAGGATCATGAATTGCTTTTCTTTCTTCCTCTGTTGGATCTTGCCAGTCCATCTTAGTTAAGAAAAAAAATATTATTTAAACATTGCTATAAAAATTATGGTGTTAACCTATCTCTGTCTCGAGGAAACATAGTTGCCTCTTTAACATTATCAAGTCCGCAGATTTTTTGAGTAATTCTTTCCAGCCCAATACTCCAACCAGCATGAGGAGGAGCCCCATATTTAAACGAATTAATGTAAGGCTCAAAATTTTTAGGATTAAGTCCTTTCATTTTTAGTCTTTGAATTAATAATTCTGGCAAGTGAATTCTTTGTCCACCAGAAGAAATTTCAACTCCCATATAAAGTGCATCAAACCCTTCACTCATTTTAGCATCTGCTTTTCCCTCTTTAGGCATAATATAAAAAGGTTTTATTGAAGCAGGCCAAGAATGAGTGAAAACAATATCTCCAGGATACATAGCACAAAGTTTTATTTCTTGTTCTGGTGTAAAATCTTCACCGAGTTTCCCCCCTACTTTTTTTATTGCATCTTCATAAGCAAGGTAAACTCCTTTTGGAACTTTTAAATTCTTAACTTCTAATACTGCTAAGTCTTCTTTGCATTTTTCTAAAACATTTTTTATAATATCAATAACAACTTCTTCCTCTTCTTTCATAACTTCAAACTGATTCTTGAAAGCAACTTCAATATCCATTTGTCTAATTTCATTAATATGTCTTGTAGTGTTATGTTTCTCTGCTCTCCAAACAGGAGTAATTGTGAAAACTTTTTCCATAGAACAAGCCAGCATTTGTTTGTATAACTGTGGAGATTGCGCAAGATATGCTTTTTTCTCAAAATATTTAACTTCAAATAATTCTGTTCCTCCCTCTGATGCTGCAGAAATTATACATGGAGGTTGCATTTCAAAAAATCCTTTCTTGTAAAAATGTTCTCTAAAAGTATTTGCAATCACATTTTGTATTCTGAAAATTGCTTGAATTTTTTTTCTGTGAAAATCCAAAAATCTGTAATCCAATCTCTTAGGAAGTTCTGTCTTTGAAGTATCTGAAATATCAATCATTAAATCTTCTGCTTTATTTAAAACAATTAATTCGGTAGGAAGAATTTCTTTTCCGCCTGGTGCCTGTTTTGAATCCTTGACCTCGCCGACAATAGAAACAACAGACTCTCTCGGAATTTTATCAATCATTTCAAAAATCTTTTTATCTGTCTCACTCCCAACAGCAGTAACTTGTATCTCTCCTGAAATATCTCTAAGAACTAAAAATTTTATTTTTCCTAATGCACGAGTATTTTTTACCCATCCTGCTAATTCAACTTTCTTGACTTTTCCGCTGAAGACTTCTGAAATAGGAATACGATTTTCCATTAAAAATTCAACAATCATTTATTTAAAAGCTTTCTTATTTTGGAAAATTAGAGATTGTCCTCTTTAATTCATTTAGAAACTTAACTGCTTCATTTTCAATTTTTTCTGCGTCAAAGGCTATTTTTTCTTTATTTCTAATCTTATTTTTTATATCAAGAACCATCACAAAAAAAAGTTTATAATGAGTTTCTGAAAACTTATCAAAAAAAGCATGGGTTAATTTTTTTTCGTTATACCTAAAATTTTTCTGGGTGGAAATTTTTAAGATGTTGCTCATAACAAAAAATAAAGCAGAGTAAATTAATTGCAATTTTTCCCCCTCTGATATTTTAACGGGGAATTTTGTGAGAATTAAATTTTTTTTAATAATTTTATATTTTAAACAAAAAATGGTATTTTCTCTAATTACCCTCAGATAATAATTAATCCCCAATCTTTTATCAATTAAATCTTCATAAGTGATTTTCTTTATATGATTTATTTTCTTCAAATCTTTTCCGAATACTGGTTTAAAATTTTGCCAGTCATAAGCAGAAAGTGGGCTTTTTTTACAGTAGTCCACATAACCCCCAATATCAAAAATTATTTGATGAATTATTAAATTAAACTTTTTTCTCTTTTCTAATTTAACGGGACCAATTCTTTCTTCAACATAAGTGTTCATATCTTTTGAATTAAATTTTTTAGCAACACTCTTCAAAGACTGATTAATTTTTTCATATACAGAAATATCTAATTTATTGACGATGATAATAAAATCTAAATCAGTTATTTTTTCAATTGGTTTATCTAATTCTGAATGACTTCCAACTAAAGTTAAAGAAACCACTTCAGGAATTTGAGATAATTTTAATTTAATTTCATTCACAATTCCTTTCTTAATTTTCATTTTCCCATCAACTTCCTAATTATTCCCATAACTTCCCCTGCATTAACTTTTCCACGCATTTCTTTCATAACTAATCCCATATACGCATTTTCAGAAAGTCCTGGCTTTTCTTTTATTATTTTAAGAATTTCTTCTTCAGCATTTTCTGCTTTCTCTTCAAACTCAATTGCTTTTTTCATTTCTTCTCCGCGGACAATTTTCTCCATTACTAATTTAATCTGCTCTTTTGAAATTTTCTTATCTCTCAAAGATTCAGCAATAAAAAGCAGAACATCCTTGTTCAAAATTTTCTCAACTTCATTTTGCAATTTTTTCTCATGACTTGCAATTTCCTTCGGAAGAACAAGCAAAACTTTCGCAATAAACATTGGCTCATTAAAAATATCAAGCAATTCCTTGAACTCATTAATTTTTTCATGTTTCATTAATAATTTTATCATCTCCTCGTTCAATCCAATTTTTGCCAAATCTTTTTCAATATCTTCTCTAAGTTCAGGAAGATTTTTTTTCGCCTGATTAATCATGTCTCTTGAAATTTTCAGCAAAGGCAAATCTGTTTCAGGATACATTCTCGCAGCTCCAGGCAAAGGACGCAAAAATTCAGTGCTCCCGTCGGGAAGTGCATTCCTTACTTCGGGTTTGACCTGTTCTTTTTTATTAACTAAATCTAACTGTCTTTTAATTTCAGAATTAATTGTCTCAACCATCATCGACGGATCCTGAAATCCCTTAATCTCAACTCTCTCGCCTTTTCTTATTGAAACATTCACATCCTGTCTTATTGTCCCAATTCCTCTTCGGATTTTACAGCTTCGCAAAATTTTCCCAATATACAAAGCAACTTCCTTAACCTGCTCAGGATCTTTCATATCGGGTTCAGTGGCGATTTCAACCAACGGAATTCCCAATCTATCTAATCTGAAAATAGTTTGCCCCTCTTTTTTTTCAATTATTCTTGCTGCATCTTCTTCAAGGCAAATGCTCTGAATCCCGACTCTGCCTGATTTTGTGACAACCCATCCGTCGTGGGCAATTAAAGTTGTCCTCTGAAATCCCGAAGTATTGCTTCCGTCAATAACTGTCTTTCTCATAATCTGAGTAATCGGAAGAACTCTCGCATTAAGCATTATCGCAATTTGAATTGCAACTTCCAGTGCTTCTTGATTCATCTCATAAGGGGGCATTTCATCAAGTTCAACAAGACAAGTAGAATCATATCCTTCATAAATAAATTCTTTTTCTTTTCCTGCTTCATGCTTCGCAGCAATGTCAACCTCTCCGCTCTCACCTGCAACAGCATGCAATTTTCTCTTAATAGTAAAATCAGGAGAGTCCTGTCTCAAAACAGAAAAGCAATTGCAAAATAATTTTTTAGTATCTAACTGCTGATGAATTTCCAGTCCTGACTTAAATCCTAATCTCTCGTAATCAATTTTTTCTCCCATCTTAATTTCTTCCTCCCAAATCATGATGTATGGAAAAATTTATTTTTTCTTCAGATTCCATTATTTAAGAAAAGAATTAGAGTTTATTAAATTTCACTCATTGTTAAGTGCATAATCAAACTTAACATCACTTCTTTTTCTTAAGAAATTATCTAA
>CAYIHY010000022.1:0-11592 GCA_964363345.1 Candidatus Woesearchaeota archaeon | reverse complement strand
TAGATAATTTCTTAAGAAAAAGAAGTGATGTTAAGTTTGATTATGCACTTAACATTAAGATAAGATTTTTAAACCTGTATGATATCTTATATATATTAAAACATATCAATTACTATGGGTTTATTCACAAAAAAAGAGGAGAAAAAAGGAGAAATGTCGAGGCTGCCTGAGCTTCCAAAATTACCCGAGCTTCCAGATTTCCCTGAAATGAAAGACGATTATTCTAATGAAAAAATTTCTCAGCTCCCAAGTTTTCCTAATGGTTCTTTAGGAAATAAATTTTCACAGTATAATATAAAAGAAGCCGTATCTGGGAAAAAAGAGGAAGAGGGTGAAGACGCAAATGACTTTGCAGAAGATGAAACGGAAATGCCAACGATGCGAAAACCCCTCGTGATTGAAGAAAAAAGAAAAAGTGTTTATTCCCAAATCCAAAAGACAAGAGAAGCAGAGCCGATTTTTGTAAGAATTGACAAGTTTGAAGAGGGTTCAAAAATATTTGAAGATGCAAAAAGGCAAATTTCAGACATAGAAAAAATGTTTGATGATTTGAAAAAAGTAAAAGAAAGCGAGGGAGAAGAGCTGAAAAATTTTGAAGAAGAATTAAGACAGATAAAAGAAAAAATTGAAAAAATAGATGAAAACATTTTTTCTAAAGTAGAATAAGATGGAGCAAAAAAATCCGGTTTATGTAAAAATGGAGTATAGTGAATCCATTGAATCAAAAAAAAATATTTTATCCACAGAAGTTTCTTTATTAAATCTTATAAAATATCTAAAGGCATACCACTCTGTTAAACTTGAAGAATTAAAAATAAAGGCTGGGATATACAAAGCGATAAAAGAATTAAATTTGACTATGAGAAAAACCAAATCTACATTCCCCTTCTTAAAAATTCCTGAAAAAAATAAAAAAGAAAATTTAACTCTTAGAGAAGTGAGAGCTCCAAAAGAAAAAGTTGATAACAATTTGGAATCAGAACTTCAGGAAATTCAGGAAAGATTGAGAAATCTTGGGATGTAATTAAAAAATTGATTCTAATCTTCTTTTAATCTTATCTTCAACTCCTTTTATTTTTGCTATAAAAATATCTTCTGCTCTTTTTGCTATTTCCCCTTCATATTCAATGTAAGGAATTTCTTGTTTTTCACATTCATTTTTTGACATTTCCAAAGCAAGTTGACTAAAATCTTGTTTTTCATATCCCGCTCTCAAACTATGATTTCTTGAATTTCCAGAACAAATTCTCCGATCAAAGACAACAAGAATTTCTCCCCCTAGCCCTATTGAATATGCTCTCCCAATTGAATCTTCCTTAATTGAGGGTTCATTAATCGTAGAAAATTTTTGTATTTCTATTGGAAGATCTTTTTTGAGGTTCATTCTAACATAATCATCAATAGTTAAAGCTATTCCGTCTAAATCTTTTGATTCTGGTGAAAATATCATTATTTGCTTATCCATAAAACAAATGCAACAAAGCCATTTATAAGGATTTCGATGTCAAAAGGACAAATATTTTTAAAATCATTACTCTTGTTTTCTGCATGATAGATCGAAAAGAATTAATAAAAAAATATATTGATTTTTTCAAATCAAAGGGGCACAAAGAAATTAAAAATTCTTCGCTGATTCCTGAGAATGACCCGACGGTTTTATTCACAACAGCAGGAATGCATCCGATTGTTCCTTATCTTTTAGGCCAGCCTCATCCAGCAGGAAAACTTTTAGTTAATATTCAAAGATGCATAAGAACAGGAGATATAGACGAAGTTGGAGATGAGACTCATCATACTTTTTTTGAAATGTTGGGAGACTGGAGTCTCGGAGATTACTTCAAAGAAGGAGCAATAGAAAATAGTTTTGAATTTTTGACAAAAATTTTAAAAATACCAAAGGAAAAAATTTCGATAACATGTTTTGCAGGAGACAAAGATGCCCCTAAAGATGAAGAATCTGCAAAAATCTGGAAAGATTTGGGAATAAAAAAAATAAAGTTTCTTCCAAAAAAAGATAATTGGTGGGGGCCTGCGGGGATTACAGGACCTTGCGGACCAGATACAGAAATGTTCGTTAATGAAGTTGAAATCTGGAATGACGTATTTATGCAATACAAAAAAGATAAAAGATTAATTTTAGTAGATGGTATGCATTGTGCTTATGATAAGGATTTTAATATTAATAAAGAACTGATAGAAATGATAAATAACTTTAACAGCCATTATATTTTGGTTGTTAACAAATTTAAAGAAAAAGGGTTCGAGTTAGTAAAAAATTATGATATAACTAAAGATACAAATTGGCAAGCATTCTCATTAGAAGAAAAAGGGATAGAAAAAGATAAACCAGAATATTTTACGGATTTACTGAAGAGGTTCAATTTAATTCCAGAAGAAGTAATCTATTTTGACAATAATGAAGAAAATATTAAATCCGCACAGAAAGTAGGAATACTTTCCAAACATTACACAGATGTTAATTCAATAAAAAAATTTATAACAGATAATCTATCAGTATTCATTCCTCTAATTCAAAAGAATGTTGATACAGGTATGGGCGTTGAAAGAACTCTTGCATTATTGAATAATCTTAAAGATAACTATTTGACTGGTTGTTTTTTGCAGATAATAAAAGAAATAGAAAAGATTTCCGGAAAAAAATATGGAAAAGACAAGGAAATTACAAAAGCGATGAGAATAATCGCAGACCATGTAAAGGCCTCAGTTTTTATAATTGCTGATGGAATTATCCCCGGAAATAAGGAGCAGGGTTATATTCTAAAAAGATTAATAAGAAGGACGGTGAAATACGGAAGAGACCTGGAGATAAAAAATTCTCTCGTTGAAATTGCAAAATCTGTTTTTGAAATCTATTCTGACTATGAGACTCTTAAAAAAAATAAAGAAAAAATATTAGGTGAATTAGAAAAAGAAGAAAATAAATTTTTAGAAACATTGGAAAACGGAATAAAAGTTTTTGAAAAGTTAACAAAAGACAAAAAGGAACTTGATTGCAAAGATTCTTTTTTGTTATACCAAAGTTATGGTTTTCCTGTTGAAATGATTGAAGAAGAATGCAAAAAAAGAAAAATAAAATTCTCACGGGATAAATTCGAAAATGAATGTAAAGTTCATCAGGAACTTTCACGAACAGGAACTCAGGGAAAATTCAAATCAGGACTTGCAGACAATTCTGAAAAAACAACGAGGCTTCACACTGCATCGCATTTATTGTTGGCCGCATTAAGAATTGTTCTTAAGGACAAAAATATAATCCAAAAAGGAAGCAACATAACTCCCGAAAGATTAAGGCTGGATTTTAATTTTGATAGGAAATTAACCGATGAAGAAATAAAAAAAATTGAAGATTTAGTAAATGGAGAAATTCATAAATCCTGCAGAGTTATAAGAGAGGAAATGTCTCCCGCAGAAGCAAAGAAAAAAGGAGCAGGCGGAATTTTTGATGAGAAATACAGAGATGTTGTCTCAGTTTATACAATTTCAGATTTTTCAAAAGAAATTTGCGCAGGCCCGCATGTTATAAATACAAAAGAAATCGGCAAGTTCAAAATTGCAAAAGAAGAATCATCTTCTTCGGGCGTAAGAAGAATAAAAGGAATAATTGAATAAAACTAAATTCAAACAAAGTTTTAAAAATTCTCTTTACTTAAAAAAAAATATGAAGAGAGAGAGAGAGAGAGAGAGAGAGAGAGAGAGAGAGAGATAATAAAAAGAGATTATATAAAATATTTTTAATAAGTTTTGTATTTATTATTCTTGGAGCAATTTTTGTTTTATCCACCACAACAATAAGTGATAATCAAATTTCTACTGATGGAACATTAACTACGGGAATAGTTTCAGGAATGAACGAAGTTAATTTATCGGGGGTTCTTTATCTTAATTCTACCTCGGGGAATGTAGGAATAGGAACAACAAATCCTAGTAATCCTTTAACTCTATTAACTGGGGGTTTATCTGGTCCAGCGATATTAATAAACAGCACTGGAAACTCATTTAACGAATCAAATTATATTGAATTTTCAAAGCAAGGATTTTCTGAGAAAGGGGTTATAGGAGCATTAGGGGAGTTTGAAATGAACTTAGGGTATAATTTGGATTATAAGAATAGCACCCATCAGTTTTATAATTTAAGTAGAAACGCTTTTTGGTTGACGCTTCAAGATAATGGAATTTTCTTGCAGTATGCCCCAAAGAATTATTTGGAAGGAAATGATATCTGGAGTGGTCAGGGTTCTTTGATAACTTGGCAAGTGGATACATCTGGAAATGAAACTCTAATGGGGAGTTTGACTTTAGGAACAAATAACTCAAGAAATACCAGAATTAAATCAACAGGTTTGGGAACATTAGTCTTAAGTTCAAAAAAAGGATACAACTTTAATGAGGGTATCACTGACACAACTTTAATGCAATTAAATGAATCAGGTAATCTTGGGATAGGAACTACAAATCCTACCTCCAAATTAACAATAAATGCTTCTAATGCAATTTCTTCTGGAGGAATTAGACTTTTAGGTTTTACTTATCCTAATGATATAAGTTATTGGTCAGAAAGTCAATTTGCTATGCAATATAATGGGGTTTATGTTAACACCATAAATTCTAACGGAAATTCTTATTTTAAAGGAGGTAATGTAGGAATTAATACAACAACCCCCATCTCCAAATTGGAAGTAAATGGAAATGTAAGTATCACTGGAACAAATGCTTTATTGAATCTCGCAGTTATAACTCTCCCTTCTTGCTCAACTTCAACAAATCATAGCATAGCAGTTAATTTAACGGGAGTATATTATTGCAATTCAACACAATCTTGGACTCTAATGGTTGCCGGATAAAATGGAAAATGTTATTCAAAAAATTTAATTTATTATTTTTATCAGTTCTTGTTTTAATTTCTATTCCTCTTATTTCTTCAGCAACATTGACAAACGTGAATATAACTTCATCAGGAATAAATGCAACAATAAATATCTCAAATTATATAATAACTTTTGACAGACTTGATGTTTTTGACAATGCAATAACTTTTTACAATTTAAGTTATACCAATCCAAATAGTTGCAATGCTGCAGGTTCTTCTTATTCAGTTTATAATTATACAGATTCAAATTCAATTTCAGACTTGCCTGCTGTTTCCTGCGCAGTTTCAACTACAACCTCAAGTGGAGGAGGCGGAGGAACAATAAATTCAGTTACTTCTGCACAGATAACAAATTACATAAGCATTACTGCAAATCAGCCAAAAGAAATAAACATAACTAATTTACAAATTGATTTGACAAAATTAATTATTACAACAAATCAAAACGTCAGCAGTGCGTTATTAATTATCACTGAAATAAAAAATCTATCTAAAAATACAACTAATCAACTTCCTTTAGGAATTTCCTATCAATCATTTGAGATAGATCTAACAAAAATAAATGATACAAATATTACCAATGTTATAATTAATTTTAAAGTTAATAAAACGTGGATGACAGAGCAAAATGCAACTCAAAAAGATATTGTTCTTTACAGATTAAAAGGTAATTCATGGAATTCTCTTAATACAACCTTTCTGAATAAGGATGATAGATATTATTATTTTAATGCTTTAAGTCCGGGATTTTCTACATTTACTATTTTTTTAAATCAAAAGTTATGCGTCCCAGATACGAAAAAATGTTTTAACAATCAAACTCAATTATGTTCTGAAAATTCAACTTGGATTATGACAGAACAATGTCAAAATGGATGCGAAAACGGAGAATGCTTGACTAATCCAAATAAATCTCCTGTAGGTTTTGAAATAATTGTTGCTGTAATAGTCGGAGTTATTTTAATTATAGCATATGCTTTGTTTAAAAAAATAAAATGGAAAGTATACAAACCTTATTCTAAATTTTAATTATTTTCTTGCTAACTCAAATTAATTGAAATTTTTCCAATCTCCGAATAAGGAAAAATTTCTGAGATTAAATTGTTAATGACTCAAGCCTAAGATAGATTGTTCAGTGAAAAAGAGGTAAAAATTTCTCTTGGGGGGGAATAATTGAATAAAACTAAAATCCCCTCAGCCCGTATTTCTTTTTTAATTCTTGATATTGCAGATGCTGGATAAAATTTATTGTTCCATAATCTCCTGCTCTCTTTTTTATAGAATCAAAAAGTTTGGCATCATCATATTCGTAAAAATAATTTTTTTCTCCGAAAGTAAAATTGCCGTCGGGAACAGGAATTATTTCAGGAGTGGATTTTAAATTTCCAATTCCAGTATATTCTGTCTGGTAATCTGTAATTATTGACGGACCAGTGGTTTCTATAAAACAATATCCAGTATTATTCAAACTTTTTTTGGTAGGACATTTTACTCCAAGAGCTTCATGATTTTCAGGAGCATAATAAATAAATGCACTTTCATATCCGATTCCTCTGAGAAGGAAAGCAAGCAGTTCAGATTTCTCACCGCAAACTCCGCTTAGGTCATAAAGAACTTCATAAGGATATCTGTAATAATCTAAAATAATTCCTCCAAATCTTAAAGTTTTATTTGAATTTCCAAAAGGAATATTTTGAACAATACTAATGGCAATCCTTGCCTGATTTTCTTTGTCAGAAGTCAAATTTTGTATTGCAATTACAAGAGGAGCAAGAAGTTCATTTTGTTGCTCATTATCCAAACTTCGAAGTTTAAAATTCAGGAGAATTGAACCTGGATTCGAATTATCCCGCATATAACGAGGAAGATTTGAAAGATAATCAGACAATTTCCCATAAACAACAAAATCAATTTTTCCTGATTTTCCGTCAACAGTATAATTTAAGGTAATATTTTTAGGGAGAAATTGATAATTAGAAAAGCATTCATTCCCCTGAACTGATGAAAAATTAGAACATCCGCAGAAAGAAACATTTTTTATTAAATGTCCATTGGAGCAAAAATAAGGTTTTATTTTAGTGCATTCGTTATTTTTTGTTCCATCATTGCATTTAGAAACTGGATTATAAAAAAGAAGAAATAAAAAAATTATTAACAAAATTACTGCAACAAAAATAGAACTAACCGCCACATCTTTATTATTCATAAATAAAATATGAAAAAGAATTATAAAAAACTAACTATTAATAATTCATTCTAAATAAACAGCAGGCTTGTTCGGCTTAGCCTTTTTGGATTTATTTTCGGGATCATATTTCTCTTTATCATTTACCGCATAAACCAAAACTTCAAGGTTAGTTTTCTTTTTTATTGTTTCAATTGCTTCTTTGTAAATTTCTTTTTCATGCGGAAGAGAATAAATAAATATCTTTTTCTTTATTCCAACAATTTTCAAAATATTATTTATATCATTAATTAAATCTTCGACTATTTTTTCCTGCTGTTCAAATTTGTCATTTATTTTTTTCTCATCAAACTCAGGCCATTTTTCCAAACTGATAAAATTTTTATTTCCTAATTTTTCCCAAAGTTCTTCAGTTGTATGAGGACAAAATGGATGCAATAATTTCAAAGATTTTTCCAAAACAGATTTGCTTGTTTCCTTAGGCAATGAATCAAAGAGAGTTCTTATTCCAATAATTGCAAGATTATATTCAAAATTTTCAATCTGCGAACTAACCTGTTTTATAGTTTTGTTTAATTTATTCTCGGTTTTGGCATCAGATTCTTTTTTTATCTTAACACTTTCAAAATAATCAAAAAGTTTTCTGATAAATTTATAGCTTCCTTCAACTCCCTCGTCATTCCATTCCATTTGTTTATCTGGAGAAGAAACCGACATCAAAAATAATCTTGCAGTATCGATTCCGTATTTATTTGAAATATCAGTTTGATAAATTACATTTCCCGCGCTCTTGCTCATTTTCCCCCCGTCCTTGTAAACAATTCCCTGATTGAATAATTTCTTGAAAGGTTCATTGAATTTTACTAATCCTAAATCTTTAAGTGCTTTAACAAAAAATCGCGCATACATTAAGTGCATAACTGCATGTTCTGCTCCGCCAATATATTGATCCACAGGCATCCAGTAATCTACTTTTTTAGTATCAAAGGGTTTTGATTTATTTTTCGGATCGCAATATCTTAAAAAATACCACGACGAATCAACAAATCCCCCCATTGTATCAGTTTCTCTTATTCCTTTTTTCCCGCATTTGGGGCATTTTACATTGAGGAAAGTCTTATTGCCTGCAAGAGGATTTCCTGCAGATTTGAAATCAACTTTTTCTGGAAGCAAAACCGGAAGTTGTTTTTCAGAAACAGGAACAACACCACACTTATCACAATAGATTATCGGAATCGGAGTCCCCCAATATCTCTGCCGTGAAATCATCCAGTCTCTAATTTTATAATTGACAACTCTCTTTCCTAATTTTTTTAATTCTAAAAATTTAGTGATATGTTCTTTTGCTTCAATATTAAATAAATCATTAAATTCCCCTGAGTTGACAAGCCTCCCCTCTCCTGGATAAGACCCAATCATTCTTTCAAAAGCCAAATGTTCTTCTGGCTGAATAACAATTTTCATTGGAATATTATATTTTTGCGCAAATTCAAAATCTCTCTGATCGTGTGCTGGAACCGCCATAATCATTCCCGAAGCATAATCAGCGACGACAAAATTCCCCGCATAAACAGGAACTTTTTCTTTAGTCATTGGATTAATTGCATAGCTTCCAGTAAAAACTCCTTCCTTGTCTAACTTGTTCAAATCTTCTTCCGAGGTAGATTCAATTTTTTTCAAAAATTTTTCAACTTCTTTTTTTTGTTTTTCTGTAACAATTTCAAAAAGTTTTTGATGCTTCGCACTTACGACTAAAAATGTAACTCCATAAATCGTGTCTGGGCGTGTTGTAAAGACAGGCCATTTTTTATTTTCAATTTCAAAATTAATCTCAACTCCCTCGCTTCTTCCAATCCAGTTTCTCTGCATTATTTTTATCTGCTCAGGCCAGTCAATATCGTCTAAATCTTCCAAGAGTTTATCAGCATATGCGGTAATCTTAAAAAACCATTGCTCCATTTCTTTTTTAACAACTTCTTCCCCACATCTCCAGCATTTTCCTCCTTCAGCTTCTTCATTTGCAAGAACACTCTCGCATTTTTTGCACCAATTAACAGGAGCTTTTTTTCTGTAAGCCAAACCTTTCTCAAATAATTTCAAAAAGAAATATTGATTCCATTTATAATAATCTGGTTCGTGGCTCGCGATAACTCTGCTCCAATCATAGCTGTTCCCCAAAGCTTTCTGATATTGCATAATTTTTTTTATTGAATCTTCAGTATATTTTCTCGGATGAATTCCAACTTTTTTCGCAGCAGTTTCAGCAGGCAACCCGAAAGAATCATACCCCATAGGATACAAAACATTAAATCCCTGCATTCTTCTAAATCTCGCATAAACATCCCCGATTGTGTAATTCCTCACATGACCCATATGTAAAAAAGAAGCAGAGGGATAAGGGTACATTTCAAGAACATAATATTTTTTCTTTCGCCCGACATTTTTGGGGGACGAGGCCCGAACTTGTCCGGAGCCTTTGGAGTTCTCACTTGATTTGAAGCATTTTGACTTTTCCCACTTATCCTGCCATTTCTTTTCTATTTTTGCAAAATCAACTTCCATTATTTAAAACTCCAGTTTTGAATTTGTGGCAAATTTCCTGTTTGCCCATTAGTCAAAACCCCCGGTTTTGGCTCCACAGGTTTCCTACCGAGGACTTTGAAAAATTTCCTATTTTTCATACTTGGTAAAGGGTTTTGATTGTTTAAATTATTTTTGATTTGAGCAAAGCATATTTTTAAATATCAAATTGACGTATAAAAATAATGGAAAAAATAAAAGCATACCTGTCCGGAGAAACAATTTCAAGTGCAGATTCAGATGCATTCTCACTTTATGAAAAAAGCCGTTTTGGGGAAATCAGCGGGGAGAAAATCCAGTATTCAATTGCAGAATCTTTATATTTAGTTGAAAAAGAAAAGATGGAAGTATTCTCAAATAAAAAAAAGTTTTCGAAAAAAGAATTCATTGAAAAATGCGGAAAGATTGACAAAAAAATTAATGTAAAATATCCTGTTTTCAAAGACCTGAGGGAAAAAGGATATGTAATAAAAACTGCATTAAAATTCGGGGCAGATTTCAGAGTTTATGATAAAGGGGCAAGACCGGGGGAAGAGCACGCTAAATGGATAGTTTTCGCAGACCACGAATCAAAAAGATTAACCTGGCATGAATTTTCTGCAAAAAACAGAGTTGCCCACTCAACGAAAAAAAATTTATTGCTCGCAATTGTCGACGAAGAAGGCGATGTCAGCTATTATGAAGTAAGATGGATTAAACCCTAATGAAAAATGGCCCAAATTATTAAAAGCAAAATTAATGTGCTAACAAGTACCCAAAATATTTTTCCTTTAAAAAAATCAAAAGTCATCCCCAAAGTCTCTATGATATTATCAAGCGCCATGCTTATAATTAATCGACAGAATATTTAATAACTTTCTGATATTTTCTTGATTATGCCACAGGATGCAGCGCAAATAAGAGGGAAGATAATTTCATTTATCAGAGATAACGGGCCAAGTTTACCCGTCCAGATTGCAAAAGAAACAGGACTGAGTATTCTTTTTGCTTCTGCATTTCTTTCAGAATTATATGGGGATAAAATAATTAACATAAGCAATATCCGAGTCGGAAGTTCGCCGTTGTATTTCTTTCCTGGACAAGAGCCTCAGCTGGAAAGATTTTCTCAATACATAAAAGGCAAAGAAAAAGAAGCCTACCTTCTCTTGAAAGAAAAAACAATTCTTCAGGATTCAGAATTGCAGCCTGCAATTAGAGTCGCTCTCCGCGAGATAAAAGATTTTGCAGTCCCTTTTGAAAAAAACAATGAAATATTTTGGAGATATTTTTTGACAGAAGAGCCGAACGATTTCGCGGAAGAAAGATCAGAGATAAACAAGCAAGATAGCGAGCAAAAAAAAGTAGAAGTTGATATTATTGAAATTGCAGAACCTGAAGAAGCCCAAGAAGAAAAAATTAATATTGGAAAAGAGATTTTTGAAAATAAATCATTTTCCTCGGGGGTGGGTGGGGGGGAACTTATTAACGAAATCGATGAAAATAATAAACCCGAAGAAAAAACAAAAAAAGAATTCCCAAAAGAAAAATCTCAGAAAAAATCAAAATCAGAAACCAAAATAAAAAAACCAAGTAAAACAGATAAGAAAGATGACAATTTTTTCAATGTTATAAAAGAATTTTTGTCAAAAAAAGAAATTGAGATCATTGATATAAAAGATTTCAAAAATAATGAAGCTCTTTTGAAAGTTAAAAAAAACAGCAGGGAAGAATTGCTCTTTGCATTCAATAAAAAGAAAATTGCGGAAAAAGAAATTTTGAGCGCACATAAAAAAGCCGCTGAAGAAAACCTGCCTTACAGCATACTTTCGCTGGGGGAAACGACAAAAAAATTAGGGGATTTAATCTCTGCGATAAAGAATCTTTCTGAAATAGGCAAGATAGAGTAAAAGGATATTGTAAAATAAGCGTCACGTTTATATACTAAATCATCTTTGCACTT
>CAYIHY010000021.1:0-12349 GCA_964363345.1 Candidatus Woesearchaeota archaeon | reverse complement strand
GTTTAGCTAATTTTTAAGCCTTTTTGGTGCTAAAATGTAACAATCACCAAAAATTATTATAGTGCAGTCGGAACTTTTTTCAAAACAAGAAATCAATTATTAGGTTTTTTAAACACAAAATTAGTCAAATAAGAAATCTTTTAAACCTATTTTTTCTCTAACTAATTAGGCCTGTATAGCTCACAGGTTTCTTTAGAAAAGAAACTATGATGGTAGAAATGCTTAAAATGCATTAATTCGCTATAGATTAAATGCCTGTATAGCTCAGTGGTAGAGCACCTGCCCTGTAAGCAGGGGGTCGGGGGTCCAAATCCCTCTACAGGCTTATTTCGAACCTGGTGAGAAAAAAGACGGCAAGGAAAATTTTAATAGAATTTTCCATCAGGCTTTCGAGCGTAGCGAGAAAGATTGAGACCAAATTTCCTATTTTGAGTCCAGGCTTAAACGAAGTGAGAAAAGACAGCCAGCCAAAATCCTTGATTTTGAGCTCAGGATTTGGACTTAGTAATTCTATGGAATAAATTTTAGGAATTATTTTTCTATCACCTCTTTTTAACAAAATATCATTAAGCCAGCCAAAAATTTTCTACACATTAACTTATCCAAAAAAAGAAATTTTTCCTTGTCTGTAAAGCAGGAAAAATTCCAGTTAATTTGCGAAGCAAGAAATTCGGGGGGAAAACATATGAAAGAAAACCGATTATGTGTTCTCCATTGCGAAGCAAGAATTTTCTTATTTTTATTTTCGCACAATAATTATAAACCAAATTAATTTTCTCATCCTATGTGGCAGGATATAACAATAGCAATTATCTCGGTAATACTTAATATCGCGTTAGTCGCGCAGATAATTTACGGATTTAAAGCAAAAAGAAAAACAGTTGCTTGTTCTACTTCTCTAATTACTTTTATCGGAATATATATCAGTGCATTTATTTATTTTAATCTTCATCTTTATCTTATAGCAATAACAGGACTTATCGGCGGAACTTTTTGGCTAATCCTTTTTATTCAGTCGATAAAATATAAAAAATAATATAGAATCTTATTATAAGAAATAAATTTATTGAACTAGTTTTGCAAGTCCTTTTGCTTCAACTTCTTTTTTTGCTCGAACATAAGGATTTTCCCATTTTCCGTTAGGATTTGAAACAGAAGTATAATCCTCTTTGAAAAAAACTTCTTTTGAAACTCCTGCTTTTTCAGCATCACAGCCACAACCGAAAGCCCCACATTTAATACAAATAGCAGGAACACATTCTTCTTCCCAACCATCACTTCTATATCTCAATTGATGATCACAATCTTTTATTCCATATCTTAATACCATAAAAATTTAATCAAATTACTATTTTTAAAGAATATTGTCTTTCAAAATAACTAATCTCCTTCTACTAACTCGCATTTTCCAGATTCAATTAAAATTTTTGTAATCTCTTTTGGAAGATTAGCAATCTGTCCTTTTTCATACGGCCCCATTTTCCCGCCATCCAATCCTATAAACTCGTCGGCATTTTCTCTAAAAACAACAAGTTCATTTTTCTGTTCTTCTTCTTTATTCCCATTAAGAGAATCATTTAAAATTTTTTCAGAAGCATCAATTGATTTCATAAACTCTTCAAATAAAGTTTTCTCAAAAGAAAGCATATTCTCAAAATCCTGTTTTGAAATCCCGGTCTCAGATGCAACCAAGACTAAATTCAGAATTTTCTTTTTTCTTCTTAAAATTAATTCCTTAAAAAGAGTTATCGCATTCTCAAGTTGTTTCTTTGTCTTGACAATAACATCAGAAAAAACATCATTATCTTTTGAAGCAATTTCTCTTTTCTCTTTAAGATAAGAAGCAACTTCGCTCACAAAATTTTTCGGCAGAGGCTGCAATTGTTCAGCATATCTTTCTTTTCGCGACGCTTCATAGATATCATTGTAAGTTATCATTAAAATAAAACATATTGTCCATTTTTAACAATTTCCGTATGATAAAATATCATTTATTAAAGATTCAAAGTCAGATTAATTTTATAGTAGTTACACTTAGTAAGATTTTTAAGGGGGGGGTGCTTGGCAAAATAATGAAAAAGTTCAATAATAATTATAGAAATGAAAGGAGGATATTGTAAAATGAGTAAAGAAGAATTCGACAGACGATATAACGAAATAGTTTCAGCCCCCCCAGAAGCTGAAGTCTCTAACAGAGCTATGATAGGGTTTGGAATTGTTGGATGGTCTCTTGTTGCGGCTATGATAGGAATTGGAATTTGGGGCATGAGTTCCAAAGTGGAGGAGCAGAAATTTGAAAGAACCCATAATGAGGTAGTGCATAAATATGCAGATCAGAATAGAGATAGAGTTATCTCCAGTAGAGAACAGGAAGATTTAACATATGAAATATTAAAAGAGAATGATATGATAATAAGACCAGATGAACCCTCACATCTTAATGTACATATCAAAAATTTTCCGAGAGTAGAATATCAAAGTGGAGAAGAGGTTTCTGTTAAAGATTTAACCAGAGTATTTGAAAAATATAATCAGGATTAATAATAAAATACTTATTTAATTTTATTTTTTTATTTTTATTTATTAAATCCAACTTTGACCAAAAGTTCCTTTCCATTAATTCTTCCAAGAGTTCCTTTTCTTGCTTCAATTTCATTGAACTTTCTCTCTTTTGGAATTGAACCATTATAAAAAAGAACAGGAACCGGATCAGCTGAATGAGATTTAAGTTTGCACGGAGTCGCATGATCAGCAGTTATTACAACTTTTATTTTGTTGGGGGGACAAAATTTTCTAAGAAAATTAAAAAGAGTCTTATCAATATACTCGAGCATTTCTTTTTTTTCAAAGGGTTTCCCGTCGTGGCCAGGCAAATCTGTTTCTTTAATATGAATGTAAGCGTAATCTGCTTTTTTTCTGTTCTTTCTCAAAACCCAAATAGAAAATTTGCACGCTTTCGCAAGTCCTTCATAGAGATTGGCATAAACATCAATTTTTTTCAATTTAGGATAATCAAAAGAAAAAGTTTTCATTCCCGCAGTTCTCGAAAAACCAATTTCCAAAGGCATGTAAGCTGCAGAAACCCATTTTTTATATTGCTTTAATTTAGGAGATTCAATTCCACCGCCCCGAACCAAAATATAATTTGCAGGAAGTAATCCCTTTCTTCTCCTCTCCTCATTTATTGGATGATGATTTAAAACTTCAAAAGATTTTTCCAAAAATTCGTTAACAACATTTGCAGTGTATTGTGAATTATCCTCTTCATCAAGGGGCCTGCACAAATTTATTTTCCCCGAGATAGTTGTCTTCCCCATTGAATAAACATTATCATTTCCCGAAATATTATCTGAAAATCCCCCCTTAAAAACCAAAGCCCCCCTATGCCCGATTGTAGGTTTGAAAATAAATGGGGCTGAAAGTTTTATATTTTTATTCAGTGCTTTAGCCAGTGCCTCTGCTTCAGAAGTGCTCAAGGTTCTTCCTGCCCGTCTGTCTATAATATTTCCACCCTTCAAAGAATCAATAGTTGCAAAATTAGCTCTCCAAGCTAAATCTCCTCTTACTAATTTAACGTCTGTTCCTCTTGCCTCAAGCTGTCCTCTTGTGCTGGAAATTAATTCATTGCCAAAAATAGAAACAATAGACTCGTCAGATTCGGGAATAAAACCCGGTTTCACAGGATACATATATCCCAATTCTCCCCTGCTGGCCAAAAAATTCGCATTGGGCATGTGAGCAACCTCAAGAGGCGTCTTTTCTCTAAGTTGAGAGTTAGGCAAATCCCCCATTCCATCAACAATTACCAAAATCCCCTTCATTCTAATAGTCCTCTTTTCATATTTTTCAAAGGATAAACTTCTTTATAAAAATTTATATCTCCCCAGAAAACCATATAAATTCTCCTTATCTTCCATATTTATGTTTGGAAAATTAAGGGAAAAACTAAAAGATTGGACAAAAAATTTAGTTAAAGGTTCAGAAGAAACTGAAAAAGAAGAAAAGGAAATTGAAAAAAAAGTAAAAAAAGAGCTGAAAGCAGAAAAGAAAACTAAAAAGAAAGAAGAAACAAAACAGAAAAAAGAAGAAAAGAAAAAAGATAAAGAGAAAATCAAGGTAGTTGAAGAGGAAGAGCCTGAAGAGGAAGTAAAAAATATTTTCCAGAAGTTTGGTGAGAAGATTTCCAAGGTAAAGATTTCTGAAAAAGAATTTGATGTTTATAGTGAGGAATTGGAAACTCTGCTTCTTGAGAATAATGTTGCATTAGAAGTTGCTGAAAAAATGGTTAAAGAATTAAAAGAAAAAATAGTGGGGAAAGAACTTTTGAAAAAAGAAATAGAATCAGAGATTAAATCTTCTTTCGGAGATATTATTAGGGAAATTTTAATTTCACCGCCTGACTTGATTGAAGAAATTAAAGAAAAAAATTTGCTTGGAGAAAAAAAGGAGCCTTATATTATTTTATTCTGCGGAATAAATGGGAGCGGAAAGACAACAACAATCGCAAAAATTGCAGAGCATTTGAAAAGTAAAAAAATTTCTTGTGTCATCGCAGCAGGAGATACTTTCAGAGCAGCATCAATTGAACAGATAAAAACTCACGGAGAAAAAATCGGCGTTAAAGTAATTGCTCATGATTACGGAGCAGACCCCGCAGCAGTAGGATTTGATGCAGTGCAATATGCAAAAAAGAATTCAATTAACTGCGTTTTAATTGACACAGCAGGAAGAATGCACACACAAAAAAATCTTTTAAGAGAAATGGAAAAAATTGTGAAAGTCTGCAAGCCAGATAAAAAGATTTTTGTCGGAGAAAGCATAACTGGAAACGATGCAATTGAACAAGTAAGAAGTTTTGATGAAGCAATTGGAATTGATGGAATTGTCTTGACAAAAGCAGATATTGATGAAAAAGGCGGAACAGCACTCAGTGTCGGCTATGTAACAAAAAAACCGATTTTCTATCTCGGCACAGGACAGGAATATGAAAAGATAGAACCATTTAGCAAAGAAAAGTTCATTGAGAAATTGGGATTATAACTAATCAATAATAGGGATTTGTATTTGTTTAGTAAATGTCTTTTTCATTCCGCCTTCTGAATAAATTATATTAAATGTTATTTGGTATGGAAAAGAACTTCCATAAAAACAATTGGGGCATCCTGCTAAAGCGACAGAAGCTTCATATCTTTTATTACAATCATTATCCCAACTAGAAGGAGGACAATTAAAAAGAGACTCATAACCACATTCTAAACTAGAATAATATTTGGTAGTTAAACAGAACCCTTGAGAAACAGAAGTTTGAGAATTTTTATTTAATCTTTCTACAATTAAATTTTTTCTCTGAAGTTCAAAAGAGGTTATATTTAAATTAGAATCGGGAATTATTGTGATAGTAAATGGAATCTTATCATATTGTCCTTCATTAATAGAAGTTGGAGAAACTAAAATTTGAAATGGGTCATTGGAATTACTAACAACTTTACCGAGATTAGGAAGAACCCAAACAAGAAAAAAAGTTATAATTGCTATAATCCCCACAATTATCCCTACGATTAAATAAATAGTGTTCAATCCAGATTTCCCTTTTTTATTCATAACAAATAAAGAATTCTTTTTCTTTTAAATATTATTACAAAAAAGAGGTGATACCAAATTTCCTCTCGGGCGGGTGGACGGGAAAGAAAATAATTTGCCAGAACAATATTTATTTCTCTTTTTAATGTGGCGGGAATAATTTAAATATCCTCATTTCGCCATTTTTCTATATGTCATCCTGTTTCACAATTTCCCACAAAGATAAAAATACAAATGCAAGAATTGGAATTCTAAAAACAAAAAGCGGAAAAGCTGAAACTCCATTCTTCATGCCTGTTGCAACACGAGGGGTTACAAAAGGACTTACAACCCAAGAAATAGAAAAAATGAAAGCTCAGGCAGTTATCTCAAATGCATTTATTCTTTACTTAAGAGATGGCTCTGAAATAATAAAAAAATTTGGGGGAATTGGAAAGTTCATGAATTTCAAGGGGATTAACTTCACTGATTGCGGAGGATTCCAAATGTATTCAAAAAGAATTTACATAAAATCAACAAACGAAGGAATTCATTTCAGAAATCCAATCAACGGGGAAAAATTATTCATAACCCCGGAAAAAGATATGGAAATCCAAGCAGACATAAACAGCGACGTTGCAATGTGTTTGGATTCAATGCCTATGTATGAACATTCAAAAAAAGAAATTGAAGAAGCAGTTGAAAAAACTTCCTTGTGGGCAAAAAGATGCAAGATTCACCATGATAAATTATGGAAAAATGTTCCGAAAGGAAAAAGACAATTGTTATTTGGAATAAATCAGGGGGGAATTTTTGAAGAACTAAGAGAAAAATCAGTTCGTGATACATTGGAATTAGATTTCGATGGATATTCTATAGGAGGTTTTGGGTTAGGAGAAACAATAGAAGAAGAATTTAATATAGTAAAATTAGCAAAAAAAATCATTCCTGAAACCAAGCCAATTTATTTAATGGGGATAGGAACTCCTGTTGAAATCTTAAGAGGAATTGCTCTCGGGGTAGATATATTTGATTCAAGAATGCCAACTCAAAGTGCGAGGCACGGAACTCTTTTTACTTCAAACGGAAATTTAAAAATAACAAATGAAAAATACAAATTTGACAAATCTCCAATAGATGAAAACTGCGATTGTTTTGTTTGCAAAAATTATTCAAAAGCATTTTTAAGATATCAGTTAATTAATGAAGAACCAACAGGAAAAAATCTTGCAACATATCATAATCTATATTTCCTGACAAAACTTATAGAAAAAGCAAAAGAAAAAATCCGTGATGGAACATTAAACGAATTTATTGAAGAAGTTGAAGAAAAATACAAATGACTAAAACCGCAAATTTATTAACTCATTCTTTCCTTCATAAAACATGCTTGAAAAACTAGGCGAAGTTATCAGAAAAGCAACAGACAAGATAGCGAATGCTATTTTTCTTGACAAGGATTTAGTCGATTCAATAGTTCGCGATTTGCAGAGGGCATTAATTGAAGCCGATGTTAATGTTGCATTGGTAAAAGAATTATCAGACAAAATAAAAAAATCAGCGCTTGATAAAAGAGTTAAAGGAATAGAAAAAAAAGAGCATTTAATCAAACTCCTGCATGATGAGCTTTTAGGAATTCTCGGGGAATATAAGCAGTTAAAATTAACAGAAAAGCATAATGTTATTTTACTTCTTGGTTTGTATGGTAGCGGAAAAACAACTACAACTGCAAAGCTCGGAAATTATTATGCAAAGCGCGGTTTCAAAGTTGCAATGATTGGGCTGGATGTTCATCGTCCCGCAGCGTCAGAACAATTGCAGCAGCTCGCGGAAAAAAATAAATTAAATTATTTCGTTGACCCTTCTGAAAAAAATGCGGTTAAACTTTGGAAAAAATATGAAAAGCAGTTGAAAGATTATGATTTGGTTTTGATTGACACAGCAGGAAGGCACACATTAGATGATGAATTGATTAAAGAAATAAAAGCTATTACCAAAGAAGCAAAGCCGACAAATTCTATTTTAATTATTCCTGCAGATATCGGACAGGCAGCAAAAACTCAGGCGAGTCAGTTCAAAGATGCAGTTGATGTTTCAGGAGTTATAATTACAAGAATGGATTCAACAGCGAAAGGAGGAGGAGCACTTACTGCCTGCGCAGAAACAAAAGCGCCAGTTTATTTTATTACAACAGGAGAAAAAATAAATGATATCGAAGAATTCAATCCAAAATCTTTCTTATCTAGACTTTTAGGAATGGGCGATTTGGAAACGTTGATGGAAAAAATAAAATCAGTTACAGAAGAAAAAAATCAAAAGAAAATTCAGAAAAATCTTGAAGAGGGGAAATTAACTCTTGATGATGTTATTGAGCAGGTTAAATCAATGTCCCAATTAGGAGGATTTGAAAAAATAAAATCAATGATTCCTGGGCTTTCAAATATTGATGCGAAGATTCCAGAAGGAGTTTTGGAAAATCAAGAAGCAAAAGTTGCGAGATGGGAACATATTGTTAAGTCAATGACAAAAGAAGAAAAAGAAAATCCAGAGTTGCTGGAAAAACAAACTTCAAGAATGGCGAGAATAGCGAAAGGTGCAGGAGTTCCGACGAGTGATGTTCGTTCTTTGCTTAAGCAATATAAATTGCTAAATGACGTCGTCAAATCTGGCGGAGCAGGAATGGATATGTCGCAAGGTATGAGTCAAAAGCAAATGATGAAGTTTGCAAAGAAGTTCGGAAAAAAGATGAGATTTTAGAACCATAATTCTTTTAAATAAAAGTTAAGTGAAAAAGAGTATGAGAGATAATAAAAAAGAAGTGGAAGACGTTTTCAAAACATCGGGCATGCCAACTTATACTTTTGTAAAACCTATCCAATTCACAGAATTATTGGTCGCATTACGAACTCCGGGGAGAGGGATAGTAGTTGAAGGCCCCTCGGGAATCGGCAAAACAGTAGGAATAAAAAAAGTTATAGAAGAATTAAAAATAACTGGATATCAGATTTTATCTGCTCGAAAGGCAGAAGAAGTTGAAAAGATAAAAGAGTTATCTGAAAAGAAAACTCAAATAGGAATAATTATAGTAGATGACTTTCATATTTTAGAAGAGTCAATTAAAAAGAAATTAGCCGATTTGATGAAAGTTTTAGCAGATAATGAAGAAAAGAATAGTAAATTAATAATTGTTGGAATAAATAAGGCGGGAGATTCGTTAGTAAAATTTGCTCAAGATTTAAACAATAGAATAGACACAATAAGATTTGAAAAAAATCCTCCAGAAAAAATAGAAGAATTAATTAAATTGGGAGAACAAGCTCTGAATATATCTATAAAATCAAAAAACGAGATAATTGAATTATCTCAAGGAAGTTTCCATCTTGCTCAACTATTATGTCATAAAGCATGCGTGTACAGTGAAGTAACTGAAGAGCAAGAAGAGAAAAAAATAATTTCTACGGGGATAGAGGTAATAAAACAAAGAGTTACTGAGGAATTAAGTAGAGCATTTTATTCCACTGCTAGGGCATTTGCGATAGGCACAAAAATGAAAAGAGGGGGAAGAAGCCCCATATCTTCATCTATTATATTGGCTTTCTCAAAATAATGATTGGTCCATTCAGATAGAAGATGCCATATCTAAACACCCCGAATATAAGGGGAGTATAATTCAAGTAACTGAAAAAGGGTTCTTATCGAGATTAATTAAAGAGAATAATGAAATAGCAAAGGTTATACATTATGAAGAAAATTCAAAGATTTTGGCGATTGAAGATCCAAAATTTTTATTTTATTTAAAAAATTTATTATGGAAAAAATTTTCAGACCAAATTGGATTTATAAGAAACGAATTCAAATCAAAATATGATTTCGCGCTTTCCTTTGCAGGAGAAGAGGAGGTATTGCTAAGAGGTTATTTGAATTATTTCAAGAAGAAGAAGTTTAGGTATTTTATGATAAAAATGAAGAAATTGAAATTCTCGCGGAAGATGTTGAAGAGTATCTTGGACCAATTTATAAATCAGAGGCAGAATTTGTAATTGTTTTATTAAGTAAAGATTATCCCAAAAAAATATGGACTAAATTTGAATCCGAACAATTTAAAGAAAGATTTGGTGAAAAAGCAGTAATTCCAATTTGGTTTTCTGACGCCCCTTTGGGAATGTTTGATGAAACAAAGAAGTACGGGGGAATAGAATTAGACAAGACAAAAGATTTAGAAGAACAGTTAAAAGAAATAGTTGAAAAATTAATAAGAAAATTGGGGAAATTATCTTTATAACTTCTTCCCCCCTAAAATTTTACCTTAACGAAGTCTGGTAAAATTTTCATCCATATCAAAAATTTCGGAGAAATTTTTGCATTTTCCCCCTCCGCAACTCTTAAAAATCCTCTTCCTCAAATTCTTTTATGACAGAAACACTTTCACAATTAATCCCAACACTTTCAGGGATAGTCGGAGTTCTTATTGGAGCCTCTATCGGTCCATTGATAAATCACCAGCTTACAACAAGATACAGCAAAAAAGATTTAATCTTCAAAAGAAAACTTGATTACTTTGAAAAAATTCTTGATACTATTGAAAAAAATTCAAAGTTGTATAAACAGCAGATTAGAAAACTGGAATCTTCAGAAGATAATAAAATGATTAAAAAAGTTGTTGAGGAAATGAAAAAAGAAAGAAAAAATTTTCTTATGATGTCAAGCCCGCTTTATTTTGATGTAACAAAAATATCAAGAAGAATAATTAATTTTGTAAAAATTGAAAAAGATATTTTTAATAGACTTTCTTCTTTGGAAAAAATAAATGAAAAAGAGAAAGAAGTTTTGGTGGGACAATTAAAAAGAATGTTGATGATTTTGGAAAAAAGAGGAAGCGATATTCTTTTTGAAATGAAAAAAGAACTTAAAAAATCTTAAAAATTGAACCTAATTCCAAGGTTAACAAAAGACCCTGAAAAATCAGGCCCTTCAAAAGGATTTAAATTAATCCCATAGTTCAAATCTAAATCTACTTTATTATTTAGGGAAACAGTATATCCAATATTTAATGGGATTCCAAAAGACGAATCTTTCTCGCTCGCTTCTTGTCCGTTGCTTGCAGTTATTTTATTATCCACAGTCAAAGCAGAAATGCCCGCACCAAAATAAGCTTTTCCTCCTTTAAAAATAGGAATGGAATAATCCGCAATTGCCTCTAAATAAAATGCTTTGAGATCTATTGTTTCTGACACTCCTCCGCCAATTGAAAAAGTCTTTTTGCTTAACATATATCCTGCAGAAAATTTACCTTCAAGATTAGAATTAAAATTTGTCCCAAATCCAACCTTTATCATTGGACTATCTATGATATATTTTGCCAGATTAGTTGAAGACCAGGAATAACTGCAAAATTGAGCCCCTATAAAATATTTGGGGTCCTCTGCTTTAATTGGATGAACTAATAAAGAAAGTCCAAGTGCTAGTGGAGCAATTAATTTTCCCAGATGCATAAAATAAAATCCATCTTAATCTATATAAAGATTATTGCTTAAGAATAAATATGTCGAATAAGATTATTGCGCAAGGCGCAGAAGCAAAAATAACTTTATCAGATAATATTATCATAAAAGACCGCATTTCGAAATCTTACCGTTTAAAAGAAATTGATGAAAAAATAAGAAAGCAAAGAACAAAATCAGAAAAAAAACTTCTTGAAAAAGCCTGCAAAATAATCAACGCCCCAAATCCATTTCCACTTGAAGAATTTGATAAAATAAAAATGCCTTTCATTGAAGGGGAAAAACTTTCTCAAATGTTAGATTCTCTTCCATTAAAAAAACAAAAAGAAATCTGCAAGATAGTCGGAGAAGAAATTTCAAAACTTCACAATGCAGATATAATTCACGGCGATTTAACAACAAGCAATATGATTTTAAATGAAGATAATTTTTACAAAAAATTTCCTCGGGGGCGGGTGGGCAGGGGAGAGAAGATTAAAAATTTTAAAATATTCTTTATCGATTTCGGGCTGGGATATATCTCTCCAAAAATAGAAGACAAAGCAGTTGATTTGCATTTGCTGAAACAAGCTTTGGAAGCAAAGCATTTCAAAAATTGGGAAATTTTATTTAGTGAAATAAAAAAGGGTTATGAGAATTACAAAGAATCTAAAAAAGTTCTTGAAAGATTAACTGTAGTAGAAAAGAGGGGAAGATATAAATTTTAAAACTTAGTTTAGGGTAGAAGGGAAATACGTCTCCCCCCCATAAAAGTTAGATAAACATCTTTCCCAGAAGTATGAGAATTACCAAAATGTTGATTAATTCCCATCCCTGCATAAAATTCCAATTGGTTCCCAAGAGCACTTCCTACTCTAAATCCTATTCTTCCTTCATGGTTAAAAGATAATTCCTTCCTGTCCAAAAGATATCTTAATCCTCCAGCATATTCAGCAAACATCCTCAAAGGAAAAGTGTCTTTCTCACGAGAAGAAAATTCTCCTATTTTCGACTCCATTGAAAGAGAAACACTAGGAATAATCGGCACAATCCAGGGAAGATTATTTGAAGCATATAATATTCCCCCTATTAAACCAGTAGCACAAGAAAGGGGGTTTGTTCCTCCCATTTCTTCATATAACCTCATATTAAAACTATCTCTCCCACTTACATAACTCGCTCCCACTTCAAATCCCGCATCAAGAGAAATTCCTCTTGTCTCCTCGTTACTTACCCGGCCAATTTTATCTTTAAGATTAGGTGATTAGTACAAATCCGCACTAAACCGCCCTCCTTACACAAATATCAAA
>CAYIHY010000020.1:0-12659 GCA_964363345.1 Candidatus Woesearchaeota archaeon | reverse complement strand
TGGAACTCATAGAATTTATTGCAAAGACTTAGGTGATTATATTTTTACAATATCAAACCATAAAAACATTTTTAAATAAAACAATCCTACTTAATGTATGTTCAAAAAAAGAGGTGAAAGAAATAAATTTTTTCCTGAAAATAACCGTGGTCAAGAGTTAAGCACGAGTACGATTATTTTAATTATTTTAGGAATTGCAGTTCTTGTTATTTTGGTTATTGGTTTTACAGTTGGGTGGGGAAAAGTTGTCCCATGGCTTTCTTCAACTAATGTTGATACAATTGCGAATCAATGTCAGGCAGTATGTACTACCAGTGATACTTATGGATTCTGCGGTCTTCAAAGAAAATTAATTGCTACAGACTTGCCTCCCACAGCAGATAATAAAAAACAGAACGATGTTACAAATACATGTAACTTTTTTTCAACTGATACAAATTATTTGAAATACAATATTGGAAAGTGCCCTGATTTGTGCCCTGCTGCAACAATTCCTTAAATTTATTAAATAATTTTTTCTAAATAAGATAAAATATGAAAAATAGGAAATTTTTCAATGTCCTCGATAGGGAATCTACGGAGCCAAAATTAGGAGATTTTGTCTAATGAGCAAACAGGAAATTTGCCCTAAATCTAAAACAGGAATTTTTACATAATGGATTACGATTATTCTCAAAAACGAAATAAGAAAAAAGAAAAGAAGCGAGAAAGAAAAAAACATCCTTATCAAATCGGCGGAAAATTACGAAGTGCAAATGTTTCTCAAAAATAGTTTTATAAATTTGAATTTGTATTAATCTTTATGATGGAAATAATTTTCTTATGGGTACTGGCTTTAATTTTTATTATCTTTGCAGTTTTTCAGGATTTGAAAACCAGGGAAATTGCAAATTGGATTAGTTTTTCACTAATAATTTTTGCCCTTGGATTCAGATTTTTTTATTCTTTATTTAATAGCGGAGATTTTTCTTTTTTCTATCAAGGATTAATCGGGCTTGGGATTTTTTTTGCTCTCGGCAATTTATTTTATTACGGAAAAGTATTTGCAGGAGGCGACGCTAAACTCATGATCGCTTTAGGCGCAGTTCTGCCTTTTTATTCAGATTTTTTTTCTAATCTGCAATTATTTTTCAACTTTCTTTTAATTTTCTTATTTGCAGGATTTGCTTATATCCTTGTTTCAAGCACTATTCTCTGCATAAAAAATTTTAAGGCATTCAAAAAAGAATTTTTAATGCTTATGAAAAAAAATAAAAAAGTTTCTGCAATAATTTTTTCTGTCGGCATTCTATTCCTGCTTGCAAGTTTTATTAAGGTTGTCTTTTTATTTGCTGGAATCTTTTTTGTATTCACTTATTTTTTATATTTGTATTCTAAAGCGATAGATGAATCGTGCATGGTCAGAGAAATTCATTCTCTCCATCTTAGAGAAGGAGACTGGCTTTATTCTGATTTGAAAATTGGTAAAAATACAATCAAAGCAAGCTGGGACGGACTTTCACCCGAGGAGATCAAGAAAATAAAAAAGAAAATGAAGAAAGTTAAAATAAGACAGGGAATTCCTTTCTCTCCTAATTTTTTAATCAGCTTTATTATTTTTATTATTCTTGCGATTTTGAAAACAAATTTATGGGATCCTTTTTGGAAGCCATAAGGATTCTTTTATTTTTTCTATTTTCGGTTTCTTTTCTCTTTTTGCCGGCTGTTTCTCAATTTCTTCTTTTATTCTTTCCAAATTTTCAACAGAGGATTTTTCTCTTTCAGAATTAAAAGTTTCATTTGAATAAATCGGGAGAACATTAATTAAATTATGTCCGAACAATTTTGAGTTTGAAATTTTAACTTCTTTTGGCTTCAGTTTTTTCTTTATTGTTTTGGAAATTTTTTCTGCAAGAGCGAGCGCTTCTTTTCCTGCTTCTTCGTCGTGATTTTTCGGAATTATCAAAGCATGCCCCTTTGAGATTGGGTTTATTTCAAGAACTGCGACAGTTTTTTCATTTTCATCTAACTTTACTGATTTTATTTTCCCAGAAACAATTGAGCAGAAAACGCATCCTGAATTAGAATCTTCCTCTTTAGGAATATTATTTTTTTCTAAAAAAGTTTCAAGTTCTGAAGGATTCATTGATTCAATCTGCTGTCTTGCTGTTGCAATCTGGTCTGCAGGAAAAGTTGATTCTACATGCGAAATTAATTTCTGTTTTATTTCTTCTGTTTCTTGTTCGGAAAGCATGTTAGAACTAATTAGAATGAATTTTTATAATTATCCAAAAGCCCTTCTCATATCGACGACCTGCACAGAACTTACTTTTTCAAGAGCGTTTATTTCCTGTTCAAGACTTTCAAGCTCTAATTCTTCGGGCCATGCAAAAAATGCAATCAGTGCTTCTAATCCGAATGCAATCGGCTCCTGGTCAATTTTGCAGTTTTTCCCGCCTTTTTCTTCAATCATAGAACAAATTGTAGTCTTCAGTTCTTCTAAATCTACCTCAGGAGATGTAGGTAGAATTTTGATCTTTACTGCTGCTATTCCCATAAATTAGGGGGCTTTTTTTAGTTTATAATAGTTTCTATTTTTTATGAAAATACTTAAAAACGTCGTTTTGTTTTTTGAGATATGCCAGATAATTACGACAGAATAATTGAAAAAATTTCAAATATTTCTAAAATTAGCAAAGAGGAAATAGAGAGGAAAATAGAAGCTAAGAGAGCGAAACTTTCTGGACTGATAAGTAAAGAAGGCGCGGCGCAGGTTGTTGCTGCTGAACTTGGAATTTCTTTTGATAATGAGAAACTTAAGATTGAAGAACTTCTTCCAGGAATGAGAAAAGTTCATGTTATAGGAAAGGTGGTGAATATTTTTCCAACAAGAACTTTCAAAACCAAAACTGGAGAGGCCGGAAAGGTTGCGAATATGTTTGTTGCAGATGAGACTTCTAATATAAAAGTGGTTTTGTGGGACACAAATGCAATTGCACTTCTTGAAAACGGGAAAATTGAAGAGGGAAGCATCATAGAAATTTTGAATGGAAGCATGAGAGAAAATGAAATTCATTTGGGAAGTTTTTCAGAATTGAAACTTTCTAATCAGGAAATGGGAGATGTTAAAGCAGGAAGAATATTCAGAGAGAAAAAAATCGCAGAATTAAATAATTCTGATAACGCAAAAGTGAGAGCATTTATTGTTCAGTCTTTTGAGCCGAGATTTTTTTATGTTTGTCCCTCATGCAAGAAAAAAGCAGTTCAAGAAGGAGATGGATTTATCTGCGCAGAACACGGAAAAGTTGCTGCCGAGAAAAGAGCCCTGCTTAATGTTGTTCTTGATGACGGAACAGAAACAATAAAAACTGTTGCATTCCAAGATAATCTCGCACCGATAGGATTAACTAACCTGGAAGATGCCGCTCAATTAATAATTCAAAGAGAAAATTTATTGGGAAAAGAAATGATTTTTCACGGAACCGTAAGAAACAATAAAGTTTTCAACACTCCGGAATTTATAATCGATAAAGTTGAGGAAATTAATCCTGATTTATTGATTAAAGAACTTGAAGCCTAATTAGAATATTTTTCAAGTTCTGCTCTTATTTTCTTACAAAAATAATTCGGAGGAATTTGAAAATTTTTTTATTCCCAAAATAAAAATTTAAATTTTTCTTTATATCCTTTTAGTATTCTGCAAGATATATCTAATAGTTGAACAATATTTATAAACCGAGCACGATTAAATTTTTTATGGTTAAGAAAATTAAAGACGATGGTGATGAAGAAGAAGTTGAAGAAGTAAAAAAATTAAAAGAAGGTGAGGAACCTCAATTAACTGATTTGCCTGGAATCGGGCCTGCTGTTGCGGCTAAATTGGAAGCTGCAGGAATTTTTGATTTAATGTCTTTAGCAGTTATGAGTCCCGCTTCACTTGCTAATACTGCCGGCGTTGGCGAAGGTGTTGCAAGAAAAGCGATTCAAGCTTCAAGAAAAATGCTCGACTTAGGATTTGTTGACGGAATGGAATTTGCTGAGAAGAGAGCAAGCGTTTCTTATATTACTACAGGGAGTAAAGAGTTGGATACACTTCTGGGGGGAAGAGGAATTCAAAGCAGAGCAATTACAGAAGCTTTCGGTGCATTTGGAAGCGGGAAAACACAATTAGGTTCTACACTTGCCGTTAGAACTCAACTTCCAATTGAGAGTGGAGGAGCAAATGGGAAAACTGTTTTTATTGATACTGAAGGAACATTCAGACCTTTAAGAATAAAACAAATTGCAGAGGGACTTGGGGCAAATGCTGAAAAAGTTTTGAAAAATATTTTAGTTGCACGCGCATTCAACGCAGATCATCAGATTTTATTATTAGAAAAAATTTCTGAATTAATCAAAAACGGAGAGCCGATAAAACTTTTGATTATTGATTCTTTGACTGCACACTTCAGAGCAGAATATTCTGGAAGAGGAGAATTAGCAGACAGACAACAGAAATTGAATAAATATTTGCATAACTTAATGAAAATCGCAGAAACTTACAACCTTGCGGTTTATGTTACCAATCAAGTAATGGCGAATCCTGCACAAATGTTTGGAGATCCAACACAAGCAGTCGGAGGAAATATCGTCGGACACGCATCAACTTACAGACTATATTTGAGAAGAGGAAAACAGGGAAGCAGAGTTGCAAAATTAATCGATAGCCCTGATTTGCCGGATAACGAAGCAATTTTCTACGTCGCTGAAAAGGGAATAACAGACGAGGCATAATAAAATGAATAGGAAATTCATTTTGCCAACCACAGAAGTGGCTTGGAAGGGAATAACAGACGAAGTTTAATTAAAAAATAAAAAATGGCACATGGAAATTGCCCATATAATTGGTGGGCTGGTGATGATTGCATTAATGGGAGAATTATCTTTGTATAGCTTCTTCTAACCGACCAAGAGGCGTGGATGGTGCTCTTGTATGTACTAATGAGGACTATGAAACTTGTTTCGCGTACTTAAGGGAAAGAAATTTGAAAGAAAATGAATTAGAAAATAAAGTGGCTAATAAAAATGAGTGATAAAAATTGCCCTCTTGTAAAATTTCTCGGAGAAGATTTAACTAGGGTTCCAACAGGAGATTATCATTGTGAATCTTCTTTAAGAGGGAGAGAGTTAGGAGAGTTTGGAGAAGAGCAAGATTATTTCAAATGTGATTCAGAAAATTACGAAAAATGTTTATGGTATCCACAGAAAAGCGGATTAAAAAATTTATTAGAAAAATAATTATTCAGCGATTTCGTTTTTCTTAAACCATAATTCAATTTCCCTATTTGCATTTTCTGCGCTGTCTGAGCAGTGAATTACATTTTCAAAAACTTTTGTTTCAGAATGTATTCTTCCATATTTTCCCCTGATTGAAAGTGGATTTGCTTTTTCAGGATTTGTTTCTCCTGCAAGATTTCTTATTTTTTGAACTGCATCTTCTCCTTTGTAAACTAAAGCGAAAACGCGGTCGGTATGAAATTTTCCCTGAATGTATTCAAGGGTGCTTTCAAAAATCGCATTTCCTTTTTCTTCTCCGAATTTTTTTATCAACCCCTTTTTTAAATCAGAATAATGCTTTTCAGCGAGTTCTCTTTTTACATTTACAATTTTTGCAGCAACGATTTTTAATTTTGCTTCTGATAATTCAGTTAAGATATTTCCTGCTAAATCTTTTACAATTCCGTCGGGCTTTATTAAAACTAAAGTTTTTTCTTCCATCTTAATTTATTTGATTAAAAGGAGATTTAAAAAGTTTTGCGAAAAAACATTTATAAACCCTTTAATCTTTAATAGTTTTAATAAAGAGGTTTACTATACAAAAAATGGGTGATAAAAAAGAAGGGATGAATAGAAAAAATATTTTTGATTTAGTGTTAATCTTTTCTTTAGCAATTTTTTTAGTTTTTGTAATTAATTTTGCAAGCGCTGGAACTAACATTGGGATTATTAATATTACTAATGCAAGCGAGGGACAATTTAATGCGAGTTTTAATTATGATTCCGGGAATAATAGTGGACTTTATCATGGGCTTCCTAACTTTGTAAGAATTAATGAACAGATAATGTATCGGTTTAACTTAAGTATTTCTCATCTTTCTGCCACACAAAATTTAACTGGAATAAATATAACCTTACCTGCAGCTTTTTCTTTTGCGGTTGGTTCAAATAGCACTGGAAATATTACTGGAAGCACTAGTGTTTATTTCGTGCAGAATGGTAATGCCACTGCCCCTACTAGGGCACTTAATGGTTCCACTTTGAGTTGGAATGCAACAACGGGGATTACTACTGCTAATGGCTGGATTATTAATTACACCGGCACAAGCAATTATACTTTTATAGCATTTAACACCACGGCATACACCCCGGGAAATTACAACATAACTGTTAGATTTATCTATAACAATACTCAGATTAATACTGCAGTAAATTATAATGAAACAAGCATCGCAATTATTGTTAATGATACAACCGCTCCATTTAATGTTAATTTATCCGATCTTCCCTTAACTTATGCAAACATTTCAGGTTCACAATTAATCAATCTTTCTGTTTTTGATAAGGGGAATATGACTGCAGGGGCTAGAGAATATGATGTAACTGGAGTTAATATTACCATTTATAATAATACTGGGGGGGTAAATGCTTCTTATACTATGACAAACGTTACTGGTAATTATTGGAATTTTACTTTAGTCACAACTCAATTCCCTGATGGAATTTATAATATCTCTCTTTTTGTTAATGATACAAATGGTAATGTAAATAGTACAAACATTAGTAATGTAATAATTGATAATACTGCCCCAACTGGAGCTGTAACTTGTACTCCAACTTCTGTTTATAGAAGTCAAACTGTTACTTGTAGCTGTTCTTCAAGTGATGCTCTTTCAGGAGTAAATTCTACTGCGGGAAACTCGGTTACTTCTTCTCCTTCAACAGGAGAAACAGGAATATTTACTAATACTTGTAGTTTTATAGATTTGGCTGGAAATTCTGGAACAGCATCTACTACTTACACTGTTACTCAAACATCTACCAGTACTGGCGGAACGACTAGTAGTGGTGGCGGAGCAAGTACCCCCGCAATACCTGTAACAACTACTCAAGCATTTAACACAATAACTCCTTCAACTCCTGCAACTATGTCTAATTTTGGAACTGATACTGTAAAACAAATTCAAATTGAGGTTACTCAAACTGCTATAAATGTGAATGTTAAGGTAGATAGATATGATTCTAAACCTGCAGCAGTTTTAGTTGATAAGGCTGATTCATATAAGTATTTACATATTGAAACACAAAATTTGACTGGTAAATTAAGCAAGGCTACAATGACGATTCAAATTAACAAAACTTGGGTTTCAGGAAAAGGATTGGCTAAAGAAGAAGTTGCATTATACAGATACGAAGAATCGACTAATGTTTGGACTCTTTTACCCACTACATTTGGCAGTGAAGATAGCAATTATTATACTTACAATGTTGCATTAGACCATTTCAGTTACTTTGCAATTGCTCCCAACAAAGCTCAAGTTCAAACGCCAACTACCCCTGTCGCCTTAACTGGATTTTTGGGATTGCCCTATTGGGCTTGGGTTGCTATAGTTCTCGCAATTTTAATAATTGGTGGCGGAATTGTTCTAAAGCATAAACTTAAAAGAAAGAAATAATTTTTTAACAAAATTTATTAATTGATTTTATCTGTTTGTTTTATGAGTAGTAAAATAAATTTTGACAAATTTCTTTTTGCTGATTTTCATATACATTCAAGATTTTCAAGAGCATGCAGCATAAATATTACAATTGAAAATCTTGTCAAATGGGCAAAAATTAAAGGTATAAATTTATTGGGAACAGGAGATTTTACTCACCCACTTTGGTTTAAGGAAATCACAGAAAAATTAAAAGAAAAAAATGGTTTTTACTATTATGAAGATTTTCCTTTTATTATTACGGGAGAAATTTCTTTAATTTACACTCAAGGAAAGGGAAGAAGAATTCATTTAGTTATTCTGGTTCCTAATTTGGAAACTGCAGAAAAAATTAATTCTTATCTTGATACAAAAGGAAGAAGAGATTATGATGGGAGGCCGATTTTTAAAATTCCAGGAGATGAATTTGTCAAAGCGATGATGAATATTTCAAAAGATATAGAAGTTATTCCTGCACATATTTGGACGCCGTGGTTTGGAATTTTTGGAAGCATGTCTGGATTTGATAGTTTGAAAGAGTGTTTTAAAGAAGAATTTGAAAATGTTCACGCAATTGAAACAGGAATGTCTTCTGATCCTGAAATGAATTGGAGAATTGCTGAATTGGAAAAGAAGGCAATAGTAAGTTTTTCTGACGCACACAGTTTTTGGCCATTCAGATTGGGAAGAGAAGCAACAATATTTGAAAAAACAGATTCTTATTCTGAAATAATTAAACAGATAAGGAATAAAAGTTTTTTTGGAACAATAGAAACAGATCCTGCTTATGGAAAATATCACTGGGATGGGCACAGAGATTGCAATTTTTCATGTTCTCCTGAAGAGAGTCAGGAATTAAATGGAATTTGTCCTATATGCAAAAGGCCTTTAGTAATTGGAGTTGATAATCGCGTTGAACAACTTGCTTCGCACGAAAAAGGATTTAGACTTGAAAACGCAAAACCATTTTTCAAACTTCTCCCGCTTCATGAATTATTATCTTTGGTTTTAGAAAGTCCTTTGGAAAGTAAAAGCGCGTGGAAAGTTTATAATGAACTTATTGAAATGTTTGAAAATGAATTTAATATTTTGTTAAATGTCTCTAAAGGAGAATTTGCAAACAAAAATGTTGATGAAAAAATTATTGAGATAATCTTAAGAAACAGAGAAGAAAAAATAAAAGTCAAACCCGGATATGATGGAGAATATGGAAAAGCTTTGTTGGGGGAAGTGCAAGGAAAATTATTTTGAATTATAATCCTACTTTCTGATACCCTAATTCGATTAAAGTATCTTCTATTTTGCTTAATTCTACTAAATCTAATTCTCCTTCTTCAATTTTTGGAGAGAGAATAGCCCATCTTCTATAAACTGTTCCTTCAATAGCGAAGGTTTCTTTATTAGTCCGTCTTTGAGTGATAGAAACTTTAATTGTTCTTTCTAAACCTGAAGTAGATTCGCTGACCTTTTCCTTTTCTTCTTTTACACTTATTTCAGAAGGGGAGTCATCATATCCATCAGAATAGTCTTCAAATTCTCTTATATAAGTTGCAATCTCTGCCATCTTTTTCCTTATTTTCCCCCATTTAAAAGATTAATCGTATTAGAAAATATATATTATTTTAATTTTTCAAATTTTTTTCTCATCAAGAATCTTTCTAAATCAGAGGGGAAACTTATATCATTCTCTGCCCCAGCTTTTCTTATTAATATCTTAGTCTGATATTCAACATTTGCCGAATCCTCTTTAGAACTTAAATTTTCAGTTATGCTATATAGATATAAAATTTTTCCATCAAATCCTTCGTATCTGTCTCCATCCGAGCGAAATTTAAATGCTTTTTCTATTTCTCTTCTAATCTGCCTGTCTTCCTCATTTAATTCTTGATAATCTTCCCAAGTAGAACTCCCATGCATAGACATATCGGTTTTATCTGTTTGAGAAATAAATGTTTTAAAATATCTTACTTCTTTTATTGCCATAATATTATTTAATTTTGTTATTTAAAAAATTAATTATCCCGAAAAATATAGTTATTTAACTGAGAATTCTATTCCTAATTTTTTTGCTTCTTTTTCTGCAGAGTCTGTCATTGCTCTTATTTTTTTATCTGCAATCTTCATATCCTCGGATTCCAATTCGAGAGTATATCTTCCTGCAGAGAGATATTTAACATTAATTCCTTTAAAGATTTCCAAGACTTTTTTTATTAGAGTTATTCCATTTGGCTTAATTGTTGTTAAATGAATTTCTTTTTTTATTGTTGCCTTTTTCTTTTTCTGCGTTTTTAAAACATCAAGAATTTTTTTTGAATTTTCTTTTCCGACGAGCTTTTCTAATTTTTCAGGATTTGATTTTGATTCTTCTAAAAATGAAGGGAGGTCATTTTCTTCCAAAATTTCTTTTATTATTTTTTCTGCGTCTGCTCCTAAAATGCTTTTTAAAATGCTGGTGTAACTTTTTTCACTCTCGCTTTTTTCTATTGCTTCTTTTTTTTCTTTCGGAGTGACCCTTCTCAAAGATAAATCAATATTTCCTGATTCAGAAATTCTCAAAACTTTGCAGACTATTTTTTTCTTCGGGACCACATAATCTCTCAGATTTCTTATTCTTCCAGGAGCGATTTCGCTCATTACTATGCTTCCTTCAATTGAAGTTCCATCTATTTTAACGAATACGGTTGTTCCTATAATTCTGTCTACTGTGCATAAAATGATATCTCCAACTTCCATAAAAATAAGAGAAATTGATTAGTTTTAAAGGTTATGATATAGAAAAAGCGACGTCGCATTCCCGCCCACCCGCCCTAAGGAAGGAGGTAGTTATCACCTCTTTTTCATAAATATCTTTCGATGGATTCTTAAATTCCATTTTATCACTACTTAAATGGGCGAAACAGATTCAGAAAATATTTTTACTTTAAAAGAATCTATAAAAATGCAGGAATGGTTCAATTTTATCATGGCTATGGCTACTTTGATATTAGCTATAACGAGTATTCTTACAACTATGAAAATTTATGAATTAATTATTACCCCTTTAATTTGGATATTCATTGCAACAATTTCAATTATTGCATTTGTTATAATAATATTTATTTTAGCAAGAATTCCTTCTCACCATAAACATTAATTATTAAATTATTTTTTCCTTAAATCTTTACTAATTCAATTTCAAGATTTTTTTTAAGGGCTTCAATAAATTCTTTTTCCTTTTCCTGTTTTATCATACAGCCTGCTGCGAATTCATGCCCGCCGACTTCTCCCCCGATTTGATTTATCACTGAGGTTAATACTTCGCGGATATTTCTTTCAGCTTTGCCGACACTTCTTGCAGAAATTTTAATTTTGTCGTCGTAATAAGCCATTGTTATTATTATTGTTCCAGGTTCATAAATTGATGAATTTGAAAGGATGCTTGCAATTGTTCCGATTATTGTGTCTTTTATTTTTTCTTTCGCATTTATTATTACAAATCCATTTCCTTCTATTTTTTCTGATTCTGCTGCGGATTTTAATCCGGAGATTATATGCTGTTTATATTTTGCGTGCATTAATTCTGCTTTCTTTTTTGCTTTTGAAGATTCCATGCAGAATTGAATTGCAGTTTCACTTTCACCCATTCTTGAACAGGCATTAATCATCGCGCTCAATTCTCTCGCGTCTTCCAATTTGTTAAAAAGTTTTATCAGGAAAATGTCTCCGATTATCTCTTTGTTTTTTACTTTCGGATTTTTCAACATTATTGCAGTTACTAATTTTGACATTTCTGTATCATCTAGTTCAATCAAACTTTTGTATTTCCCATTTGCAGGAGTTAGTCCGACATCTCTTAATAGTTCTGTAACTCCAACTGCATTTCCGGTGATATCCGGAATGTAGGGATCAGAACAATATTCCAGGGTTCTGTTCAACGGGCGGGTTGAAGGATAAATTAATAATCCTCTTTTTTTCTTGACTTCTCCGTCGTTGATTATTAAATTGTTTAATTTGTCTATGCTTTTTTCCATGCAGTCGCCAATCATTCCGAGAATTGCAAGTTTTGCGAGCTCTTTATTTTCTCCAGCGAGAGATTTGCAGAATAAGTAAACCAGACTTGAAGAACTTAATTTTTCTTTTCCGTTTAATTCTGGATTTACAATATTTATTCTTTCAGGAACTGCCTGAAAAATTTCATGGTGGTCGATTATGAAAACATCTTTCAAATTTAATTTTGAAATATAATCCAAGCTTCCTGAAGCTAAATCCAAAAAAATTATAACTTTATCTTTTGGCAGGTTGATGATAGTTTCTTCTTCTAATCTTTTTACTATCTTAACAGAAAATCTTTTGTCAAGTTTTTTTAATGTTTGTATGAGAATTGTTGCAGAGGTTATGCCGTCGGTGTCGAAGTGGCTGATTACAAAAATTTCTTTTGCAACTATAGCTTCTGCGAATTTATCTGCTACTAATTCTATTTGTGATTCAAGATATTTAGATTCCAATTTCACCTCGTTTTATTATTTACTTTGTTAAATAATTTTTGAGTCTTCTCAATTTAGCGGCAATTCTTTCTTTGTCTCTCATTGCGCGCCTGTCTTTTTTGTTTTTTCCGTAATGCTTTTCAAGTTTTGTAAGCTTTTCCTGAATATTTTTTAAGTCAGGATTTGAATATTTTCCGCCGAGAACTTTTGAAATCTTTTTTCCGAATTCCTGAGAGTGAATCCCTTCTTTTCTCAATGCTTCTCCGATTTTTTCTGCAGTAAATCCCTTCTCATGAAGTTCAAGAACCTTTTTTTCAAATTCTTCTTTTGTCGTTTTCTTTGACTTTTTTCCCTTCTCTTCAATCTTTTCTTCTGTTTTTTCTGGCATTTTAATCTACCGCAATTTAATCTTTTAAACCTTACTATCCCTAGATATTGTAAAAATATAATCACCTAAGTCTTTGCAATAAATTCTATGAGTTCC
>CAYIHY010000019.1:0-12796 GCA_964363345.1 Candidatus Woesearchaeota archaeon | reverse complement strand
GTTTAGCTAATTTTTAAGCCTTTTTGGTGCTAAAATGTAACAATCACCAAATTTTATTTAACAAGTCCGTAAACATAAAACGGTCTGGTTGCAAAAAGAATTGTTGAATGAATACTAATATTTGTTGTTGAATCTCTTCCATAAACAATTTGTTTAACAAAAGGCTTTTCAAACCCGTTTATATTTTCTGAAACTTCAGGATAAATTCTAATCCCTTGAGTATTGCTCATGGCTAAACTTTTTCTATATGTATCTCTTTCTGCTCCTAAGATAAAAGAAATTAATTTATTTTTTTTAAAATCATTTAATTCTACAAATTCTCCGAAGCTACTTTTTTCATGAACAGGAAATTTAACTGAGTTTTCTAATGAGAGAGAAATCTGTTCTTCATTTGGAAAAAAATTCGTTTTTTCCAGTTCTTTAATTGCCGATTCATAAATTTCTCCCCATGTAAGTCCCTTAGCATCTATTTCATTTGCTATTTTAGCTGGTCCGATAACAATTCCTTCATCAGGGATATATTTTATTGAAGGCAATAACAAAGGAGAAACTTTTACGAGCATTGCCCTTGGAGGATCTCCTGGGAGACATAAAACTGCATCACTTGTTAGTATAGGTCCCTCATCAAAGATTCCACTCCTTCCTCTTCTATCTCCCATAGTTTGGGTTACTTTTAATGCGGCAATATCTTGAATAGAACATAAGTCAAATCCATAACGGTCCATTGCAGGCAAGGCTTCCCCAATTCCTGTAAAACAATAAGAAAATACAAAATTCCCAAGATTAGCCATAGCTATTGAACTCATTATAATTATTGATTATTCAAATTTAAAAGAATTGTTCTAAAAAACTATATAAATTAAAATCAATATATTATTCCATGAAAATCATGTTTGTTTCGGCAAAAACAAAATCAGAAATAAATGGGAAAAAAATTTCTCAGCTGAAACTTCCGAAAAAAATTGCAATTGCTTATTCAATCCAATTCAAAGAAATAGCTGAAAAAGTTTTAAAAATATTATCTGCAAATCATAAAATAACTTTAATAATTCAGGTTTTAGGATGCTCATCTCCAAAATTTCCTTCGGAAACAGAAGCAATACTGCTTTTAAGCACAGGAAAATTTCACGCAGTTTCCCTGGCATTTGAATCCAAAATTCCCGTTTATGTCCTAGAAGAAAATAATTTGAAAAAAATTTCAAAAGAGGAAATTGATTTGCTTGATAAAAAAAGAAAAACTTCTTATCTGAAATTTTTAAATGCAGATAAAATAGGAATCTTGGTGTCAACAAAACCCGGACAGGAAAATCTGACAAAGGCGGTTTCTTTTAAATCAAAACTGAAAGATAAAAAATCCTATTTATTTATGGGAAATAATATAGATATAAACGAATTTGAAAATTTCGGGATAAACTCTTGGGTTAATACCTCATGCCCGAGAATGGATTTTGATAGTTCTGTTATTAATCTCAAAACTTTAAACCCTAGTTAATCCAAAAACGGTTTTTAACGCAACTATTATTGTTGCAGGAATAAATAAAGCTAATAATGCAGCAAATGCAGAAGAAACTATATCTCCCACCCCAATTCCAATCAAAGAACTCGTGACACTTTCCATTCCAAATCGGCTTACAATTACTATAATTGCTCCGGTAATCAAGAACGCTTGTGAATCTCTTCCGGCCACATTAATTGAAGCCCCCACGATTAATCCAAGTATCACAAGTATCAAATAAACAAAACTGCTATATTTAGAAATTAAAGAAAGAGGGATAAAACTTGTCGAAATACCGATAATAATTGCAAAAATAACCGCAATCAAAAATGCCCATGCTCCAACAGAATTCTCTTTAGACTTTATCATTTCCTCTCCAGATAAAGTATATTGTAAATCTTTGATTTACTTTAGATTTCATCACCATCACAATAAAACATTTCAAAATTATTTAAATCTTTCATCTGACCAGTTTTTCCTCAATTTAATCTATATTTTGCAAAACAAAAAAACTTATAAACCATAGCAACTGCGGAATGATTACACATGAAAGTCAAATCACTAAGTTTGTTCGTTTTCGCAGTTCTATCCTTTGCAATTTTTGCAAGTTTCGTAAGCGCTGCAATTACAGTTAACCCAACCTCAATTATATTTAACGATCAATATCAATCAATTTCTTTCACAATAACAAATCCTGATGCGGGTTCTATTGATATCACAATTCCTTCCCCCTTAACTATTAGTGATGGCAGAGGAAATAATGCAGTGGTTTCTTTTAACCAAACTTCAATAACTGGTTTGGGTGCTGGAGCTACTTCAGGGGCAATTATTGCCACCGTGTCTTCTCCCGTTGACGTTAATTTTGCATTAGGAAAATCTTTTTCAAATTCATTAACTATTTTTCAAACTGGAACCCCAACAAATAATATTAATCTTACAGTTAATTTTCAGAAAATACCTTCTGAATATAAAAGTGATAATAATTTAAGTGTAAGTATCGATGACCTTAATGTCGAAAATGGATTTGGGAAAAACGACCAATGGTTCCCTCTTGATGAAGTTAGCGCAAAAATCAATGTAGATAATGTTGGAAGCAACAAAATAAAAGACATCAGTGTTGCATACGGACTTTATGACACAGACAAAGGAAAATGGATATTCAAGGACAAAGCAAGTTCTTTCAGTTTAAATGAAGGAATAGATAAGTCTGTAACAGTCAATTTTAAATTAGAAGATTTATCTAAATTCAATGCAGATAACACAAATCATTATTTATTTTACACCTGGGTTAAAGGAGACGATGACGGGGTTCTAACTTCTGTTACTAAATCTGAACCCATTGAAATGCAATTTGAAAATAATTTTTTAACTCTTGATAATTTAGTAATCCCCCCTACAGCAAAATGCGGAGAGAGTGTTCAAATAACTGCAGACATTGCGAATTTGGGAACAGACGACCAATCTGATGCTTACATCAAGTTGACTAATACTCAGTTAGGCTTAGATAAAAAAATATCAATAAACAATTTAAACTCATTAGAAACTGATTCCATAGATTACACTTTTACAATCCCCGAAAATGCCGAGGAAGGAACTTATTCAATTGGAGTAGTAGTTTACAATTATAGAAATAATGTTTACACCACAGATTTCAGCAGCAAAGAATCACGATTTATTGTTCCTCTTCAAATTTCTGGAGGTTGCGCTCTTGTTCCTCTCGCATCTGTTTCAGCAAAATTAGACCATGAAGCTAAATCAGGACAGGAGTTAACTGTTAAAGCAACAATAACTAACACAGATTCAAAAATGTCAACTTTTAATTTGGATTTAAGCGATTATTCACAATGGGCATCATTAGTTAGCATGGACAGAAATTTTGTAACTCTAAATGTAGGAGAATCTCAGGAAGTTGTTATAAAACTAAAAGCAAACAGCGATGCTACTGGAGAAAATAAATTCAACATAAACTTAAAACAGGGAAGTAAAATTTTATCTCAGCCAGTTTTAGTTACAATCAAAAACGGATTTTCATTCCCAGACATTACAGGATTTTTCTTAAAAGTTAGTGGAGGAAATAATTTTTACTTGTGGGGAATTGGAGCATTAAATATTATTTTAATTTTAGTAATATTCGTAGTTGCATCCAAGGTTATTAAAAAGAAATAAAAACTCTAAATAATATATAATTCTATGAAATTAAAACATAAAAAATTAATTGGAGTAATTCTCTGGATCATATTTGTCTTAGGGGTTGCTTTTGTTATTTTTAATAATTTATTCCCTTTTTTCTTAAATGGGAATTTTATCAAGGTTACTGGATAGATTTAATTTTATTTCCCAAATATTTTTCTATAAATTTTTTCTCCAAATCTATTATCTTTTTCTTCCCGTACAATTATTATCCCTATTAAATATCCGATAAGTCCGCCGGTTATAACGTCGCTTACAAAATGAAGTCCGAAATAAACTCTTGAGAATGCTACAAGAACAGCAAACGCTATCCAAAATTTTTTAAGCTTGGGAAATTGTTCTGATAAAATTGGAATTGCACAAAATGCCAGCATGCTTTGAAAAGAAGGGAATGAAAAATTCCATGTCCAGAAACTTGCCCCTTGAAGACTTGAAAGCAATGGAACAATCCCTATTTGGAATGGACGCAATCTTTGAACTGTTATTTTTAATATAAAACTGACAACTGCAGAAATCCCTAAGCAAACCCATAAAGGCAAAATCCATTTTCTTTTTTTCTCATTCCATAAAAACAACGATGTGAGAACAAAAAAAAGTATTATCTCTGAACTGACAAGAGTTATCCCCATAAAAAAGGAATCAAGAGTTGCGTTTCTTAAAAATGAAATATATTTTATTAATACCGCGTCAAAAAATAAACTTACGAATATAAAAACAACCGCGACCATAACCAAAATAATTCCTTTTTCTTTTTTCATAGAATTAAAAATAAGAAATTATTTAAATACATTTCCCCAGTTGATTTAATGAAGAGGGGAGAAAATTCGCTTTCTGACTTAGGACTAAGATATTTTACTCTTTTAGTAATTGGAATTATCGGAACCCCGTTTTTTTATTTTGTTTTCACTTTTCTGACAGTTAATTCTGTTTATTTTTTACTTAATCTTTTTTCTAATCCATCATCGCTTATTTCTAATACAATAATGCTTCAAAATACCCCCATAGAAATAATTGGTGCTTGTGTTGCGGGTTCAGCATATTATCTTCTGCTGATATTGAATCTGTCAATTCCAAATATCGCATTGAAAAAAAGATTATTTATTATTTTATTCTCTTTTTCAATTTTGTTTTTGATAAATGTATTAAGAATTTTCGCTCTTTCTCTTCTTTATGTTTCACAATGTCCAATTTTTAATATAACTCACAAACTTCTGTGGTATGCAGGAAGCATAATATTTGTCGTTGGAATTTGGTTCCTGAGTGTGAAAATATTCAAGATAAAAGGAATACCTTTCTATTCAGATTTAGAATTTTTATCAAAAGATTTAAAGAAAATAAAATTTTCTAAAAAACATTAATTATTTTAAAAAATTTTTTTATTAGCTTTTTAGTTTTGCATTAACTTCAATCAAGGTTTCAATCATGAATTTTTCTGTTGCAGGAAGAATTTCGCAGTTGTTTACATCGAGATCATAGCATCCCCCCTTTACTCCAGATTCCATGATTCCAGTTTTATTTCCATCTCTTATTCTTAAGAACATATATCTTCCTTCTAAATCGCAGGTGGCATTTTCATCTCTTATCATCTTTGTTCCTATTAAATTGTAAAGATTCTGAAGGTTTGCTATTGCAATCATCCCGTCGCCGTTGCAGTTAAAACTATTAGTCATATTAAGAACCATATTCGGGCTTAAACTAATCTGTCCGTCAAATTTGATTTCCTCCAATTTTCTCGGATCATTTCTCAAATAAAAATTATAATCTGCGCGTTTTCCATCCGAAGTTGTCACGGGCAATGAAGTTTTGTATAAAGTAAGCTGCCCCATTTTTGTAACTTCGAATTTAACCCCCCTGTAATCAAAATGCATAGAATAATAACTCATCAAATAGAACATTGCAAAAAATAAAACAAGCCCCCCAAGGATAATTGCCAGTTTTAAGAAAATCTTTTTTTCTTTATTTAACTGTTCTGAAGAAGCGGGTTTTTCACTCTCAACCCCGCAGGATTGCACTGTTTCTTCTTTCCCATTTTTTTCAACACTAAAAATTTCACAAACCTCTTTTTTTTCAACTGATTTTTTTCCAGCAGAAATTTTTTTGTTCTTTTCCTTGTTTGAAACTTTCTCTTTTTTCTTATCTACCATATTTTTAAATCTCTTTTTTCATTTATAAGTTTTATTGTATTCCGGTTATCTTAAATAAAAAACTATCACTGAGACCTGCTAAGTCTTCTGCTTTTCCCTCGATAAAAACGCAATTTTTATCCTGCCTTACACTGTTACTATTGTTCTTTTTTATTATTATAAAATTATCATCGCAGGTTTTTATTGGATAATCCCCGCTGCATTTTTCACTGCTTAAGCACGCGGGTTGCACTCTTTGGACTATTTTATTCTGAATAAAAAGATTGTTGTAAATTTCTGATTCTGCTTCAGAATTTTCAGAAGAAAAATACAACGGCTTGTCCTGATAGGAATTTAATAAATTCAGCGTTGAGCTTATTTTTCCAACTTGAGTAGGGTTGTATCTAAAAGAAAACTGAAAACTTCCGACACTAACTTTCCATAAGTTTGACTCTTGGATAAATTTAAATCCATTATAATTTACGATTGCTGTTTCGCTTGTTTGAAAATTACCTAAAGAATATCCAATGACACTGAAGAACATTACAAAAATTAAAACAGCCCCGACAAGAATCCGATTTCTTTTTTTCTTTTTTTCCTCTTGAACCTTTGAAATTAATCTTCTCATGTTTTAAAATAGAAAATCTAACTTATAAATTTTTATCTTGCCAAAATCAGTAACCCAATTTTTAATTTACTACCCATTTTTATTGAGATAATTTGAACCCCCATTTTTTCTTTACAATAACAATTTTTCCCATACGAAGAAATCTGGCGAAGCCGATTTCGTAGTAATTCATTTGCGAAACAAGAAATTATTTTTTCACGGCTACCACCAAGAGTTAAAAAAATAAAAAAATAAAAAAAAGAAAAAGATTTTTTGGAATCCTTACGCGCTTGTTGTTGTAAGTGTAGCTGTTGTTGCAGTTGTACCTATGTACTTCTTTCCAACAGTTGTATCTACAACTTGTGTTGTTAGGTATTTCTCAGCATTTGCAGTGTCTGCAGCTTCATAACCAGCGACAACTAAAGCAACCTTACCAGTTGAGTAAGAACTTGCTATGCTTTGGATCAAGAATTGTCCTGTTCCAACGCTTGTCTTAGTTGTGAAATCAGCACTACATGCAGAACCACCTAATAAACTAGCAGCAACTGAATTAATACAGCTTCCGCCAACTACAATCAAGTTCTTCGCACTTACAGAACTAACTTCAGAGTCTTTTACAAGAACATCTCCAAGTTGAGTTGCAGCTGTTCCAACTGCTCCCCCGCTTACTGAAGATGTAGCTGAACCCAAGTATAAATTTGCATATACTTGTTCATCAGGATAACTTATTGTTCCTACAGTGTGATGTGAATCACTTGTATCTGTAGTTGCAATTGCTCCCCAATAATCAGATCTCTTTGTAAGTTTTGTATTGCTATGAACGCTTGTAGACCAAGTAGTACTTGCATTACTCCATGTATCTGTAATTGCATTGACACTCATATATGTTGAATCATTTGTGAAAGTTGCAACATATGCATTGTATACATTGTTGTAATCTTTCTCTTCATATACAATTATTGCTGGAGAAGCGATATTTGCTCCACCTGGTGTTTTTAGATAAACCATAGTAGCATTTCCTATTGCTCCTGTAGTATTAACGTCATATGTAAGTTTTCCAACTTGTACAACACAACTAGAGGGTACTACCGCAGTAGTTAAATTACAGACTGTTGCAGTATTTGCAGAAGTAACATTCCAACTATTTAAGATACCTGCACTGCTCTGGGTGAAAGTGATAGCACCATACCCATTACCATTAGGTACATTAAGTGTAGTAAGGTTAATTCCGCTTGTTGCATATCCGTTAGCTACGGCTCCATTCAATCCAACATCTGCTTGACCATCCCAGTTACTTAAATTAATTAACTGAGGCTGATAAAATGCAATTTTTGCACCTTTTATTGTTGGTATTGTTGGATATAGTACTGCAGTATTTGCATTAGCCTTGCTTCCATCAGGATAGCTAAGTCTAACTGTTCTTTCTGCACTTGAATTACTATTGTCTCCGACAAGAGTAACTGTATAAGAAGTTCCATCAGGAACAGTTAATGTTCCCTGTCCATTAGAATTACTGATACTAACAGTTGGAAGATTAGTTCCAGTTGCCATATCTTGGAAAGTAACTCCACTAGAGTTTGTTGAACTTGTACTTTGCAACTTCAATAAATAACCTCTATCTTTACTATTTCCTACAATAACATAACCTCCAGTATGGATTGGTGCTCTTTCAAACACGGTCATATTATGCAAGTCATCATCGGCAATAAGATTTCCCGGAAGTGTACCTCCCGCAGTATTCATAGAAGTTGCTCTTCTAATAAATACTTGGCTTATTGAATTTCCGTTGAAGTCAGTAAAGGTTATTTGTTCTTTATCGTCAGAACTGCTTGAAAAACTGATATTTTCTCTTCCTGCGCTAAATTCAGGATAATTAACACCTGCTGAAAGATCCATTTTCATAGTTCCGAAAAGAGGATCCGTCCAAGATTGTCCATTGATGATTCCATCATGGTCTGAATCAGGGGCAGCAAAACTAACAGTAAATGTTGTTAAGTTATTTGGCGATCCTCCTGCAAAGTTTACATTTGTTCCTGTAATAGCAGTATTTGAATCTCCAAGCTGAACATTGTTACCATTTGTTAAGGTTACTTTATCCGAACCAGCAACAACAGAAGAAGTTACTACGTTTCCTGCTTGTGTTGAAGTAATTACAGCGATAGTTATGCCATTAATTTTCTTTGAAGAAGCTTCATTAACTGATTTAGAATCACTTGCTCCTGTAGCGTCTGTAACTTTGATAGTTGAAGCAGTGTCTGAGCCAGAAACAAGTTCAATGGTGTATTTATTACCACTAACTGTTACCTCTTTAGCCGCATTAGGGCTAACTGCAGAACCACTAGATACATCTTTAGTTAAGTCTACTTTAGAAGCACTTTTCAAAAGAACAAGATCAGTTGCAGTAGTAGAAGAACTTACAGTGAAGTCCATTCCAAACAACTTTATATTTTGTCCTTGTGAATCAGCGTGAGTGAAATTTACAGCTTTGTTAAAAGTAATTGAAGCATTAATCAAAGGTAAGGAAGTACTTGTCCCATATGATAATCCAAATTGAGGATCATCATTAGTTGTAGGCTGAGCTTTGTACACAATTCTTGGATTTGGTCCAAGTTGGATTACTTGCGTAACCTTTGCGTCAACATTACCAGAAAAAGTTTGATCTGCTAAAAGAGTTGGCAAGTCAGAACTTGTTATACTTGTTTTAACAGAGTTTAAAGTGTTATTTACAAACAACTTTGAACTTCCTCCGAATAATGCTGCAGATTCTCCAGTAACAGTTGTCCCTGAAGAGCCAGTTGAGCCAGTCATATAGGACTGTAAGTTTGACTGAATATTTCCGGCCTGAACTAAATCAAGTGAAGAAACTCCAGCCCCTGTACCATAAACGATTGCCGCATTTGCACTTCCTGAAACCACGAATGGATTCGGATAGCTTGCAGCAGCTGCAACGCCCATAGTCATTCCTACCATCAATGCGCTAGCCGCGATTGCTGATACCTTTTTAAAATTTAATCTCATTTTTTTAAACCTCCTTTCAACTCCTTTTTAACATGTTGTCTAAGACAACTATCGTCCCAATTTGGTGAGATAGGTACTCATCATATATTGAGATGAACATTAATTTTCTAACACCCTATTAGACACACTCTTAACAAGTGTTAGAATGGAAAATTCATTTTCCTTTAAAAAACTTGTCCTATGTATCTTACCTACATAGTCCAAAAACTCCATTTTCAGAGGATTTATTTATAAGTCTGATGGTATCACTTTAATATGATTACACTTTTCAATTAGGATTAAAGAAAATATTTATTAACCTCTTTTTTCTTTAATAAATATATAACTAAAATAATAGATAACTCATAAATATATATTTTATTTATCTATACAAAAACACCATATGCCTCAAATAACTCGTGAAATAACCATAAAAGAATCTAAAGGAACATTTTCATTATTCAAAAAGCCGTCGTCAAATAAAGAAAATTATGATTTCTCAGGAATTTCTGCGTTCAGGCAGCTTCTTAGCAATGAAAAAGCCAGAATGCTTAATGCAATAAAAAACGAAAATCCTTCTTCTCTTTATGATTTAGCTAAAAAATTAGGCAGAAATTTTAAGTCAGTTCATGATGATGCGAAACTCCTTGAAAGATTCGGATTTATTGAATTAATCGAAGAAAAAACAAAGAATAAAATACGGCACAAACCAAAACTAGTAACAGATTCAATAACTGTTCACATTAAAATCTAGTTATAAACACTGAGAGAAACTTCATAATTTCTCCCACTTCTCGCGAAATCCTGAAATCCCCCCTTAAAATTAATTGTTTCATTTCCATTCTTTATTGCCAATTTTTCCTGCCCATCTATTAAAACCTTAAGATTATATCCTTTAACTGAACTATTTGCTCCCACATTCCATCCATTCCCGACTAAATCTATTACCGTAGAATTTAATGCGTTGCAACTATCCCTTCCATCAAAGCACATTTCCCCGTTTCCGCACGCAATTATCAAGTCCTGCAGAGAAAGAAACTCAACATCACTTTCGCAGGAAGTCGTGTATTGCAATGCTGAGCCGATAAAACTATCCACTTGATAGTTTTCTGTATCTCCTTTAGTCGGACTTCTTATCATAAAGCTCAACAAAATCAAAATTCCTATTGAGACTATTATCGCGATTACTGCAAATCCAACCATTTCCTCTTGTCCTCGATTATTCTTCATGTTGTTTTGTCCTGCGAAGCAATTAGCAACATTGCAAGCTCACATTTATCATATACTATTTTCCCGTCAGTTTCTTTTCTGCATAATGAAACAAAGTTTGAACTATACGGAAGAATTTTTACAGTTTTGTCTAATATTTTAAGAACTCCACAGTCAGGATAATTTTTTGATGTGCATAAAGTATCTCCCTGATTTGGATAAATTTTTCTTATTTCTATTTTTGCAACTCCCCAAAAGTCTGAGTATTCTGTTCTGCCCTTTAAAGAAATTACTTTATCAAAATCAATACAATTTGTTCTGCTTGTTCCGAAAGCATTTTCACACGAAAATTCCGGTGAGTTTGCTAATTTTGAAACAAGAAGCATTGAGTTCTCCTCAGCAAGATTAACAGAACTTTTTTTTAAATTTGAAAGATTGATTGAAAGAAAAAAAACTCCGACTAAGATAAATAATAAAGTAACTGCAACAATCATAAATATCATCTGCTGAATTTTCATCTGACCTTTTTTCCCCATCAGTCGTGAGCACACTTTTAAAGGGAAAGTATGTGCGAGCGATTTCGCGGAAGTAAGGTCAGGGATAAGCAAGCGGGGTCGCGAGTTAAGAAAACCGATTAGGTGTTCTCCATCTACCATAACTGGCACACTCCCGCATTATTTTTTTCACCAACTGAATCTACTCTCATTTTTACAATTTCCAACTCGCTGGATTTTTTCAGGTCATTTGCAAGTCCGTTCAATTCCCCCAAATTTCCGCCGAGGTCATTTTGACATCCTTTTCCATTAATAATCAATTCTTTGCTTACATATAACGACGAGATTTCGCCGACTCTTGACATTAATCTTTTAATCTGGCATTCGTAAATTGTTGCATTTGAAAAAATTGCAGCATACATTAATGTTCTGTCATCTCCTGCAAAATAAACTCTTTTCCCATTTTTCTCAACAGAATTAGAAGTAAAGTCAACATTAATCTCGCAGTTTTCTCCTCCAAAACATATTTTTATATCATTTGTTGCACAATTATCAATGATAAGATTACCTTGATTTAATTCTGAAATTTCCTGATTTATTTCATTTGGTGCATTTGAGAAGCAATATCTTTTGTCAGAAGAAGTTATGTACATTAAATCTGCAATTTTAAACGGAAAATTAAGGGGCTTGGAAAAAATATAAAATTTTTTCCCTTCAATTTGTCCGTCGGAAAATATGTATTTATTTTGAAATCCAACATTCACCTCGGTTTTAATCCACTTGCCAAAACTTTTTTGTTCTAAATTTATAATTTGTTTTCCAAATGTTCCTGTTGAATCGCAGATATTATTTATTCTTGTATCGCTGGGAATTGTTATCGACGTTGTTTGTGCAGATTCAAATCCTGTTTCCAACGGGTCAAGCAAAATTCCAATTTGTTTCCCTGTCTGCGCACTGATGCCCGTTTGTTGTGTTCCTATAAATCTTGAACTTATGTAAATCGCAATAAAAATTATTACAATTCCTGCAACAATTGCAAAAAGCCACCCAAAAGAAATTTCCAACACCCCCTTACGATTTTTATTTTTCATTTTACCTATTTATTGTAACAAGCTGTTCCCCAAAATTTTTTGAAATTGTCATGCTCACTTTCCCATTGACATTCTGAACGCAAAAAGGATTTTCATCTTTTGTTATTTTTGCAATATCAATATTTTCGATAATTTTCCCGCGAATTATTCTTTCTGAAGTAAATTTCAAATTTTCAAACTCACTTTGCTGAAAACAAACTGCACTTATCTTCGTCGGCAAAGTATACTTGACACTCTGACCCCCCTTACTATTCTTCCACATTTTGTTTACATCATTCTGAAAATCGTTTAAGAAAGTGCTTACTTGTATCGATTCCTGCAGTTCTAAAAATTTAATTATAGCATAAACTCCGAATGCTAAAAAAATAACTATTAAAATAATTGAAAAAATCATTCCAAAAGATAAACTCATCTGCCCCGAGCGATTTCGTAATGCGGGTAAACCTTTGATCGCATTTGCGGGGTCGCGAGTTTTTTTATCAACTCTTTTCATAATTAAAAATGTTGAAACTAACTTATAAATTTTCCTAATATTAAAATTAGGTGATTGTTACATTTTAGCACCAAAAAGGCTTAAAAATTAGCTAAAC
>CAYIHY010000018.1:0-13639 GCA_964363345.1 Candidatus Woesearchaeota archaeon | reverse complement strand
CAAAGTGCAAAGATGATTTAGTATATAAACGTGACGCTTATTTTACAATATCTTATGGTTTGCCCTTATATTCAACAGAAAAAGAAAGGGTCTCTTTGGCCCACCATAAAATTCCTTTTGTCACATCTTTCTCAAAATAATTACCTATTTTTTTTAATAAATTATATCTTTGACTAACTTCTTCGACATAATTGTCCTGTGCAGTAAACGGATTTCCATTTGAATCTTTTCCGCAACCCCACCCATTATATCCCCTCAATGCTGCATCCCATTCGCTGTAAGTTATCCCTCGATTAGAACATCCGTTGAAAACTTTTCCGCCTTTGTAAAGGGCATAACTTTCTTTTAAAATTTCAGCGCCAACCTCGATATTCATTTGGGGATTTTCAAATAATTGTTTTTTGCATTCATCTTTATTCGAAGATAATCCGTATTTTCCACAGTGAATTAAATTTATCTGCATAAGCCCGACAGAACTTCCGCTGAATGCATTTTGCGTGCAGTCTGATTCCTGCATCATTAAAGAAAGTAGAAGTATCGAATCAGGAAGTTCATTTTTCGAAGACGAATCTGCTATCCATGAAGCATAATTATTGCAGTTGCTTCCGCAGTTGCATTTTCGATTTATTATTTTATTTTCAGAAGCATAATTAATTGCAGTTCCAATATCTCCAGAAACATAGGCAGTCCCAACTTCTCTTCCATAAAAAGAATTTTCTTCAATCTGCGAATTAAGTTGTTCAACTAATCCGACCCCGATAAAAGAATTTCTAATCTGGATAGTAGAGTAAAAAAAACTTATAAGGGCAATGCTACAAACTAAAACTATTCCAAGAACTAAAATATTTGTTGGAATATCCCCTCTGTGATTTCGGGGAAGTAATTGTAGTTGAGTTTGCGAATACAATTTTTTCCTTCGGGGGTGGGAGGGGGGGAATGAATGAGCAAACTCAATATTTTTTTTATTATTTTTCATTTTTTAAAATTCCGTCAATCACTTCTTTATTTTTATTATTCAGGATTACATTGCTGATAGAAGTTTTTTCTGCCAAAATTGAAGATTCTGAAGGCAAATCAGTTTTAGAATCAACAAGATTTATTTTTTTAGCGTCGGACATCAAAACAGAAATATAAATGAAAATAATCAAAATGCCGATTATAACTAAAGTTGCAACTATCCATGAAATAGTTTCGCCGGTTTGTCCTTTATTACTATATTTTAACATTTTGTTCTGCCTTCCTGACAACACTCAAAATTTTAATTATGTATTGATTATTTTTATCATCGAGAGAGTAAAAACTTTTTCTTAAACAAGTTGGCAAAGTTCCCTGTTTTTTATTTTCCTGGATATTGCAATCAGCCACCCAATTATTATTTCCTTTTTTTATATCCAAAACCGGAGTGTTCAAATTTTCAAGTTTGTAAAGATTAACTTCTGCATAATACTGCTCGTCAGCCCATTCTGGAGAATTAAAATTTAAGTGACATTGATCTAAAAAATTTTCATTGCCTTCTTTTACTACTCCGTTTAAAATTAAATTTGAATTTATCTTCCCCCCGTAAGAAACGCAGTCGGCAATTTGGTTTGTCAAAACTCTTGTTTCTATTTCTCTGACATCATAAGGAGTTCCGTAAAAAACATAGACCATTGCGAATATTCCTCCCGCCACAATTAGTAAAATTGCAAACCAATATACAGAAAGAACCTTGTCGCCGCGTTTATTAGGAATTAAATTCATTTTATTTGTACCCATTTATTTTAATTATATAATTTTCATTTGGAGAAACATCAGGATAGGCAGTTGCATCAACATCATTAAAAAAAGAATATTGATATCCCCCTTTATCGCTTAGCTTAATCGTTATCACATTTTCATTTATCTTGACAATATCTTCTGGCTTAACTCCATTTTTTTCTGCAAGGCTAAATGCATCTTCCATATTTAATTTCACTTCAGTAACTGGTTTTGCAGAATCAATAAGCAAGGCAATATTCTTTGCATAGCTTTGTTCAAGAACAATTGCTCCGCTTCCCTGCCGATATAAAAATAAAATAAGAATCATAAGAAAAAGAATATTCAAAACAATAAAGATAACATTTTCGATAAGAATTGTTCCTCTGCGATTTTTTTCTAATCCTCTTTTCATGAATAATTAAACGAAAGAGAATATAAAAAGTTAATTGGGAAAGCTTCGAAATTGATTTCATCAAATTTCTCTGCTAAAAAAAGTCAAGATAAGAAATAAAAATAACTTGTTCAACTAATTACCTAACTAAATTTTACGGCGATAACAAATTCTTCTCAGAAATTTTTCCTTGACGAAAGTCTAGAAAAATTCGGCCCAAACAAAATTATTTTCTCATCCAATTGTTTTTATTGATGCGCATTTCAATTTTTCAAAATCTGCGGAATTTGCTTCTATTATCGTCGGAGTAATGTAATCATTTCCTGACGCTCCTTTGATAGTAGTCCCAATAAAATATCCGGCAGTTCCTCCACTAATTGTTCCTCCGCCAATAATCGCGACAGTTACAGGGATTGATGCCCCCCCGCTTACAATTGCTAATCCAAGTAATCCTCCTGCCGCAACTCCCCCAACAATCCAAGTAGCAACTCCAACTTTGCTAAACATTCCCATCATAACATAATACTGTTTTCCAATATTTAGACTAGTGAATGGAATATTTTGTTCTATTGAATTAGAATCTTTTATCCCCGTGAGATATTCTAAATAACTAATATCTTTTCCAGACATTTTTGTGTTTGATAAATAATTGTAAAATTCTTTTTGTTTTATCTCATTATTTGGTAAAAAATCAACACTACTATCAAAGGCAATTTGAGAACAAATAGAGCAGTATAAGTTTGGAGCAAAGGTATCCCTCACATAATTTAATTTTCCCTCGCCGAACATCCACCAGCAATCAGCCATTTGATTTGCAAGAACACTGTAAACTTCATTTGTAGTTTTTACTTTTTCAATTTGCGGACCAGTCATTTTTTCGCAGGTTCCATCTTTTGTTAAACAAACATATTGCGTTTTGCAGTTTAGAGGAATAGAGTCTTTGGGTAAAACTCCAGAACCTCTTTGAACAACTGAATTATGACAGGTTTCTGTATCAGTTGTTTTTCCTAAGTTTAATCTAAAAAGGAAAAAAAGAATAACCGCAAAACTCGCAATTAAGATTATCAGTAGAACTATTTGTTGTGTTGTCAATTCGCCTTTTTTGTTTTTTTTACTAACCATTTACAAAACCCCGATTTCCTTAAGCATGAAAAATAATCCAACCAATGCTAAAATAAAAAACCCTATCCAGATTAAATATTTTACTAATTCATCTAAGCTCATTTTTTCGCAATCACAATTTCATCATTTATTTTCTGAACTGAAATCCAGGTTCCGCTATTTCCAATTGTTATTTTATCAAATTTTTTTAGATTAGGAATAACTGAACAAACTCCTTTATCATCGCAGTTTTTTATTTGTCTGTCAAAAATATCAATCTTAATATCTTGACAAAGACAGATGCAATCTTGTCCCGTGCAAGAATTTGGTCTTTTGTCTCCCTGAACAAAACTAAGTAAATCCCATCCAGCGGGATTTGGAATTTGAATTCCTTCTGGTTTGACTTCTGCTCCAGAATTAACTCTTGCAACTTCCTTGAGTAATATGTTATTCATGCTTGCATCAGCATATTTTTTATCCTGCGCCCCAGTTAGATTAAAATAAACAGAAGCCAATAAAAAAACAAGAAACACAATTCCGATAACAGCGATAATTATTTTTAGAGTTTCTTCTCCCAATAAAAACCCACGTTTGTCTTTCATTTTAAAATTAAAAATAATTTAGCAACATTTCCCGCAGAAAATCCCTTAAAAAATTCTATAAAACTATTTTTAAAAAAAAGGTAAAGTCCAACAATTACAGCAACAACTACAAAAATTCCAAGAATTATTTTTATTAGCTGTTCGGTCGTTAATTCGGACATTATTCAAAACCCCGGTTTTGGATTTGTGCTGAAATCTCTATTTCTGTCATTATCTTCCCCCGAATATATTTTTAATTTGATCTATAAATTCAAATCCTTTGCCCTTAAGCAAAAATATGCTTATCATTACAATTACAAGAATTGCGATTGCCATTAACAACCAAGGAAGATATTCTGAAACAACACCTCTTTTATTATTCATAAAATTATTTAATAATTAGTACTATAAAAATTTAATTAAATTCTTTTTACAAAGGTCGAAATTTGCGAAGACAAATTAAATTTCCCGTTGGGCGGGCGGGAGGGAATAACTGAGCAAATTTCGATTATTCTTCGAAGTAAGAATTTTAACCTCCAAGATTTCCCAGTACAATTGCAGTAAGCAGGAATAATGAAACTACTGAAATAAGTGCAGTTACAGCATAAAGTCCAATTCCCTTTCTCAAATTAATTCCAGTCTTATTTGTTTCTTCCAATTTATCTTCTCCGGAGTCAATTACTACTAATGCCTTGGTTAAAATAAAAATAACTTCAATAAGATAAATTCCGACGATTATTTGTAGAATATAAGGAGAAACCATTTTAGTCATATCAAAAATATTTAATATTGTTCCCAAATTTCCAAATCCTGCAACTGCATTTGTATCTCCGCCCAACTTTGCAACATCTAATCTGCTCAATATTGAAGTTATCATTGCCGCCAACCCTATTACGATTCCTGAAAGAAGCGGAGCAAGGAAAGTCATATTGCTCTTCATATCAGAAATTATTTCAGCAAGCATATCTCTCAATCTGTCTGTAATCTTGTTTATGTTCTTTACATATTCAGATAAACTGATCAAACTCAATGCTGCAATATTCAGTCCTTTCTTAGCAGATTCAACTAAAATTTTCATGCTCGTTGCAATCAAATCAGAAGGATAATAAACTAAAACTCCGCGTTTCTTATCGAATACTGCCTGTTCAATGCTCATTCCCATCTGCATTACATTATAATTAACTCTTCTGAAAAAATCCTCAGTTCTCAATCCCCTCGTCGCTTCTGCAACTTTACTGAATGCAAGTTCCGGAGGAGTTCCGTTTCCAATTCTATTCCCTAACTGGAATAAAGAATTATTAAATTCAATTTCAAGTTGTTTTGTTTTCTCTCTTTCCTTGATTAATCCCCGAGTTCTTTGTTTGAATGAAATTGAAAAGAATAATGCAACTCCCAAAGTAAAAAATACTCCGCAAATTAATGCACCAATACCAAATGGCCCTGTAACTTTTCCTCCGACATCCCTGAAATCAAAAACTGCTTCGCTCCCAAAAATATTTATTCCAATATCTGAAAAAGTAAATCCTTGACTCAATCCAAAATTTCCAAAAAGCTGAAATATCAAAGGAAGAAGTCCAATAATAAATAAAGGAAGGCAAATCAAAAATGCTTTTACATAAGGTTTTGTGCTTTTATATTCTGAATAAAGAGGATTTCTTTCAAGCAATTCTGTTTCTCCATATCCGCCAGGGCGCAAAAATAAAATTTTATCTGTTAGATAAAAAACAAAAAAAGGAATTATCATATTAAATAAAATCATAACGTGATACCATTTCAGAAAATCGCCGACCATCGCAGAAGCAAGAGGAAGCAAAGCCAATCCTAAAGTTGGAAGAACAACTCCAAGCATGTAAACATTTGTCAAAGGACTTCTGACTTCATGTGTAAACTTTAGCATTTTATCGTAAACTCCGTCGAGAACAACTTGTAGAGCTTTCTCAAGAGTAATAATTCTCTTAGCGTCATCAGGTTCAAACAAACTGCTTTCAATTAAATGGAAAGATTCAATAAATTCAATAGAATAATCTTTCCAGTTGTTAAGATAATTATCAAGACTTTCTTTTATCGTAGAAAATTTCCCGACTTCAACGTCATAAAATATTTTCTTGAAATCAAGTGCAAGAGGATATTGCAAATGCTGTGAAGCAAATTCGATTGCTTTTTCCAGATTAGGAGTGTGCCTCATATAAACAACAATATACAAAATTGCGGGAACCATCTGCGATGATGCTTTAAGTCTCCACTTATTCGCCAATCGTGCAGGATATCCGTTGACAAAATAAAAAAGGAAAACTCCAAATATCATTACTAAAACTAAAAAGAAAATTGGAAAATTTTCAAATCCGGCAAATAATGAATATGCAACAGAAAATAAAAGCCCGAAAATAAAAACTGCAAGAAAGACGACGACGCTTAAAGTAATCGGCTGCCACGGCTCCAAATCAAGATGCGCAATATCAAGTGATTTTTTTATTTTCGCTTCGTCTTTGTCCGCAACATTTAATTTTATAATTGATCCTAAATTTCTGCACCATTTTTCATATTTAGTAAGTTCAGGAGCAAGCTCGCTTTTGAAAGTTGAATAAGTCTGGCTGTAATTTATTTTCTCAGCATCAAAAGTTTCTATGTTCTGTTCAATTTTTGCAGCATGCTTTTTCAGAATTTCGTCTATGTTTGGTTTTTTATCCGGCACCATCTTTTATGTTAAATAAAGAGAAAGATAATATAAAAATGTTTAGAAGCAATAAACTAAAAAATAATTAACGACAATGGGGAGAACCCCATTTCCTTCCAAAGAACATAGTTTGTCTGCAAAAATTGCTACAACATCGTGCAGTTGAAGAAGAACAAACAGCCCCTTTTGATAAACAAGTTGTAGTGGTTGCAGAAGCTACACAATTTCCATTAGTACAGGTTTTTCCGCTTGAACAAGTTCCGCAATTTAAAGCTGTCCCACAAGTATTATTAACGCTTCCACAAGTTTTTCCTAATTGTGAACAAGTTTGAGGAACACAAATCGCACAAGATGTAACTTGTATTGTTCCCAAAGTAGGTGTAGCCGAAATAACCTTGATAGTATATTTAGTTGTTCCAATAACTATTGTGGTTTGTGGTCTAGTATTATGATATAAAATAACTGTTTCTGTCTCTCCATTAATTCCCAAGTACACATCGTAATAATCCTTTACTCCATGTGAATTCCTCATTGAAATATTTAATCCATTAACATTATCACTAGAATATTTAGATATAGTTTTAGTAATAGAATTAGAATTAGTTGATACAACGCATGAATCAGAAGTTTTATTTATAACATTTCCAGTCATAACTTTAAATGCGAGAAATATAATTGCAAGAATAACTAACCCAATAAGTATCCATTCAATCAAGCCAAGTTTCTTTTTTCTAACTCTCCCCTTCTTCATTATTGATTAAAGAAAATATTATTTATAAAACTTTAGAAAGATTATTTATTTTTTCTTGAATTTACTAATACAAATTAATTTCTTGGGGGGAATTAATAAGCAAACTCACAAAGAACATTTTAGAAAAAAATATTTTAATAACAATAATTACCCATTTTAAACCACAAAAATTTCGTAAGAGGTTTGCATCTTCCAGTATGACATTGTGATCCGGTAGTGCAATAAGTTCCATAATTACCCAAACATCGTCCGCTAACGCAGGTTTTTCCTAATTGTGAACAAGTTCCACAATTTAAAGTTCCATTGCAACCATTGCTAACAGTTCCACAAGTTTTTCCTAATTGTGAACAATTTTTGGAAATACAAGATGTTAAAGTTTGATTAGTCGTAGTTATACGAATGGGTAAGCAGATTCCAATTGTAGGATATTGAGACCCATCTGTGCGGGTATAACATTTTAATCCAGAGCAACAAATTTTAGAAGTATTTAAACAACCAACTTGCGCAACAGAAAAACAAGAGGAAACTGAAGCGTTACCCGTGCGATTAGTAGTTGTTGTAGTCAGGTTAGAAATTGAAGTGTTTGCTGGAGAGGGCGATTGAGAGGCATTTAATAATCTACAACTAATGGCACTCTTGCCGCCCATTATACAAGAAGAAATTTTGCATGATTCATTGAGGGAAGAAAGAGTTATCCCAATAGTTGCATTAAGTATAGAATAAACAATACCCGAAACTGAGATTGTACCTACTCCCTTAGATGTGAAAATTGTATTAATTGGGTCTCCGCTACAAACCTCGTTTAAATATAAATCCGTATCTTTACAAATCTTAAAGGTAATAATATCTAGATTCTTAAGCAAAGCCTGTAATTGGATATATCCTCCGCACGAAAGATGAACTCTATCCCCTAAAACAAGACCTATGCTAGACGTTGAAGAATTGGTATATCTTGATGAAGGACAAGCATTACTATAAGTATAATATGGCGAGGGGGTATAACTACAATAAGCAATGTTGTCAACACGACATAAAGTATAGTTTAAAGAACAAGTTGTATTAGTAGTAGTTCCACTCACAGCCTGCCCAGTAAAAAATATTTTAAATGCAAGAAATATAATTGCAAGAACTAATAATCCGACGAGAATCAACTTAATAAAATTATTTTTCTTTTTCACCGCCCCTTTAACCATTATGTATCAAAAGAGAGATTGTGTTTAAATATATTTCTACAAATTAATTTTCTATTCATTTCTTTTTATTTTTTCTTCTTTCCTTAAGAAAAATAAACGCGCAGATTAATCCTGCAATAAAAAATCCCGAGCCAATAAATCTTAAATTATTTTCTCCAAAACCTAAAACAACATTTCCTGTCAAGCTTGAAGAAGTAAAAAATAAAGCGGATGTTAAAAAAGCAATTGATAAAATTGCGGGGATATTTTTGCCGAGTTTCTGTTCAAGATTCTGTTTATGTGAAAGTTTAATTATTTGTAATTTTTCAATATTTTTTCCTATTCTATCTTTAACATTTTGGTAAGGAGAATACATCTCTGCTCTTTGATATAATCCAATTGCTTTTACAGCTTGATTTTCTATCGGATTTTCAGTTCCTAAATGAGACTGTGCTGCTTTTTCAAATAATCGAGATAGAATAAGTCTATCTGCATTTGAAAGTTCTCCATTTTTAGACCCCAACAATTCTTGTTCCTTAAGATATGCTTTCTCTTCATTATCTCTCGCAGCATCATATTTTGGTTTATCCATTATTTATTTTAATATTTTCTACTTTAAATTATTTTCTTCCAGCAATTTTATTGCTGGCAAAATGAACTTCCTGTTCATTTCTCAAATTATTTTCTTTTTTATCTCTGTGTTTAACCATTTCTGCCATACGACGAATTCATGAGGGGTCATAAAGAAATGTTAAACTATCTTTTTCTTTATCTCTGTGTTTAACCATTTCTGCCATAAGGGGAAAACTCTTTCTCCGAGAGGCAGTCCGATTTCTTGTCTCACATTATCAGAAATTTCATGAAAAACATTATTTGAAAGGCGATTGAAATCTGCTTCTAATATTCGAGGATTGTTTACTTTATTTGCAGTATCAACAATTTCCTGTTTTATTTTTCCCCTCAGCAAAATATTATCATAAATCGCATCCCAATTTCCTGCCCATCCTTTTACATTCGATGCAATATCTTTCAAAACCTCGCTGTCCCCGTTTATCAAATCATCGCTCGGTTTTAATTCATCTTTTTCAATATCATAATTAAGCAAATCAACAAAACCTTTTTCCAAAAGAGGGTCATCTTTCCAATGTTTTCTTACTTCTGTAAGTTGCACAACTCTTCTTCGTGAGTGCAAACCATCTGCAGTTTTTATGGGGTTGCAAACTGCGATTATATCTGTTGCTTTAAAGCTCGTCGCTGGAACTTCCAAATCATGAACAACTCTGTCAAAAACTCCGTAAGGTGATGCCCCGTGAATTGTTCCCGCAACAACATTTGCCAGCGCACCGACACGCATCGCTTCATACAAAGCTTTCGCTTCAACACTTCTTACTTCTCCGACAATCAAACACGAATCTCCTAATCTCAAACTGGTTCTTATTCCGTCGTCGGCAGAAACTTCAGTTGTTGTTTTCAGCAAAGCAGAACGAACTTTCATTCTCAAAATATCCCATCCTAATTTTCTTAGGGATTCAACTGGTAATTCAAGAGAATCTTCAATTACAATAACTCTGTTCTTCGGAATTATCTCCAGCATCAAACTTCCAAGCAGAGAAGTTTTACCCGAACCTCTTGTTCCCGCAATTAAAAGTGTCCTCGAGCCGTCAATTAAAAAACTAAATAATCCCGCAGTAAAAGAATTCAACATTTTATTCTGAATATACAATGGCAAAGTCCAGGGTTCTTCTCTGTGTCTTCTGATTGCATATGCGAGTCCGTCTGGGGAAAGTGGATTTTGAATTATTGCAATTCTCGCGCTAATCTTTCCGATTTCTAATTGAGTATCTAAAATAGGATTCGCCTCATCTAATGGCCTCCCTGAAATCATTCTGAACTTAGCTGCCCAAGAATCAATATCTGCCTGGCTCGGAAGAATATTTGTAACACACTCGTCATAATCCTGATGCTTGACAAAAACATTCGTCATCGGAATTGGAGCATTAAGCATTATATCCTGCAGTTTAGCATCCTGAAGCAAAACTTCCACAAGTCCAAATCCAATTGTCTGTCTGACAAGAATTGTTGAAAGCTTGTTCAAATTCAAATAATTAAGTTTTATTCCCTTTGTCTGGGCTAAATCCTGAAGCAAATCTTTTGATATATTGAAAAAAACCTGTCTTATTCTTTCAACGTCGGTAAATTCTTCTGCTTTTGGCTGATGTTCAATTAAAACTCCGCGCGCAATATTAAGCAAAATATTTTCCTGTTCATCAAGTGAATTCTCAGGGGGATTAAGATGATAAATAAGTTTTGACTCGTCTTTTCTTTTCAAAATTGTCACGATTGATTTGTCATAATCTTCTCCGATTTCATACTGGTCAACAATCTCAGAATTTTCAGGAAGGTCATAAATCAGCCTCGTGAAAGTAAAATTAGGAATTACGTCAGGCTTGAAAATCTTATTGTAAATTTCTCTTTCTCCTTTTCTATAATTGTCAAAATATGGAATTGTCCGCTGAATCAACTTTGTATTTTCCACTAAGGCTAAAATTCTTTCAAGAAGATGGATATAATTTTCCAGATCACCTTTATATTGAATTTCAATTTTTTCTGAAAATATTTTTGACTGGATAATTATTTTTTTCAATTCAAAATATGCAGAAATTGGATCTTGCCTCAGCAGAAGCATGAATGGAAAAACTTCATTGTATCTTTGGCTGAAAAATTGCCCGTTTGAAGAAAGTTTTTCCTGGGACAGAATTTTTTCCTGCTTTAAAAAATAAACATATAACTGCGCAATCTCCAAAAGAATTCCGGTTTCCTTAAAATCGTAATTATAATTTTTCTGCTGGCTTAAAATAACTCTTGAAGCATTCGGATTTTCTATTAAAGCATCGATAACTCTGCTCATTACTTCAGGATAATCTGCAATGCTCGGAACATAAGGCGCCCCGAGATAATTGATATATAAAATATCTTCACCGCCCTCTCTTCTGATTTCATAAGAATATAACTTGTCCTCTTTTTCTTCAGTCATTAATAAAAAATGCGTTTTAAGTTTAAAATATTTTGTATATTAAGAGAAACAATTTTAAACATCCTTCTCGTTATCCAATTATGAGAATTAATTTTAAACTAAACAATTTCGCAAATAGAAATTTTTCCCTCTTGGGTGGGATGGCGGGAATAATCGAGCGAAATTGTAAATTAAAAAAAATGGGGATGTCATCGCATGGTTAATGAACAGCAGGATTATAGCGGACAATTATTTAATGATGTAAATTCGAGAATGAGGGACATTGAAGAAAAGCAGAGAGTTCTTCGTGACAGACTTCTTTTAATTGGGCAAAATCTTATTGAGATAAAAGAAAAATCAAATTTGAAAATGACTGAAATAAAAAAAGATATTGAAACAATGAAACAGGACATTTCAAGACTATCTTCTTTTTTGGACAGCGTTTCATCTGAGTTTTCAAAATTCGCAAAAAAAGATGATTTGGAGATATTAATAAAACAGGCAAAGATGTTTCAACCGATGGAATTCGTAAGAAAAGAGGATTTAAAAAATTTAAGATAGTAGAAAAGTTAAAAAAGATTTGAATAATAATATAATGAAATAAAAAGAGAATTTCGCAAATACAAATCATTCCTTCTTGGGCGGGTGGGAGGGATGAATGAGCGAAATTACAAAAAAAGAAAATATGGGAGCATTAGAACAAGTAACAAATATGAAGAGGCAGGGAATTTCTGACGAAGAAATTTATAATAACTTATCTCAAAATGGAATTTCTCCTCGTGAAATAAATGATGCAATGAAACAGGCGCAGATTAAAAATGCAGTTTCTGGCCAGAATGAAATGGAAGACGGAATGGAGCCTTCAATGATGCCCGAAGGAGAAGCCCCAACTCCGATTGAAGAACAGGGATATCAACCTCAGCAATCTCAACAACAATTTACCCCTCAACAAACTTATCAGCCGAGAACTTATGAAGAACAGCCCCAGTATGTTCCCTCGGCTCAGGCAGAATATCAGCCCCAGCAATATGCTCCTCAGGAAAGTTATGCTCCTTTGGCAGGAACAGATACAGACACAATAATTGAAATTGCGGATCAAATATTCTCGGAAAAAATAAAAAAATTCCAAAATCAAATTGACGCTTCTTCAGAAACAAATGCCCTCTTGCAGTCGAGATTGGAAAATGTTTCAGAAAGATTGAAAAAAATAGAAACAATAATTGACAAGCTGCAGATTGCAATTTTAGAAAAAGTCGGGAGCTACGGACAGAATTTGGAAAGTGTGAAAAAAGAAATGTCAATGATGCAGGATTCTTTTTCAAAAATGATTTCTCCGCAAAGGCAGACAGAAATTAAAAAACAGCCTCAGGAAAATTATCCGCCACAAAAAGAAAATGAATTTATGCCCGACGAATTTAAAACTCTTCAGAAAAAGATTTCTAAAAAATAAAATTTAATTCTTAAAAATTATTAGTTATTGAATTATTTCTCGTTGGGCAGGCGAGAAATTTCACGAGTAGAAAATATTCCGGGGATTAATAAAATAATTTTTTGAGTTTGCACATACAAATTATTTTTAAGTCATCAATTTGTGAAGCAAGAATTTTTTTAAGTTAAATTTTATTTTTCCCAAATCTTAGGATGATATTCTACAGGTCTAGTTTTTGAACCGCTTCCAATAATTATGCTTACTAAGACTAACAGAAATACTGCTCCGACAACCATCTGCCAATTATCTTCCCACCATTGTCCTGATGCCCATCCCAATACCCCTGTCGATTGAATTAAAACTACCCCGATGATAATCACCCCAATTCCAAGAAGAACATAATTTATTGCATTGCTTTTTTCATCTGCAAAAAGTCCGACGACAATTAATATTGCAAGAATTATTGCTAATCCAACTCCTACTCTTGGAAAAATCTGCGAGAAAAAATCAGGAACAAAACCAAATTGCAAAGACATTAATGAAACAGACAGGGCAATGATTCCATTAACCATCTTATTATCTTTGAAAATATTAAGCTTGAGAAGAATTCCAAAAATCAAAGCGAAAATTAAAAGGAATGGAAGAAGGTAGCTAAAAAATCCCGCCTGTTCCCATTTAGCAAGTAAATCTCCTAAAACCCCGCTCGGAAATGCACTCGCGCTTTGTAAAAATATCATCTCTTTAAACATAAACAAATTAATTATAGAATATTTAAATATGTTTCGTAAAA
>CAYIHY010000017.1:0-13863 GCA_964363345.1 Candidatus Woesearchaeota archaeon | reverse complement strand
GTTTAGCTAATTTTTAAGCCTTTTTGGTGCTAAAATGTAACAATCACCTAAAATTTTAGTATTTAATTCTTTCTTATTTTAACTACACTTTCTAATTTTTTAAATCCTTTTAATCAAAATCATCCAATCCGCTTTCCAATAAATTTGCTATCTCTTTGATTTCTTTTTCTGTTCTTTTGGGATTTAGTCTTTCTTTTTTTTGGTTATATTCTTTTAAATCTTCAACAAGTGTTTCTGTGTTTGAAAAATCAGTAAATGGTTCAAATATAATATAAATTGGATTTTTACCTCTTCCAGATATCTCATATCCAACTTCACATTCCATAACCTCTTCTGGGATTAATCCCGATTCATCTTTTCCAAATATTTTATAATGAATCTTTTCAAGTTTTCTTGTTATCATCTTATTTTAATGTCTATTTTATTTATAAGAATTATTATTACAAAAAGTATATTTCTCTCGTCCCAACTAGAAAAGGTTAGGTTTGAGTTTCATTCAGTTTTAATAATTAAATTATAATTATCCGAATAAAGCGCTCAAACCTTCTGCTGCAGCTTCTTTCTTTTCTTCTACCTTGCTTTCTTTCTTTTCTTCCTTAGGGGCACTTGCTGGAGCTGCTGCGACTAAACTAGCGCTAGCCAATTCCTGCTCGATGTTTACTCCCTTCAGGCTTGCGACAAGAGACTTGATTTTTGATTCGTCTGTTTGTCCACCTGCGGCTGCAACAACACTTTTCAAATTGTTCTCGTTGATTTCTTTCCCGAGTTTATGCAACAATAGTGCTGCGTATATGTTTTCCATTTTTAGTTTACCTCTCCGTCATTTAATTGAGGAGTATTTTGTGATAATTTTTTTGTAATGAATTCTAAACCTTCTTTTATTCTACCCTTCTTTCGATCTAATTTTTCTTCTTCTTGTTCTAAATAATATTTCACTTCTTCTAACATTCTATTTTCTGTTTCTCCAAGAGAATTTCCGTATCTTCCAGCAAGCCCATATTTATCCACTCTGGCAAAATAATTTCCATGAAATTTTCCTCCTAGGTCATGAATAATTTCTACTCTTCCTATTCCTGGAATTTCATATTCTTTAACAACTTGAATATTAATCATTTTTTATCTCCGACTTATTACTTAAATTTTCTAAAGCCAATTCATGTCTTCCTGCTTTTTGTATAAGGAATTTTATTGTATTCTCGCAGATATATCCAACATCAACAGCAAATGGAAGAGATTTTCCGAATGCAGTTTTCAATTCTACAAGTGTTTTCTCAATGTCAATTTCAATATTCAAATAAGCTTTTTTAGCAACTGAATCATATCCTGCTAAAGGAACTAAACTAATTGAAAATGGTTTTATATCAAGTTTGCTAAGAATATCTGCAACAGGTCCTGTAATTTTTTGTCCTTTCTTTGCAACAACCTTTGATTCTTTAATTGAAATTTTTCCCTTGTCTATTTGAATCTGAATTCCTACTGCTCCCAATTCGCTGATAGCTGGCCCAGGAATTAAATCTGTGGGGCCTGCAGGGATTTCAATATCTTCAGGAGCTTCTTGTCCCGCTTTTGCTTTTGCAGGGCTTTTATTTTTTACAAGTTCTGCAGCAAGGTCAAAGCAATCCATATCTGAAAATAATATCGCAACATTCTCATTGATTCTTGTTTCAATGCTTTTCATATTCTCGTCGCCAGAAGTTTCAAGAGATCTAATTATCAAATTTCTCTTAGGAACTTTTACAACTACTCTGTCTCTTAATTTCTTGGACATTTCCTGAAATTGTGAAGCTGGAATTCCTTTTATTGAAACTACAAGGAAAGTTTTCTTTTTCTTCAAAAGTTCAACTAATTCTTTTACAACTTTTTTCTTTACGTCAGATACGTGTGTAATTATTTTTTCTGCCATTTTATTTGAATTTTATTTTCTGCGGTTTAGTCATTGTGAACTTTACTTCAAGATTTTTTATGTTTTCTTTTCCTTTTGATAATGTTTTAAAAATAGCATTGTAAACTGCGACTATATTTTCTATAATGTCCTCGTCTTTCATGCTCTGTTTTCCTACTTGGACTTTTATGCTTGCTTCTTTTGTTTTTATTTTGATGCTGTTATTTATTCTTGTTTTCAAATCGTTTATTGTTTTATCGTCAGCATTAATCATAATTCCCATCTGAGGTGAAGGCATTTTTCCTGTTGGTCCGAGAGCTCTTCCGAAGGTTGTTGCAACTATTGGCATCAGGCTTGCCTGTGCAATAAAGAAATCGTATGCATTTGCTAATTTTTTTATTTCTTTTTTTGTTGAATATTTTTTGAATTCTGACTTTGTAATTGTGTCAACATTGTCATTTTTTATTTCAAGAAATCCGCAGATTTTTTTGTCCTTGATTTTGTGCGGAACAGAAATAAATAAATTAACTTGTTCTTTTTTAATGTCGAATTTTTGCAGATTGATAATTAAGTCTACTGACTGGTCAAACTTTCTTTCCTTGTTTTTTCTAAGTTCTACTAAAGCTTGTTTTAATTGTTCGTTTAGCTCCATTGTATTAAGTGTCTCCCATTTATGCGCTGGCACCATAGAATTTATGTGCTAACGACATGGTTCAATCGACAAAATCTCTAGAAAAAAGGGATTTATAAATCTTATCTTAAACTTTTTTTTGCGAAATATTTATATATATTTCAAAAATGGAAAATCTTATGACTAACCTTGATACAATTTTAAACACCCTAAATCCGTTAAATGATAAAAATGAAATTGTCAGGGCGAGTAGGTCTCCCCTCGAAAATTCTTATTCTGAGGTAACCGCCAATCTTCTTTTAAGACTTTATACTTTAGTAAAACCCATTATAAGGGGGGAATATGTGGAGCAACTGCAGGAGTTATCTCCAGTTTAGCGACTGGCAAAAATGAAATTGAGACTTGTACGGCTCTTGGGGTAATGATGGATTCATTTTTATATTATCCCCGGGCAGTTTTTTATGCAATTACAAACAAAGAAGACAAATAATTTTTCTTCTTGACTTTATCACAATAATTCTTATAAATGAATTTTCTTTTTGAATTGCATGAAGATGCAGAAGTTTAGTGGGAAGTTGATGCACAAGAAACCGGAGGTGTCTTAGCAATGGAAAAATATTATGTAATCCACAATCCTGTTGAAAGAACAGCCCCCTTTGTTGAACAAATAAGTTTAGTTAAAGTTCTAGAGGGAAAGTTAACTCCCCTCAATTTAGTCGTAACTTCTAAAAAATTTAATCCAAAAAATTTTGAATTTATTGAAGATAGATTAAAAATTGTAAATACTCCTCTCGCCCCCTATTGCAAAATTGAAGAAGTAAGAAAAGAAACATTTGAATCTCTTTCTGGGAGTTTCAATTAAAATGGAATTTGTTGCATTATTATCTTCAGGAAAAGGAACTTGGGCGCAGGTTTCAGGATTAATCAAGTATGGTGAATGGGAAAAAATAATTTTATTAGGGGATGAATTTGCAAAACAATTTACCTGCGAAAAGCCATTTGAATTTATTAAAATTGATTTAGATAAAAAATTAAAAGAACTTCGGGATGAATTTTCACAGAAATTAAAAGGGAAAATTGATGGAACAGAAGTCGCTCTAAGCATTGCGAGCGGCGACGGAAAAGAGCACATGGCTTTAATTTCTGCTTTGATTAATTCTCCGGTCGGAATAAGATTCGCTGCGTTGACAAAAGACGGAGTGATTGATTTGTAATTAATATTCCCTTCTTTTAATTTTCATATCTGATTTATTCTTTCCTAAAAGAACAACTCGTGATTCTTTTTTCTCGTCAAGAAATTTATATTCTGGAAGAAATTTTAAAATCGCATTTGCAAAATCAACAATATCTTTATGGTACGGCATTCTTTCATATCCCAATCTCTGTCTCGCAAACCCAACACTCATAAATCCCTTAATCTCGACAAACATAGGATTTGTTTTCTTAATCATCTCAGCATATTCTTTTGCCATTTCGGGATTCATATTCCAATTTTTTACAAGATTCATTCTGAAAACCGTTCTCGTTTTTCCCTCAAGTTTAGACATAATTTCCAAACTTTTGTTCAGTCTTTCCCACGCATCTTTTTTTGAACTTCTGTGAAATTTATTGTACCTTTCTTTATTCGGAGTATTAACCGAGATATACAACTGCGTCGGCAATTGTTTTTTCTTTTTCATCTCCTCAAGTTTTTCAGGATAAAGTCCATTAGTAACTAAAAAACTCGTCTTCCCTCTTTTTCTAAGTTCAGCAATGAGTTCCCCAATTTTTTCATAAACCATCGGCTCACCAGAAAGCGAAATCGCAAACTGCATAGGCTCCTGCGCTTCAAGATATTTTTCCATGTTCGCTCTGCTCAATTGTTTTTTCTTGGACTTCTCGTCAACATTAAATCCAATCAATAATTTTCTCTGTGCTTCAATGCATTTATCAATAATTTCCTTCGGAGAATCTACATTTCCTTTTAGTTCACTGCTAATAGTTAATTCAGTTGCTCTCCAACAATGCAGACATCTGTTCGGGCACCACATAACCGCAGGCGACATCTGACAGCACAAATGAGATTTAATTCCGTAAAACTTTTCCTTATAGCAAACCCCTTCATCTAAAAGAGATTTTTTTGTCCATCTACATACCTGGACCGCAGAATGTTCTCCCGCAATAGCATAATGTTGTTTCTTCAAAACTTCTTTGACCTCGTTAGGAATCATAAAATAAACATCAGAAAATCATTTTTAAATTTACTTAAACAATCCGATCGCCCAGAAAATCATAATTACTAATATTAAAAGTAAAAATAAATAAGTTACAAATTTGAAAGCTTTCTTTGCTTTTTCTTTGCTCTTTGTTATTGCAAGAACTGTCAGATAAAAGAATTTTCCGCCGTCAAAAATTCCAACGGGAAGCATATTAACTAATGCTACACTGAAACTTATCAAAACAAGCCACCATAATAAATCATAAATGAATTCCGCAAAAGCGAAGTTTGGAGAATAATAAACATTCGAATTTCTGAAAGAAGAAAATGCGCTGATTATTTTATTCATCACCCCGGAACCTTCTTTGTTTAGAAATCCAACTCCAAGATAGGCTTTGCTTTTATTTTCCGGATTTTCTCCGAGGGTAATTTCATAATCTCTATAAGCATCTCCATAAAGAGCAGTGATAATTATTTTCTGTCCCGGAGAATATTTTAATAATTCTCCCGCAAATTTTTCCCGTGTGTCAATATTTATTCCATTAACTTTTATTATTGTATTAGTCAAATTTGCTCTTATTGCTGGAGCATCATTGTATAATACTAAAAATCCAGAATTGCTTTTTTGATTTTTCAGCGATTCCTGTGTTGCAATATAATTTATATCCTCCGCTTTTATTTCATTAAATCCCGTCGGGTTGCTTAAGCTCAACAACTTGTCATGACTAATATTATTTACACTCAAATTATTCACCGAGGTTATTGCAGAAATTCCGACCGCAGAATAAGTGTAAGTGTCAAATATAACTCCCGAAGGTGTAAATGCAAGAGAAAAGAATAATACTAAAATTCCCAAAGATAAAATTGCAGTCAGAGTATTCGCAAATGTTCCTGCAGATAAAATTGCCATCTGATGCGAGATTTTTTTCTTTTCCATATTCTTTTCGTCAAGCTCAACAAATGCGGCTAAAAATATTGGAAGGAAGAAAGGGAAAAATCCAAATCCTGTGCTCTTCACTTTTACTTTTTTATTTACCGCAAAAATTCCGTGGCTGAATTCATGTGTTATCGCAACTATTGCAATTATCAAAATCCAGTATGTAAAATAAAATGGTGGGAGAAAATTCAATTTGAAAACTTGGGGAAGATAAGGCAGCAAAGGCATTATCGGGGGAATTTTTACAAGTCTTACGATCTCACTCTGGAAAATATAAATCCAGGTTATTTTGCCGAAAAAATAAATAACAAGACCCATAAGCAAAAATCCGAGCCCGATAGAAACATAGCTCAGAAAATTCAATAATCTCTCATATTTTTTTCCGATTCTGTTGATTATCTTTATTCCGACGCTGGTTTTGTATAAAAATAAAAATCCGTCTCTTTTCAGATTCTCTCTTCTTCGATATAAAAAAACAGAAACAAAAACTACAAACGCGGTTAACAATGCAATGTCGTATATTATAAAATCCATCTTTTTTATTTACTTTTTCCTTCCAACTATAAATTTAATCGCAGGAAAAATTTATTTTTTCCTTAAAGGTCTGAATGCTTTCTTTTTGCACTTTCTGCATTTAACTTTTCCCTTAAGAATTTTCTGGGGGTCTGCTTTGCTTTTAGTTTGGCAGCTCTTGCATACAAAAACGTTCTTAAAAATTCTGTTTGTTGCTTCCGGAATTTTAGCCATGTTATTATTTGATTTTTATCTAATTATACCTTTCGTTTAATTATTTTCTCGCCTTCAACGTCCCAATATTCAACATTGTCATTTTCTCCAAGTTCTGATTTTATTTCATCGGGGCATTCGACCTCAAGAGTTTCAAAATTTTCCAAGTCCATTATGCTTACTTTGTCGCCGACAGAAAGAACTTGTCCTTTCCTTTTTTCTACCAAGGGAATTTCAAGTCTGTCGTGTCCAGGGATTACGAAAACCTTTTTTGATTCACTGATTATTCCAGAGCATTCAATTCTGCATTTTGCGTGTCCGTGCTTTCCCGTCTTGCTGATGTCGATTTTTTTTATTGTACAGGGCATCCCCTCGACGATAATATTCGTTCCGACCTTCGCCTCTGTTGCGTTGATTATCTTTAAAACCATAACTTAACCAAAAAAAATACATTTATAAACATTTTTACTCAAGAAAATAAAATGACAATGCAAAAAAAAGATTTTATTGAAATCGAATTTACCGGAAAAACAAAAGACGGGGAAATTTTCGACTCAAATATTAAAAAAAATCTGGAAAAATTAAACCCAGATTCAAATCCAAAAACATTGATTTTTTCTTTGGGAGAAGGAATGTTTCTTAAAGGAATTGATGATTTTTTGATTGGGAAAGAAATTGGTAAATATACCATTGAACTTTCTCCAGAAAAAGCATTCGGTCCGAGAGTTAGAGAATTTGTTCAGATGGTTCCGATAAAATTGTTCCATTCCCAAAATTTGAATCCTGCGCCTGGAGCAGTGTTCAACTTCGACGGCAGAATTGCAAAAATATTATCAGTTTCAAGCGGTAGAGTTATGATTGATTTTAATAACCCTTTGGCAGGAAAAGATGTAACTTATGAAATCAACGTTTTGAGAAAAGTAGATGACATAAACGAAAAAGCAAAGTCATTGGTTGAGTTCCTATTTAGAAGAGATTTCAAATTTTCTGTCCAGGATAAAAAAATAATTATTGAAGCAGAAAAAAATCTTTCTCAATTAATTGGAATGTTCAAAGAGAAATTTAAGGATATTCTTGATTTGGATTTGGAAGTCAAGGAAACAGAAAACCCTGTAAAATCGGAACAATAATTCTTATAAATCCAATTTAATTCTAATTTCTATGGCTGAGATTTTTAAAAAGGGTGCAACTTCTTTTTCCAATGTTTCTGAAGAGGTTAAAGAAATTGACCGAGAGCTTGAAGAACTGATAAAAAAGCAATCTGCGAAGATAAAAGTTATAGGGGTCGGCGGGGCAGGAAATAATTCTTTAAGCAGAATGAGGGAAATTGGAATTAAGGGCGGAGAGTTAATTGCAGTAAATACCGACGCGCAGGATTTATTATATGCAAATGCGGATCAGAAAATTTTAATCGGAAAAGATTTGACTCAGGGATTGGGTGCAGGAAGTAATCCAAAAATTGGCGAGCAGGCGGCAAAAGAATCTGAATCAGAAATCAAGAAAAAAATTGCTGGAGGCGATATGATTTTCATAACCTGCGGAATGGGCGGAGGAACAGGAACAGGTGCAGCGCCATTCATTGCAGGATTAGCAAAAAAACAGGGGGCTTTAACAATCGGAATTGTAACTCTTCCTTTCACAATTGAAGGAAAAAAAAGAATTGAAAATGCAATGGAAGGACTAGACAGAATGCAGTCCGTCGTAGATACTTTAATTGTAATCCCAAATGACAAGCTTCTTGAATTAGCTCCTGAACTTCCTCTCCATACCGCTTTCAAAATTGCCGACGAAATTTTAACAAATGCAGTAAAAGGAATTACCGAATTAGTAACGACAACAGGATTGGTAAATCTTGATTTTGCAGATATCAAAGCAGTAATGGTCGACGGCGGAGTTTCATTGATTGGTTTGGGAGAATCAGATTCAAATCAAAGAGCAGTGGAATCAGTTGAAAAAGCAATTCAAAATCCTCTTCTTGACGTCGATATTTCTGGAGCGACGGGCGCTTTGGTGAATATTATCGGCGGTCCGAATATGAGCTTGGAAGAATGCAAAACAATAATTGAAACAGTTGGAAATAAATTAAGCCGTGAAGCAAAATTAATCTGGGGGGCACAGATATCCGACGACATGGATAAATCCGTTAGAGTTCTTCTCGTGGTTACCGGAGTAAAGAGCTCGCAGATTATTGGACATGAAGATTCAATTGACGAAATGAAGCACAAAGAAATTGAAGACGAACTTGGAATTGAATTTTATGAATAATTATTTTCTTATACACAAATTCTTAAAAACTATTCAATCAATAAAATAAGATGAAAAAGGAAGAAGTTTACAAATATTTTAATGGATTCGAAAAAAATTCGATTCACAGATTGAAATGGAAAACAAGAAATGGCGAACTTGATGAATTAGTCCGCTTTGGTGGGTTTGATGACGTTAAAAATCCAAGGATTATTCAATCCGGAGGAGTTCTTTTAGAAGTTGAACGCTTAGACTACGGGTACGATTCGATAAAATCTATTAATCCGGAATGTCCAGATGGTTATTGCTTTGGTAGAATTCGTGAAAATGAAATTGATGGGATGTGTTGATAAATCTTAAAAACTCTGATTTTCTAATTAATTTATGAAATTGCTAACTTCACTGAAATCTTTTTTTGAAAAGTGCAAACGAGTATGGATGGTTCTGAAAAAACCGACAAGAGAAGATTTTCTTAAAATCGCAAAAGTTTCTGCAGTAGGAATTTTGGTAATCGGAATTCTTGGTTTTGTCATTTCTATTTTGATGAAATTCTTAACTAAATAATTAAAAAAATGATTTTTATTTTTACAAAATGAATTTAGAAAAATTTTTATTTAATGGAATAAGAAATGCAATCGCTGCAGTCGCAATGGCTTATGTTTTTACCGCATGTCCTCACCCAAATTCTCCATCTCCCCCGGTTCAGGAGCCTCCCCATATAACCCCCAATGCAATTGTTCTCCCCGAATATAATTCTCAAAAAATTTCTTCTGTGACTCCCGATAGTATAACTCTCTCACAAAAAATAGATTCATTGTCTCTAGGAAAAATAATAATCTCGGATATTACCACCTCAACCCCTCAGGGGCTTCTCAGAAAAGTTACTGGAGTTTCCAGCGACGGAAAAACCTTGATAACTGAGAACGCTTCGTTAGAAGAAGTTGTTGATAATTATTTCTTCTCTTCGACCCAAGAATTAACTCCTTCTGATGTCCGTTCGGTTATTTTAAGTAAGGGAATCACTCCTCGCTCTTCTCTAGATTTATTTAATTTTAAATATGATTTGAACAATGTTGTTTTATATGATATTGACGGAAATTCCCAAACAACCGACGACCAAATAAATGCAAATGGAAATATTTCATTTAACTCCAAGTTTGATTTAGAATTTAGAATAGAAAATTTTGAATTGGAAAATTTAACTTTCAAAAATATAACTGCTGATAATATTAATGTCATAGTTACTTCCCCAACACAATTTTTAGATATGCATAAAACGTATAAAATTATTCATCACGATTTTAAACCATTTGTTATCGGCACTATTCCAACACTCCCTCCAATACCTATAATTGTAACTCCCAAGATAGATGTTGACTTGGATGTTTATGTAAAATCTTCTTCTTTAGTTACTGCAACGCTAATCCAAAATGCAGATTTAACTCTCGGAGTTTCTTATTCAGATAATTCATGGACACCGATAAATATTTTCAACAATAATTTTAATTTTCAAAAACCAACACTGCCTGATGAGGTTAATATCTCTGCTGTCCCAAGTCAGGAACTTTCTTTATGGCTTTATGATCGTGCTGCAGGATTATATGGTAAATTATCTGAGTACGCAGATTTTTCTTCATACAAAACCGATAAAATAAGATGGCAGATTTACGGGGGGTTATTCGGGGATATCGGAATAGATATGGGAATTTTCAAAAAATTTATTCCTTCTTATTCTAAAAGAGTTTTGCAATATGACAAATTAATTGACAGCGGAGAAATTCCGATTAATGAAGAAACGAAAAATACAAGTCCTTTTTCTAATTTTTCTATAAAACCTTTAGAAGGGACAACTAATACGACTTTTCAGTTTAATGCTTCAACTTCCAAAGACGATGAAGATCAGTTATCTAAATTATTATTCAGGTGGGATTGGAATGATGACGGAGTTTTTGATACTGATTGGTCTTCGAATTATATTGCAGATTACAAATATCCTTCTTCTCATCAATATGGGGTAACCTTACAGGTTAAAGATAGCGGGGGATTAACTAATAAAATGACTACTTGGATTAAAGTAAGTTCCCCCTAAATAAAAATTAAAAAAATTTATAAACCCTCTTTTCAAATAAATTATATCTTTCTAAGATACTAAGTCTTAGACGGAGCTAAATAGCAAATAACAAAATGATTTTCATTGTAAAAGTAACAACAAACAAAGAAGAAAGAGTGTTGGATATGATTAGCGAGAGAGCTCAGAAAAAAGGCCTCAATGTTTTTTCAGTTCTTCGTCCTCATGGATTAAGAGGCTATGTTTTGATGGAAGCAGAAGACAGAGAATCTGCAGAAGAAGCTGCATTTGATTTGCCTTATGTTAAAGGAATAATCGGAAAGACAATAAATTACGAAGAGATAAAAAATATGATTGAACCTTCAGCGACGACAATTTCAATTAAAGAAGGTGACATTGTTGAGATGATTTCAGAGCCCTTCAAAAAAGAAAAAGCGAAAGTTATAAGAATAGACAAACAAAAAGAAGAAGTTGTGGTGAGCTTGCTTGGAGCAGTTGTTCCATTGCCGGTTACGGTCAGATTAGATAATGTTAAAGTTATAAGGAGAGAAGATGAAAATGAATGAACCCGCACAATATGAATTATGGATTGATTTGCCTACTTCTGTAAACGATGTAGACTCTTATCTTAATTTAAGAGATTGTGAAGTGTTAAATTCTGATTTTGTCGGTCAAATTAATAACCCTAATTTTAATAGATGGCAGGTTCTTGTTGAACTTCCAACTCCAAGAAAAGATATTCACGGATATCTTGAAGGAAGAATTAAATGCAGATTAGTTGCATCTTTTGAAAAAAAGGAGACAGTCCAATGATAATTAAATTACTTGTCGACGGCGGAGCAATGAAGCCGGGTCCAGCACTAAGTCAGAAGTTAGGTCCAGTAGGAATTCCAATCAATCAGGTTATTCAAAAAGTAAATGAATCTACTAAATCCTTCTCAGGAATTCAGGTTCCTGTTGAATTAAATGTTAATCCCGCTACAAGAGATTTTGAAGTAAAAGTTTTCTCTCCCCCAGTATCTGGATTATTAAAAAAAGAATTAGGGATTGATAAAGGTTCAGGAAAACAGAAAAAAATCAAAGTAGGAAATATTTCAATTGAACAGATAATTTCTCTTGCTCAGACAAAATCACCAAACCTTTTATGCAAGGATTTAAAGTCATCAGTAAAAACTATTGTCGGAACTTGTGTCAGCCTTGGGATTTTAGTTGAAGATAAGCCTGCAGTAGAAGTTGAACAGGAAATTATCGACGGAAAATATGATAAAGAAATAAATGCGTGCAAGACAGTGCCGTCAGAAGAAAAAAAGAAAATGTTAGCAGAATCATTTGCAAAGATAAAGAAAGAGCAGGACAAACTTCTTCAGCAGGAACAAGCTGCTAAAGCAGCTGAAGAAACTAAGGCCGCAGCAGAAGCACCTGCAGCAACAGCTGTTGCAGAGAAAAAGCCTGCAGAGAAAGCTCCCGCAAAAACCCCTGCTAAAAAATAATAAGAATAATTTATAAATTAAAAATTGTTCAATTTTTCATGGGGCTGTGGGGTAGCCTGGTAGCCTTAGAGGTTTGGGACCTCTCGACCCCGGTTCAAATCCGGGCAGCCCCATTTCTTTTTCGAAAGAAAAAGAAATCGACGAAAAACTCAGAGAGTTTTTCAGTCTATAAACATCAACGAAAAAATAAAATAACAAAATGCCATCAAAATCAAAAAAAACAAAATCAGCAGGAAGATTCGGAGCAAGATACGGACGTTCAGTAAGAACTAAACTTGTTAATGTTGAACAAAAGCAAAGACAAAAACAAGAATGTCCTTTCTGCAAAAAACCAGGAGTCAAAAGACTTTCAAAGGGAATTTGGGAATGTTCAAAATGCGGAAAAAAATTCGCATCAGATATATATTACTTAAAATAAAATAATTACAATGATAAATAATAAACAAATTCAGTGGGAAGTTGATGCACAAGAAACCGGAGGTGTCTTAGCATGGTAGCCTATAAATGTTTCAAGTGTGAGAAAAAAGTTGTCAGCACTAGTTTGGATAAGAGATTTGTCTGCCCTTACTGCGGAAGCAAAATCTTTTACAAGCCTAGAACTCACGTAAAAAAAATAAAAGCTGAATAATTCTAAAATGAACGAAGAAAAAATTCAGGAAATTCAGATTCTCGAGCAGAGACTTCAAAATACTATTCTTCAAAAACAGGCATTTCAGATAGAAATTGCAGAAACTAATTCTGCTCTTGAAGAAATTGAAAAATCCGGCGGCGAAGTTTTCAAAATAATCGGGCAATTAATGATTAAATCTGAAAAATCAAAAATTAAGGAAGAACTTTTGGAAAAGAAAAAAATTTTGGAATTAAGAATAAAATCTTTTGAAAAACAGGAAAGTTCCCTCGCTGAACAGCTGGAAAAAATTAGGGAAGAAATTCAAAATCAAATTGAATAAATCTTTTTAATTTTAATTTTAATCAAATCGTCGTCGACAAAAAAATTACAGATATTTTTGGATATATAAAATAAACTTGCGAAATCTTTATAAATGTCTTATTTCTCAATTCAATATGGTGTTTGATAAAATAAAAAAGGCTTTCTCTGGTTCTAGAGGCGAAAGTTCTGCAGAAGATTATCTTGAGATTGATTTAGAAAGAGAACAAAAAGACAGCAAAGTTCTTGTAAAACTTTTTACTTTAAGAAAATATGAAGATGTTAACGCAATTCTAAATGTTTTAAGAGAGGGCTACACAATTGCAATAATTGATATAAAAGTATTGAAGCAAAAAGATCCGATAGAGTTGAAAAGGGCTGTTTCAAAAGTCAAAAAAACAGCAGAAGCTCTTGAGGGAAACATTGTAGGATTCGGGGACAACTTATTAATTGTAACTCCCCCTTTCGCAAAAATTGACAGAGATGTTTCAATAAACGCAGAGCCTGAGAGAAAACCTAACAAGTTTGAATAAGATGGATTCTATTGAAGGAACTATTTTTGAACAAGAATTTCCTCCACAAATTTCTATGGAATCTTATCGTTGGGAATATCCATTCCAAAAAAATTACGGCAAAATTGTTATAATTCCTAATAAGATAAAACAATCTTCCTACCAAAAAATAAGAAACGCCCTTCACGGATTATAATTTTAGGTGATTAGTACAAATCCGCACTAAACCGCCCTCCTTACACAAATAT
>CAYIHY010000016.1:0-14505 GCA_964363345.1 Candidatus Woesearchaeota archaeon | reverse complement strand
CATACTTAAAGATTAGGGTAGATTTAACTAGATAGTAGTAAAAATAATAAGATTTAAAAACTTCTTTTATCAAAGGGTTATCATGGAAATAAAGGATTTTGAAAAGAAAAAAAAGAATGATTTGCTAGCTGTAAGTGTTGAAAGTTTATTGAATACTTCTTCGGAAAACGAATTCCTTTTTTTAATGGGCACTCAATTAAGGGGAGGAAAAGGAAAAAGATACAAAAATTATGATAGAAAATTGCCTTTAGGAAATTACGAAGAGCTTGAAGTAAATGGTCCGCACGATAGCAGAAGAATAGTTATTGACAGAGATAATTTTAAAATTTATGCAACAAGAGATCATTACCAAACACTAATGCATGCTGGAAAACCAAATTGGGCTAACTAAAAATTTATAATCTTTAATTTCTTTCTTGCATTATGAAAAAAGAGGAAATAAAATTTAAGCATTTAGAGGACCCTGCATTTAAAGTGCATCATAATCGAAGAACCTTAGGGCAAAAAGCCGCAGACAAAGTCACAGAAATTACTGGGAGTTGGGGATTTATTCTTTTTTTATCACTTTTGTTTTTTTCATGGGTTCTGATAAATGGATTTTTTTTGCTGGAACATGAAAAAGGTCCATTTAACCCCTACCCATTCATTCTTTTAAATTTAGTGTTAGCAGGACTTTCGGTTATACAAGCTCCGATAATTCTAATGTCAAATAACCGGCAAGCCCAAAAAGACAGGATAAAAACAGAATACGATTACAAAATAAATAAAAAAGCAGAACAAGAAATTCAAGAGATAAAAGAACTTCTTAAAAGAAAACTGAAATAATTATACAATTCGCACAACACTTCCGTTTCTGTCTAATTCAATAAAATGATTTACTTTTCCATATAAATAACTTTCACATTGATTTTCAGTTTTATCATCCTCCGCGATTCTCGGAACATGAACAATATCAACTGCATAGTCCCCGCAAGTTCCTAAACATTGACTATTTAATTGAATTACTGAAGACAAAGCGGCTTTCATATATAAATCAGCAGAACAATTTATTACAGATTGTTGCGCTAAAACATAATCCGGAATTTCTGCAGGGTTTCCATGTTTAATCCAAACTCCCGAGTTATCTTTTATCCAATTGTCTTCGTTAAATCTAAAAAATAAAAAAATTCCAAAAAGGATTATCAAAAAAATTCCTGCAATCAAAAAACTTTTTTTCATTTATTTTTCCAGTCTATTGTTTAATTCTCCCAACAAAATAAAAATTTGTTGCAGAACTGAATTTATTCTTCTAATCTATTATTCAGTTCTCCCGCAAAATTAGTGAGCATTTTTTCTTTAATTATTTTTTTATTCTTTTTCCAGTCATCATGCCCTAAGACCCATCCTAGTTTTACAAATGCAGTTTCAGCGAGCATATCCTCAAGATAAATAACTCCTGTTCCCAATACTTCTCTGCCGCTGGAATAAACCAAAGGATCAACTTTTCCGTAAATGCACTGTGAAACAGCGCAGACAACAATTCCTTTTCCATGAATTTCTTTTAATTTTTTAATCCATGAATTTCGGGCTTCTTTCGCAGGAGCGTCTCCAATTCCAAATAGTTCTAAAACAATTCCTTTGTATCCTTTCTTAACATAATAATCAAAAATATCTGGATTTTGTCCGGGATAAAGTTTAACAAGCGCAACTTTTTCTTCAAATTTAGAATCAAGAACCGCTTTATTTTTATTCCGTAAATTCCATTCAGAAATTCTTTCAATTTCGCCACCAGAAGAAATTGATTGTAAAAATTTCCCGTTTTTACTTTCGATTTTATCAGGAAAAATTTTTGCGAGCGGTTTTCCATTAACAACTTTAAATGCATCTCTTCTTGAAGAATGTAATTTTCTCACTTTTGCTCCCTTCATTGCATAGCAAAAATCGTCGTTTGAAGAAGCATGTCCAACAAGAGAAACTTCAGCGATATCCGAAATCGCAGCTAACGAAGCGCATTGCAAATTCAAATTAGCGTCGGAAGAAGCTCGGTCAATACTCCTCTGCGAATAAGTTAAAACCACCGGCTTGTTTAAATTTTTTATAAAAAAACTTAAAGCAGAAGAAGTGTAATGCAAAGTATCTGTCCCATGAGTAATTATTACCCCTTGGATATTGCTATCATTCAAAAATTCAACAGTTAACTTTGCAATTTTCTGCCAATCTTTAAAGTCCATTGCACTTGAATCTTTTAAAAAAGGAATTTCAACTTTTGAAACATTAACTTTCTCAAAAATTTTCGGGAATAATTTAAATAAATCTTCTGGTGTTTTTATTGGAGAAGCTCCGCCAGTTTTCGGGTCGAGTCGCGAAGCAATTGTTCCCCCCGTAATTATCATAGCAACATTTTTTTTCTCAGGATTTTTTTTGATTTCAAAATTTTCTTTTCCCGCTTCCTTATTTTTTTTAAGCAAAACAATTTTCAAGATATCTTTTTTGCTAAATCCGATATTATAACCAGAATCAAGTTTAAGCATTACAATTCCTGTTTCAGAACTCTCAAGCAAAATGCCTTCATAAATTAATTTAGTAAGGTGAACTTCAACATAATCTCCCGGAGAAAGTTTAATTTTTTCAGCCATAGAAAATAGACCGATTATAAATATAAAAAACTATCCCCTAAGAACGGTTTCTAACTTGTTTGGATTAGTGAACTGAATAAGTTTCTCATTCTTCACATCTTCCCGAAGCTCTTTATAAGTCCGATAATCCATTTGAAATTCCCCATTCATTGAATCTCCATAAAAAGAATTCATATTCTCTCTAAGACAAAAAACCCTTCCATCTGCGGAAACATATCCCCCCGTATTTTCTTTATTTCTAATTATTTCTTTACCACATTTCTGACAATAAATTCTTTTTTTCCCAAATAAAAATTTAAACATAAAGAAAGATGATAAGAATTATTTTTAAATATTTAGTTAATCAAAAGTCTTTTTCTCTAAACAACCAAAATTGGTTATTTTTCCGTCTGCAATTTCTTTTTGGATATCTTCGGGAAGTTTATATGAAAATCTTATTGTTATTAAAGAATGTTTCGCAGCAACATCTCCGCATGTAAGTCTCGGTCGCAAAAGGTCATAACAAAATATTCTTCCTTCACTTGAAACATATGCTCCTTCATCGGTCAAATCCGTCCCGCAAGTCTGGCAATAAACTTTTTGTTTTTCTTCTTTCATGAGGTAATAATTTCAAAGGTATTTTTAAATTTTTATATATACAATAATTTAATAAATTAAGATAAATTTAGATTAATATGAAAATCAGGCTTGACCGCAAATTTAGTGGGAAGTTGATGCCGAGCTATTTTGTGAATGCAACAAAATGCTTGACTCGCAATGAACAAAGTGGCGAGTTAAAGAAACCGGAGGTGAGCAATTTCGCGGAGGAAAGGTCAGAGATAAGCAAGCGAAGTTGCGAATTGTCTTAGCAATGGTTAAAATTGGATTAGAAATTCACGGGTATATTAATTCAAATGAGAAGCTTTTCTGCAGATGCAAGACAATTCATGGATTAAAATTTTCAGAGCCAAACACAAATATCTGCCCGATATGTACCGGACAGCCTGGAGCAAAACCAATGCTCCCGAATAAAACCGCAGTTGACAAGTCAATTCAGATTGGACTAATTTTAAACTGCAAAATGAATAATAAATTAATCTGGCAGAGAAAACATTACGACTGGCCTGATCTTCCAAAAGGATATCAAAATACAATTTCGGGTGCACATGCAAAAACAACAGGAGAAAACGGCGAATTTTTGGGAATAAGAATAAGAGAAGTTCATCTCGAAGAAGATCCTGCCGCATGGAATCCAAAAACAGGCGAAATAGATTACAATCGTTCAGGTCTCCCATTAATTGAAATAGTTACGGAGCCAGATTTCTCATCGTCAGAACAGGTAATTGACTGGCTGAAACAATTAATATTAACTTTAAGTTACATAAAAGTTCTTGACAAAAATACTGGAATAAAAGCAGATGTAAATATTTCTCTCCCAGAATTAAAAGGCGAAAGAGTTGAAGTAAAAAATATTAATTCGCTAAAAAATATCAAAACTGCAATTGAATCTGAAATTGTAAGACAGAAATCTGATGTTCCAAAAGTTCAGGAGACAAGAATGTTTGACGAGGGAAAGGGCGCAACATTAAAAATGCGAAGCAAAGAACAGGCCGAAGATTATAGATTTATTTCTGACCCAGATTTGCCCGCAATAATTTTGGAAAAATCAAGAATTGAAAAAATAAAAAAATCTCTTCCTGAAACTCCCCAGGAAAAACTAAAAAAATTAATTAAAAAATACAGCATAGAAAAAAAATATGCAGAAATTCTTACAAAAAAAATTGACATTGCAGAATTTTTTGAAAAAGTTATTGAAAAAGCAAATCCAAAAATTGCTTCGCAATGGACAACTATTGAACTTCTCAGCGTTTTAAATTATAATAAAAAAGAATTTGAAGAAGTTGAAATAAATTCCGAGCATTTTGTTGAACTTTTGAAATTGATAGAAAATAAAAAAATTACTGAATTAAAAGCAAAAGAAATTTTAAGAAACTGGAAAGAAAAATCATCATCTCCAACAAAAGAAGCAGAAAGTCATTCTAAAATTTCTTCAGGAGAGGAATTGGAAAAAGCTTGCAAAGAAATTATAAAAGAAAATCCTTCAGCAGTAAAAGATTACAAAAGCGGGAAAAAAGAATCTCTCAACTTCTTAATCGGAAAAGTTATGCAAAAAACAAACAAGCGCGCAGATTTCAAAACTACAAGGGAAGTTTTGGAAAAGTTATTAGGATAAAATGGATAAAGATAAAAAAGAAGATATAAGAATTGTATGTGATATAATTTTAGCATTAACTGCAATGGTTGCAATTTTTGTTTCTATTTCGACTGCACAGTCCTCGAACAAATTAGCAGAAAGAGTGATAGAACTAACCCCTTCAAAATTCGCAGAAATTAATGTTTCCCTATTAGATTATTCAGGAGATTCTATTCCTTTATTTCTTTCTGGATTTAAAACTCAATAAAATAAAATTAATCTTAATCTTGTAAATACAGGAGAGTTAAATACAGATAATCTTTCCTTATGGCAATATCCTACTAAAGATATTTTAAAAGTAGACTCCTTAAATTTACCAGATATTTCAAGTAAGGATAATTATAGATTTTCAATGAATATTTATCCATTAAATTATACTAATATAATTGGGATTCACAATCTTACGATTAAAATATATTGTCCAAACTGTGTTGAACAAATGTTGATATTAAAAAGCATATATCTCTGTGTATGGAATGATTCTAATACAATGAATAGAGAAGAGAATACTCTGGCGATTAAGAGAGATTGCAATTGGAACCTTAATTAAAAAGAGACGATAACTAAGTTCCTCTCGGGGTGGGCGGGGTGGGACTATGAGCCCGCGAGGAATTGAACCCCGATTAACCGGTTTCTTCAGTTTATCTGCCGAAGCCGATTGTGTTATCCGTTACACCACGAGCCCGAGAATTGGAATAAAGTTAAGTTTTTATATGTTAATAATTTAATTAACAAATGGTATTGCAAAGGCATCATAAAGTAATAATCGGCGGAGTCAGTTTTCTTTTGATTGTATTCATGATAACAAGCAGTCTTTTCACATATATGATATTCACAAAGCAAGCCACCGACGTAAATGACCTGAATAAAAAAATAACAAACTTGCAGATTTATACACAAACAAAATTTGATGATTTGTCCAATAATTTAACAAACGCAAAAACAGAATTAGACTCTCTTGGAACTCAAGTAGGTTCAATAAATAAGAATATTACAAATTTAAAGGCCTCATTAGGTTCGGACTTTTCAGATATTTTTGCAAATGCAGTTAAATCAGTTGTTGTAATAGTAACTAATACTGGTCAAGGTTCAGGATTTGTCATTGCAAATGGAGGGTATATAGTTACAAATGCACATGTTATCGAAGGGGCAACCGCTGCAGTAGCAATAACTTATGATGGACAACAGCATCGGATTTCAAAAGTGGGGGAAAATTCTTTAATGGATATTGCATTATTAAAAATGGATAGTTCAAATTACAATCCATTGGAATTAGGAAATTCAGATAATGTAGTCCAATCAGAAAGGGTAATCGCAATAGGAAATGCAGAAGGAACTGGGTTTTCTGTAACTCAGGGAAGTGTATCTAATATTCATAAAGCCGGAGAAAATGGATTAAATATTTATATTCAAATTGACGCGGCATTAAATCCCGGTAATTCGGGGGGACCTTTAGTAGATGCAAATGGGAAAGTGATTGGAATGAATACTTTCAAGATAGCAAATACAGAAAGTATGGGTTTTGCTCTTGAATCAAATTATATAAAACAAATAGTAAATACAATTTCACAGCAGATCGAGGGAAAAAATTTAATATAAAAATGGGGGAAAAATCTCAGGAAGGATTGACAATAAAGAAGGAAGAAAATTTTAGCGAATGGTTCGCGCAGTTGATGATTAAAGCGGAACTTGCAGATTATTCTTCTGTTTCAGGATGTATAATTTTCCGCCCCTCTTCATATTCAATTTGGGAAAAAATAAAATCTGCATGTGATGAAGAATTCAAAAAAATAGGAATTAAAAATTGTTATTTCCCTCTTTTTATTCCTGAAAAATCTTTTGAAAAAGAATCGGAGCATATTAAAGGTTTTACACCTGAAGTTGCATGGGTTACAGAAGTAGGGAATACAAAATTAAATGAACGGCTTGCCATCAGACCAACTTCAGAAGCAATAATGTATGAATCGTACTCAAAATGGATTAGAAGCTGGAGGGATTTGCCGTTGCTGTTAAATCAATGGAATAATGTCGTCAGATGGGAATTTAATAATCCCATTCCGTTTTTCAGAACAAGGGAATTTTTATGGAATGAAATTCACGATGCATTTGCATCAGAAAAAGAAGCAATTGAACACGGAAAAAAAGTAATAGAAGGATATAACAAAATAACAGAAAATTTAATGGCTCTGCCAGGAATGTACGGAAGAAAAACAGATAAAGAAAAATTCGCCGGAGCAGTTTTCTCTGAAAAAAATCACCACTATCTTCCAAATGGGAGGGTGATTGAAGGAACTTGCTTTCATTATGACGGGCAGAAGTTTGCAAAGGCGTATGATATAAAATTTCTGGATAAAAATGGAAAAGAGGAACTTGCATTTCAAAACACTCATGCAATTTCAACAAGAATGCTTGGGACAATGTTTGCAATTCATAGTGATGATAAAGGATTAGTAATCCCTCCGAAAATTGCAGAAGATAAAATTGTTATAATCCCGATTCTTTTTGATAAGACAAAAGAAAAAGTTTTGAAACTTGCCAGGAAAATAAAAAAAGAACTAAATTCTTTTTCTCCAATACTTGATGAAAGGGAAGATTTTTCTCCTGGAAGAAAATTCAGCGAGTGGGAATTAAAAGGGATTCCTCTGAGAATTGAAATTGGTCCAAAAGATTTGGAAAAAAATCAGGTTACAATTGTAAAAAGAAATGATTCAAAAAAATTAGAAATAAAAATAGGTTCTCTTAAAAAAGAAATTCCAAAATTGCTTGAACAGATTCAGACTGAACTTTATGATAATGCAAAAAAACTTCTTAACTCAAACACAGAAAAAACTGAAAATAAAAAACAGATGATTCAGTTCATAAAAGATAAAAAAATGGTTCTTGTTCCGATGTGTTCCTCAGAAAAATGCGAAGATGTTTTGAAAGATGAAACCGGCGGTGCAAAAACATTATTTATTGATCCTAAAAATTCTTCTGTAAAAAATAGCAAATGTATAATTTGCAATAAACAGGCAGAATATTGGGTGTACGTCGGTCGAACTTATTGAAAGCAACAAATTGATTATACCAAAGAGACTTTCAATGGGGGAGATAAAAAACCCTATTAAAATCAGATTCCGCGCAGATTATCTAAGCTATCTTATCAAATTTAATTCGTCTTCAAGTCTCAGGGTAATCTCCAATAACTGACCCAATTCTTTTTCAACTGCTTTTTTTTCGTTATATTCTTTTTCCATTATGTAAAACTCCTGTTTTATATTTGTGGCAAATTTCCCATTTGCTCATTTTTTTATCCATTTTGGCATTAGTCTCAGAAATCTTCTTGTCCCAATTGATTAACAGAAATCTCAATCAATTCAGGACCCAGAAAAATCTCTGAATTAATTGTTTAGTTTAATTGAAGTGTAAACTATAATACACATCTTGCTCTTGTTAAATGCATTAAGTTCCATCTTCATAAAAAAGTTAGCAAAATTATGTTTTTATAGTTTTCGTAGGATTAATTATTACAATAAAATTTAAAAAGGAAAAATAAATAACAATTTTATGAATGACGAAGAATATATTGAAATGGAAACAAGAGGAAGGATACCCCATAAGAAAAAGCCACTTTATGCTTTAAGAAAAGAAGATTTTATTCCGATAGTCGGAGGTTTCAAACATAGTAAGAGATGTTTTGAAGAAAGTTCCCCTTTGGTGTTGACTAGTGAATGGTATCTTTCTCAATGTTTTGCAAGAGATACCGTATTAACCTTGTACAATATTTCTCTTATTGTAGGAACGGGTTTTGCAGTTTCGGGCTTAGTTGAATTGCTTTCTAAATAAGATGGAAAAAGAATTCTATAACATAAAATTAGTTGATTTTATTCCTCTAATTGGAATGGTAACTCACACAACAAGATGCGTTCCAGAAGAATATAATAATAAAATATCCGATAAATTAGTAAATGCAGGATTAATGCTGTATCATCTTGCCAGTATTCCTATAATAATTGTTGCGGAAGGTTTACTTGAATCATTATTAAAGAATTAAATTAATTTTTCTAAATTTTCTCTGAATTTTTCCAAGTCTTCTATTTTTACCTGCGCCCCGACGGCATTTTCATGCCCCCCGCCAGTTGCTCCTTCCAGTCCCTTTAGGGATTGTAAAATTAAATTTTTTACTTTTTCCCCCCTCGCAGAAATATTTGCTTTTACTCCGGTTATATAAGCAACAACAATTATTTTTTTTGGAAATAAATAACAAAGTTCATTCGACAAATCAGCGCTGATGCTCAAATCTCCCGCATACTGGAAAAATAAAAGTTTATTTTTATCCTGGAGATTTCGCGAAGATAAATTAATTTCCTTAGGGGTGGGCGGGAGGGAAAATTGAGCGAAATCAGAATTTGCTAATAATTTCGCTTTATCCAATAATTTCTGATATTTTTTATTTATCTGTTTAAAACGAATATGCATCTCTCGATTTTTATTGCTCTCTTCAAGAACTTCATACGGATTTTTTACTTCAGTCAGAAATTTTATCATCTTAATCACATTTGTAATTCTATCTTTCAGTGCAAAACACATCATTTTTATTATATTTCCTATTTGAGATTTGTAATAAATATCATAAGCATCTTTTGTTTTGACTGACAAATCAGGATAAAGCTTGTAAAATTCCGGGTAAAAATCAGGAACAAACCTGTCAAAAACACAGCCAAGAACAGCAATCCACAAATCTTCTTTTTTATTTGCAACTTGATAGCACATATAAGTAACAGGCTCATTCTTCTTTGGATTTTTCATCGCAGAATTATAATAATAAACAAAATCAGGAACTTTTAAATCATCAATCTTATGATGGTCAATCCAGACAACAGGAATATTAAAATTTTTGACCTCATCAAAAAATTCAGAAGAAACAACTGGTTTATCCAAAATAAAAATATAGTCTGCATTTAATTCAGTAACTCTCCGAAAATATTCATCAGTCATTTCAGGAAAAGATTTTATCGCAATTCCTTTTCCGCGTTTAATATATCTTTGTAATAATAAAAATGAACATAACCCATCGGGGTCATTATCAAAAAAGAAAATTGGATTCTGCGCTTTTTCAAGATGCGCCCGAATTTCTACAATCTGTTTCTTATTAAGCATGGAAAAAAATGTGCTCTTTCATTTAAAAATCCTCATTTATCTCAGTATCCAGTTTTTTATAACCAAAGAAGTCGGTTGTATAATTATAAGCTCCTGCATTAAGGAAAATTATCTTATCTCCGACTTTAATGTTCTTATTCAATTTAACTTTATACCTGAAAATATCATCTCTTGTCGGAGAATTTCCCTTAATTAAAAAATATTCCCCTTCTTCATTTTCATCCAATTCTCCTTCAACAAGCATTTTTGTTTCAGTTAAAATCGTGTCTAAAGCACAGTTATAAATTGTGGTATTAAGAATTATATTATTATTATATTTCTGTATTATTTCCGTCTCAAGTTTTATGCACGGTGCAGCCAAAAATCTGCCAGGCTCAATTATTGATTCTATATTTTTTTCATCAAGCCATTTTTTTGTTTCTTTCAATTTTAAAAAAACATATTCCAAAGAAGCAAAATTTGAATTCCGATAATTGCTGGGAATTCCCCCGCCTAAATTTACAAAATTAATTCTTTTCATACTTTCTTCGGTCAAAGAATCATTTAATTCTTCAATAATTTCCCATTCAGAAGTATTCTGCGATTTTCTATGCAGATGAACTCCCAACTTTTCAATAAACGGATTATTTTTTATTTTCAAAATTAATTCATTGACTTTTTGTGAGGACATTCCATAAACAAAATATTTCCCTGTTCCGATTCTGTGTTCCTGGAATTTCACCCTCAAGGACAAATTAATTTTAGTTTTCGCTTCTTCAATAATATTAAGAAAATTTTCAAAATCAACTTCATTGTCAATTACAAAATTTTTTATTCCTTTTTCTAAAAGTTCTTTAAGTTCTTTTTCAGATTCTGCCTGATTAAAAAACCAGATTTTATTTTTATCCTTGATTTTTTCAATTTCTTCTTTTGAATGGATTGAAAAAAAAATATTTTTTCCTTCTTCAATTTCCTGAAGAACTTTTCCGACAATTCTATTTGTTTTATAAGAATAAGAAATTTTCAATCCTAAATCTTCAAGTTTTTTTATCTGTTCTCTTAAAACTTTTTTTGAAAGAATAAATTTAGCTTCCATTTTTTAACAAACCTTCCCGATTCATTTTTTCCAAAACGCTTGTCATCATCAAAGGAAAAGTTATGCTTACATCTCCGTTAACTGTTGCGGCTTCGCCATCATCTTTTATCTTTCCCCATGACTTAGCTTCCTGCGTTGTCGCTCCAGACATTGAACCAGAACTCGCGTGGGAAGTAGTCATATAAACTGCATAATCAAATCCCCCAGAAAGCAAAGCTGCAAAAATAGCGTAATGTTTTGAAATGCTTCCCCCGAGAGAAATCAGTCCTTTCTTCTCGTCAAAATTTAAATCAACATTTATCCTCTCCATATCTTTTATTACGTCAACAATAAAATCAGGATGTTTTTGCTGGAACATATAAAGCTGAAATCCAAAAGATGAATCTGCAATTCCGGGGCAGTAAATCGGAATTTTATTTTTTGAGGCCTGCAATAAAATTGAATTCTCATCTTCAATCATTAGTCCAAGTTCATAAATTAATTCAGAAGCAGAAATGCGTTTTTTCTTTTCATAGATCTTACCTAAAAATTCGGACATCTTATCTTCAAATTTCATATAACCTGAAGTGTGAATTAAAAGATTTCCTACTCTGTTCTCCCCTCTCTCGTGCATCGCAGTATCATCTGCATTAAAATTAGTAATCTCAAAATTTTCCCCCAAGGATTTCATAATATCTTCTTCAATTGCCCCTGAAGTTGTAACTAAAATATTTGGAATTCCAAGTTTGCAAAGCTGGCTGAAAAATCCTCTCAATCCCGAGGTAACCATATTGGAAGTAAAAGTAAGGAAAACTTTCGCTCCTGTTCTTTTCATTTTAAGAACAACTTTAACCGCTTCAGAAAGTTCTGTTGCTTGATAACCAAGAGAGCCAAAGCTATCAACGAGCTCTTCAGCCCTAATGCCTTCATGCCATAAAAAATCTTTGACTAATTTCATTTTACAAGAAATAAAGCAGCGACTATAACTATTGTTTTGGAATTGGAATTGCCAAAATAGTATAATCGCTTTCCATAGAAATCCTAAAAAAACCGGATTTTTAAATCTTCTCTAAGGTTGTTTTGCAGGATAAAAATCTTTTTAAATGGGAAATTTGTAGAATTAAAATGAATAAATGGATTGAAATCTTATTGGGATTAATTCTTCTGAATGGAGCAATCTTCACTTGGTGGATTAATTTTTGGAGCTTCGGAGACGCAGCTTTAGCTTTCTTCAAGGGCGGATTAGTTTGGATGGTAATCTTAGTAGGATTTATTTTTATTATACTTGGAATAAGCGACCTTAAAGATTAATTATTTAATTAATGCCATCAAGGTTCCTTCTATGATTCCGGCAATAATTAGAAGAGGAATTATTATTAGCAAGAATACTTTGAGTGATTTTATAAAATAATCTACAAAAGATTTTATTTTCTTTTTCTGAAAAATAAATGTTCCCATTTTTATTCCAAGTCCAAGAGAGATAAAAACTGCAGGCAATTCAAAAATTCCGTGCGGGAAAAGTTTCCAGAGAGTTAAAAATCCGCCTGCTTTAACGCTAAGCAGAGATACAAAACCAAGCATATATCCATTTGCAATTGCGCTGATTGCAGGAAAAACTCCCAAAACAATTCCAGATAAAATACCAATAAAAGTGCTTTTGACATTATTTTCAATAATAAATTGTATAAGCTGTGCCTGAGACATTCCCTGAGTCTGTTCAATAAGATTTTTTATAAAAGGAATAATCACATCGTAAAGAGATTTAGGCACAGGAATAAAATAACCCATTAAAACAAAAAAAGAAAAAATTCCTATCGCAGAATAAATAAATTTTTTTGATTCTTTAATATACTTCCAGCTCTGGGCATATTGTTCTTTAAAACTAAATCCCTTCTTTTTTTTAATTCTCTTTTTCATATTATTTAAAATACTGACTTATGTACTTTGTTTTGTTCTTATATTTTTTCTTTAGATAAAATCCATAGATTATTCCTGCTAAAAATCCCCCAAAATGCGCCGTGTTTCCGATAGGAATATTTCCGAGGAAAGAAATAAGCCAAAGTGAAACGAGCATTGCTGGAGCGGCATATTTCATTTTAATTGGAATTGGAATAAACATTACAAAAACAGGAAGATTTGGAGTTAAAATCATCAGCAATCCGACAATTCCAAAAATAGCTCCCGATGCCCCGACTGCATAAGTATTAAAATCAGACGGCAGAATAAAACTTGCAAGAACAAAAAAAACTCCTGCTAACAATCCCGCGATAAGATAAAAAATAAAATATCTTTTTCTTCCTAAAATTTTTTCAATAAAATTTCCAATAAATAAAAGAGAAAACATATTCGCAAAAAGATGAAAAAATCCCGCGTGCATGAACATGCTTGTCAGGAAAGTCCAAAGATAAAGACTGCCGATTATATTAGCGGGTTTTAATGCAATATAATTTAAAAAATTAGGAATTAAAAGAGTTAAAATGCTAAACGCAATAAAACAAATCACATTTATAACAATCAGCAAAAAAGTGATATTAAAATCAAATAGCCCTCTTCGTTTTTTTATTCTATAAGTTTCGTTCATTTCTTCCTTTTTTTAACCGCTTTCTTTGAGCTTTTAACAGATTTCTTCTCCAGTTTCTTTTCTTTTTTAGCCTTTTCCCTAAGCAAAGCCCGTTTCTTTTTTGTTTCTTCTTTTTCTTTGAGTTTAATTTTTTCTTCTTTCTTTATTCCTTTCAGTTTCTTTTTTTCAACTTTCTCTTTCTCAATTTTTAATTCCCCTTCAACCAATTCAAGTTCCCTTTTGAGTTTCTCAAGTTCTTTGGTATATTCTTTTATTGCAGGAGCGTTATCTTTTCTTCCAACAATATTTCCACATTCATTGCATGTAAAACTATGAACTAATGCATTTTCTTCGTTGAATTCAATATTGCATGTTTCACAAGAGTAAAATTCTTTTGATTCTCTGCTTTTTATCTGGTGGCGCACTTGCTCCATTTTTTTAATAATGCTATCCTTGAGAAATTCTAAACTTTTCAAAACTTCAATTTTCCAAAAATAAGTATACCATCCTTTTCTCTTGTCTTTTTTTCGTATGAATGAAACGAGCCCCTCATCGGATATTTTATACAGAATATTTCTTGTCTGATTTATTGTAAGATTCAATTTTTTCGCAATTATAAATTCATTGACATACTTTTCCCCGTCAAGTAATTTAACAATTTCCTCTGCTTGTTTCCCCGCAATTGACACCATTATTTCCGTCAGAAGTTTTTGTAGCATAAAATTATTAAAAAGGGTTCAAATAAATACCTTTCGGTTTAGTTTCTTGACTAAGACGAATGAAAAAAATTTCCCGTTTTTTGCTTTCGGTTCTGCAAAGCAGAAGCGATTAGGAAATTTAATTTCACTTTCGTTTTAGTTTTTAAGGGGAAAATAAAATTAATTTTCAGTTTCTGTCAAGATTA
>CAYIHY010000015.1:0-14905 GCA_964363345.1 Candidatus Woesearchaeota archaeon | reverse complement strand
TGGAACTCATAGAATTTATTGCAAAGACTTAGGTGATTATATTTTTACAATATCAGAGAAGAAATAAATTTATAAACATTCTACTTTAACCTTGGGGATGTACAATGTAGAAAAATTAATCAAAATAGGAACAATTGATTTATTACCTTTTTTTAAACAGGGTGGAGACTTATTAAAAAATCCTGAGGGGGTACTTGTTGAGTTAGAATTAGATAAAGAACCAATTCATTGGATAAATCTTAAGTGCTTGGAAAATGGAGATGTCCCATTCAATTGGTATATAATTGGAAGATATTCTATATTAGAAGAAAGAGGGCTAACCCCCCTCTATCAAGGAAAAGTTTTAGTGAGAGATAGAAAAGTAAAATATTATGACCGCTATCCAATTGGAGGAGGCCCATTCGAAGTAAAAGATTTTAAGAGTGATGATTTTAGAAAAAAATCAGAAATAATAGTAAGAAATATTAATCAACTTCTTGGATGGGATTAGACAAAATTAAAAACTCATTCGGTTTATTTATCTTATGAAATACCTGTTTATTCTCGGAAGAAATGTTGACTTGTCTGTCGCAGAGTTAAAATCTTTTTTTGAAAAGGAAAAAATTAATTACAAAATAATTTCAATTGTCAGCAACGGAGTTCTCTTAGAAACTGCAAAAAATATTGATTCAGGGATTATTGAAAAATTAGGCGGGACAATTTCAATAGGGGAAGTTATTGCAGAAGGAAATTCAGAGCAGATTTTCAAAGAATTGGATAAGCAAAATCTTTATTCAGGGACAAGCAATAAACTGAATTATGTTATCTATGACTTTAATTCAAAAATTTTTGATGATGTCCATCTTTATCTCAAACATAGATTTAAGGAAGAAAAAATGAAAGCAACAGAAAAAAAACTTACAGGAAATATAAAACTTCAGAGCGGAGAATTTGTTCCAAATATTGCTTCTAATTTAATCCAGGAGCAATTTTTTATTTTTGAAAATAATTTTGGCAGGATAATCGGAAGTTGCAATTATGAAAAAATTGAAAAAAGAGATATGGGAAAACCAGTAAGAAGAGAATCGCTTTCAATTTCTCCGAGGCTGGCGAAAATTTTAATCAATCTTTCTCAGGCGAAGGAAGATGAAACTTTGCTTGACCCTTTTTGCGGGATAGGAACAATCTTGCAGGAAGCGCTTTTGCAGAAAATAAAAGTAATCGGAGTTGACAGAGACAAAACTGCAGTTGACAGCGCAAAGATGAATTTGAAATGGTTTAATTTTTCTGATAAAGATTACAAATTAATAAACGAAGATTCTTCAAAAATTAAAATTCAAAATGTAGACGCCGTCGCAACAGAGCCAGATTTGGGCGAATTGCAGAAAAAAATTCCAAATGAAGAAAAAGCAAAGCAGATTATTTCTATTTTTGAAAAGTTAATGATTAATGTGATTAAGAATCTGAAAAAAAATGTGAAAGGAAAAATTGTTTTTACCGCTCCTCTCGTCAAGACAAAATCAACAAAAATTTCCCCTGACTTTAAAAAAATCGCTTCTCAAACAGGAATGAAAATTGCAAGGGGTTTCCCGATAGATGAATTCCGCGAAGATTCAATCGTCGGAAGAAGCATTTTGGTGCTGGAATAATTTTTCTAAATAAAAATGTTTATAAGGTTCCCCTATAACGTTTTAGAATGGAATTAGAAAAACAATTACAGGAAATTAGAGATTTACAAACGGGTAATGTAGAAAAGGCAATAAGAGAAACAGAAGATTATAGACAGGATATACAAAAACTATCAAAAGTTAATGGAAATAAAATGGAATCTTATTTATCTCTATATAAAGAAAAATTGCTTAAAGCAATTAATAACATAAATATTCTTGGAGAAATAATCGGAGAAATAGACGATGGGGGTTATCATTATTCTCTAAATGAAACTGAACCGATTATTAAGTTATACCTTTCTATGCTCCATTATGAGAAAGTACGCCCTGATTCTAGAACTAGATTAGAAAAAATAATTAAAAAGTCAAAAATTGTCGATAATTTTTTTGATTTATCTATCAATGGAGAAAATTATATTGAAATAAACTTTAACTTTTATTCAGATACGAGTTCATTAAATTCGATTACTATGTCACGGTTCACGAAAGATATTATGATTTCTCCTAGAAAATCTAGAGAATTTGTGGAAGCATTTTTATCAATATTCGAAGAAGACCTTAAAGGAGATCGTTTTCATTATAAAAATATTCTTAGAATACTTAATGAGATTCCTAATACAATTGGGGGAATTTACAATACAAAAAAGAAGAAGCAACTAGAGTTATCAGAAAGAATTAGTTCACTTGAAAAAGAGATGAGTTCTATAGAGGTTTCTGATTTTTAATTATAAACTCTCAAAATTTTTCAAGCCAAAGTTTTTTAAACTAATTTTCTAACTATTTATTATGGAAACAAAATCAGGAAGATTTTGTAACATAAATTTTAAGGAAAAAAACTTATGGAAGGAAGAATAATACAATTCCGAAGAGGAAGAAAGACGATAACAAACGGGCATTTTCTGATAGAAATAAACGGAGTTGCAGACAAGAAACAAGCAGAGAAATTCATCGGTAAAGAAGTTGAATGGACTTCTCCCGCAGGAAAAAAAATTAAAGGAAAAGTTTCAGGCGTCCACGGCGGACACGGAGTTGTAAGAGCAATTTTCGCTCCAGGACTTCCAGGACAGGCTGTAACTACAAAAGTCGAGGTAAAATAAAATGTCAAGAGAAGGACATAAAAGATTTAGAACTGCAAAAGAATTAGCAAAATTAGTTGGAAAACCAGTTATAGTAACAGAATTTGATAGCCCTCTTAATGGAAAAAAATTTATTAATCTCGAAGCAGGAATATTAAAATTTAAAAAAAGTGGAAAAAATGAAAATGAGGGATATTACTTAAACGGAACGCAAATTTCAGTAAGATCAATATGGAGAATTTATGATTGGAAAATTGGATTAGACAAAAATTATCTTACAAGAAATAAAATAGGGGCAGCAGCATAAAATGGCACTTCGAAGAGCAAATTCATATTCTAAGAAACATGTTGTTCCGAACACAAGAATTAGCAAACAGAAAAAATATTCTTATGCAAAAGTAGTTCCCCCAAAAATGATTGTGAAATTTAATATGGGAAACAGAAAAGGATTTGAAGCAGAAAAATTCCCCCACATTTTAACTTTAGTTACTGACCACAATGTGCAGATAAGACAAAACGCTTTGGAAGCGTGTAGACAATTCATCGACAGAAAATTATTCGCAGAAATGAACGGGCAATATTTTTTTAGAGTTATCCCTTACACACATCATATTCAAAGAGAAAATAAAATGTTGACCGGAGCAGGGGCTGATAGAACCCAGAAGGGAATGCAGTTGTCATTCGGAAGAGCAATCGCAAAGGCAGCTATCCTGAGAAAAGGCGAGCCGATAATGTCTATAGCCGTCGTCAATCCTAAAGCTGCTTCTTTCGTGAGAAAAATTTTCAAGCAGATAAAATCAAAACTTCCCTGCACAACAAGAATCAACTACGAATTTATTTCTGCACCTAAAGTAGTAGCCTAGTTTTGTTACTTTTAGTTAGTAATAACAAAACAAAACATTTAAATAGTTTAATTCTATGAATATAATATGGAAAAAGAAGATTACAAACCAACAAGAGAAGAAGTTTTGGCTGAAGTAGTAAGACCTACGAAAGAAGCAGGAAAGAAAGCTGGGAAATACCTTAAACAATCTTTAATGGGAAGTTTAGTGGCATATATAATTCCAACTGCCCTAAGAAAAACCCCCAATCACAAAGGAACTAATTTAGAAGTTGCTCTTGATGCGTTTCAAATAATTACATATAGTCAATTAGCAATGAAAGGAATTCCCGCTTATTTAATCCCTATTGCTACAAATGTTCTGTCTGGAATTTATGAAGCAGGAAGATTTATTTACAAAAATGCAGAAGAAAAATTAATTAATAAAAATAAAAGTTTAGAAGGAAAATTAAACTCCGGAGATAAAAAATAATATGACAGAAGAAGAGATACCACAATACATTCAGGATTTGAACAGATATCAATATGCAGATGTAGCTGCAAGACTAGGAAGTAGTGAAGATACTGCTCAGTTTGTTCCAGGTGCTTTGGAAAAATTAGTTTCTGGATTTGGTGTTGACAAAGATATTCTTGAAGGATTAAAGCAAGGAACATTAGCTTCTAAAGAAGGAATTCAAACTGCAGTTAAAGTCTATGCAGGAAAATACCATAAATCGTTAGAAACTTTGAAAGTTTCAGAATTCTATGATGTTAGATATTCAACATTAAAATCTCTTTTAGGAGAAGGAAAAGCAACTGAGGCTGCAGAAATTTTCGGGAAATATGCAGAACAATCTATAAGCTCAATAACAAAAAAAATAAGTCAAGCTCAGGCAATATTAAAAGACAAAACCGGATTATTTGATGATGCTAAAAAAGCAGAAGCAAAGAAAACAATTGAAAAATTAGGTGCAATACATGATCTCATCACTTTGCTTGAAGAAAGAAAATTCGAAGAAATAAGAAACGATGCAACTAAACAATATTACAAAGAAAATATTACTGAATTGTTAACTAAAGCTTAAATAAAAAATGATCTCCCTAAATTTTACTGGAAAAATAAAGGAATCCGAACAAGAAATTAATTTTAAAGAACCAATTTTAGAGATTGAAGAAGTACCATGTTTGCTTGAAAAACCTTTATCAAACGAAATTAAAAAATATTTTTAATTAATCTTTTATTCTGCTCGCCCAAAAGTCGCTCACAAATTTTCTGGTTCAGAAACTGGCTTTGCCAAGTTTCTTCGCAATTTTTAATTTGTTAATAAAGAAAACTTTAATGCGTTGTAATTAGTTGAACAAGTTTATTTCAGATTTCATCATTAACTTTTTTCTTTAGCGGAGCGCCTCGATGAAGTCCGGCACGAAGCAATTAATTTGCATAGCAAGAATTTCTTAGTTATTTTTAACCGACGCTCTGATTAACTAATTCAGCCATTACTCTCATAAATTCCTGAGTTCTTCCCTGCCAATTATCAATTTCAACACCTTTCAAATCAGTTATTTCTCCGTGAGTAATTCTTTTGTGAAGTATAAGCAAATCTCTGTACCATAAAACATATTCCATTTTTAATTGTCTTTTGTCGACGAAAGTTTCTTTTAAATCATTCGGTATATGTTCTGGAGATGCTGGCGGAACTCCTGCTGAAATAAGCGCAGCGTGGGCAGAATCAACCATCGCCCAATATAAACCTTCGATTGAATTTAATTCTGCGGCTTTGCTTCTGAGAAAATGCGTCGGCGCGCGTTGCAGGCAATTGTAAACTGCTTCGGGAGTTGATTTTATTTTTCCATTTAATAATAAAAATTTCAGCGGTTCAAAAAATCCCGCGAAGTCAATCATCGCTTCTCCGTACCTCAAAACATTAATCATAACAGGGTCTCCCCTAATCAAATCTTCCCACCATGTGCTTAATTTTATTGTGTTAATGTGCAGACTTTTTTGGTAAGGATTTTTTCTAAGCAAGCCGTCAAGTTCTTCTCTGTACCATGCGATTAATTCCTGATCCCAGCTTATTGCAACATCGTCGATGACAATTATTATATCAATATCCGAGCCTGCAACAGCGCTTTGTTTTACAGAACTTCCGAAGAGAACAATTGATTTGACAATCTTGTTAAATCTTTCATAAGCCTTCACCGCAAAATCCATCGCGATTTCAGATTCAAGTTTCAACTGCAAAGTCGGATAATTCTTTTTTTCACTTTTCTTTTTCACACTCTTTTTTCTTTTCATTTTCTTTTACATTGTAGCTTTTCTTTTTTAAAAGAAAAACCCATTTTCTTCACCATCTTCTTTTATATTATGTTTTATATATTTTTAAATATATATTTTATCGCTTATGTTTCTTTTTAGAAGGAAAAAAGAAAATAAAAACAGCAAGGACAATCAAACCGATTCCGATAATTCTTGAAGAAATATTATTCTGAACGCCGACAACCGCACCAGTAATTTTCAAGCTCATCATAACTAAAGAAATCCCAAAGATGCCCAAGATTGAAGCCGCAATTTTTTCAGGAACAAAATATTTTTCAATTCCCCCGACAACATTCTTGGAGGATTCCTGCGCCTTTGAATAAACTTCTTTTTTCAGAAAAGCATATTTCTTGTCATCAATCATTCCGTTTTGTTTTAGAATGTCTATTGCAGGATTTAAAAATCTCAGGTCATAAAGAGTCTCAATCGATTTAGTTAATGCCGGCATTCTTTGGGCATAATTGCCTGTCTTGAATAAAGAATACAAATCTCCAAAAGCTTCCATTGTCTCATCAAGATATTTCTCGCCGTCAAATTTCGGTTTTCTAAAAAGTTTCTGCAGTAAAGTTCTCCCTTCAGTTTTTCCTTCCAAACTATTTTTCAAAATAATTTTTTTCCCTCTTTCATCAAATGCTTCTCCTGAAGAAACATAGTCTGCAATTTCCTGATAAATAAAAGACTGGACTTCATCTCCACTCATTCCTTTTGTTTTATCTTTTAATGCGCTGATATTATCACGAATTTTTTTTCTGTCGATATGTTTTAAAAAATATTCCTGAAATCCGGCAAATCTCGGGTGTTCTTTTAATATTGAATCAACTCCTTCCAATATCGCTTGTTCAAGATAATTTTTTGCCATATTATTTTATTGTTTTTCTGTTTAATAAATTTAATTAATCAGCCGTGAGCAGTATTTCAAGGGGAAAATCATGCGAAGAAAACTGATTAGGTTGTCTCGCTACTCCATTCCTTTTCCGCTCATTCTGCTTCCTTCTGCTCCAGGTCTTTGTCCGCCGAGTTCCGAAGGCAAATGTGAAAATCCTGCGCCGAACATTTCATAATTTGTTTGTGGAAGCATCTGCCCATATCCTCCAAAATAATCCTGCTGCAATCCTTGACTCTGATTCCAATACGGAGCCATTTGCATTGAATAAATAGGAGAGCCAAATGCTTCAAGAGTTTCTTTGAACGGCGGAGTTTTGAAATGCTGCCACCAATTCCCCGCTTCAATAATTTTCTTAGCATCAAATCCCTGTTGCCCCAATTTTTCTAAAATCTCTTTCATCGGAACATTTCCCATTCCCATAGGCAATTCCGTATGCTCCATTCCAAAATTATCAGAAAGATGAATGTGTTTGACAAACGGAGCGACTTTTTCGGTCTCCTTAACAACATCACTTGCATCATAACCATATTTTCTAATCATGTTAATATGTCCGACATCCCAAGTAACTCCAATTAATTTTTCTGCTTCTTTTTTTGCAGTTCTTTCATCAATTCCCTCGCTGACTGCTTTCTCAATAAATTTTTTTCTTGACTCTTCAATAATTTTTCTCAAATCTTCACCTCTTCCAAATGCGCCTCCTGCAGGCGGATTTTCAATACTCATTATTGGTGCAGTATCTTTGAATTTCTTGTAAGAATTTAAGGCAACATTTGAAATTGTCTCAGCAGATTTATCTATCGCGAAATCATTTAACTCAACAAGTGTTTGGGGATGAACCTCTTTTAAAATTTCAACTCCTTCATCAATAATTTCTTTAGTCAATATCGCACTTTTGATATCATTTGGATTTTCTTTTAATCTTTCATTTATCATTTCTGCCTTGGGTCTGATGTTATCATAAAATTTATTTATCTTATCTTTTTCAATATCCGATGAATTTTTCTGGGCCTTTTCAAAAAGATGTTTCAAATCGATATACGAACTATTAAGGTAAGTTGTTCCCTGATGAAATTCTTTTTGTATTGCTTCTTCCTCGGGGGTCCACTCTTTTCTCGCCTTTTTTTCAGCTTCAGCAAGAATGGCAGTTGTTGCAGTTTTGTCTATTATATCTCCGCCGATTCTCATTCGCTGTCCAAGCTGTTCTATTTCCTGCATCCATTGTTCAGAATTATATCTCGCGAGTTCTATTTTGGCATCTTTCCTTTTTTCATCTCCTGGAAAAGTTCTTTCTTTCAAAGGAATAACTCCGAATTTTCCATCTTCAGGCCTAAAAACTGCAACTCCCTCTGGGGAGGATATACTTCCATCAGGATTTTTTTGAGCAATTTCATCGGGTAGTGAAGCAGACGAATGAAAAGTTACAGGAATATTTCCTGTCGGGTCAAGTAGGTGTCCTCTTTCAACTGCAGAAATCATTTGCCTTTCAATTGCTTCTCTGTTTGATTCTGAAAATCCTTCTTTGTTTATTCCTGAAGGTTCTAAAAGCGGACCATGAAGCGAAACTGTCGCGCCGACTAATTTGCTTAATCTATTTACTTCTTTTAATTGCTCGTCGGGAATAGACTCAAAAAGTTCTCCAGGAGCTCCGCCAGTAATATTAATTCCAGTAATTTCTACATGCTTCATACCTGTATTAAATTTCGTAGAAGCATCCTGCAAAATATTTGCAGTTCGTGGGTCAGTAGTCATTCCGAACGTCGCAGGATTAACTCTGTAATTAGTAAAAATATTTCCATACTTCGGAGCAAGAGAAGAATCCCCCCCCTGATAAATGTCGCTTATTGTATAATCAACCATCTTAAATAATAAAAGAAGAATTTCTTTATTAATATTTCCCTCAGGTTTTCTACCATGTTAGGTTTTTATTCCTATTCTCTTTCTGCTATTATAGTTTTCTTTTACATTGTAGCTTTTCTTTTTCTAAAAGAAAAACCCATTTTCAAAAGAACCCACTTTCTTTATTAAGTTTACTAAAATTTATAAATTTGTTTTTCTTATTCTTTCAATGAAATATCAAAAAATATTAAGTTATTTTTTCATTCTCGCAAGTTTTATTTTTGTAATTCCATTTAACTTAACAGGAAATGCAATAAGTTCAGGAATTAAAACAGGAAATTTATTTTTTGGGTTTTCATTTTTAATTTTTGGAATTGTTTTATTTTTAATAAGCCATGAAGGAAATTTAGCCAGAAAAGTTAGAAAGAGCGGGGTAGTAATAGAAGACCCAAAAAAATTAATTCATATTGCAACAGAAATGGATTATATTATGGGGAAAAATGTAAAAGAAGGAGTTGAAGTTTGTGAGGGGAAAAGAAGAATATCAACAATACCAAAACACAAACTTACTTGGAGAACCTCAAAAGATATACTAAGAACTCTCGAAGAAGAATATGATAAAAGAAATTATTCTTCCTAAGTAAAGCTAACCATTCCATGTGATTTTTTATAAATATCAAAAATATCAAAAACTTTTGACTTAGCAGTCTCGGCAACAAATGGGCGGAAATGATTTTCTTCAATCCAATTATCCGGCTTGACAATTATTTCTTTTGGTTCCCCTTTTTTATCTTTTGATTCTGGTTTTTTTTCATAAGCCCCGAACAAAGCAGTAAAGGGTTCAAATGCATCTTTAAGACCCATTGGTTTTGATTTTTCTTCACTTTTTGATTTTTCTTCAATAAATTCATTTATATCATTTTGCAGCGGTCCCAAGCTTTCTGTCGTCGAGCCCTCAATTAAAGCAAGAACATCATTAACTTCTGATTTTTTAAATTCCTCTTCAAATTTTTTAAGTTCATCGCCATTAAGTGCATAAGCTTTGAATGTTACTTCTGCTCTTCCACCAAATGCAAAATGAGACTGCTGACCGACTCTCTGTGGAATTCCTCTGAATGTAAAATCAACAAGAATGCAAGTGTAATAATCTCGCTTTATATCTTTCAAAAATTTAGGATTTGCAAAATCTTTCGGGAAAGTTCCATTCGCAGCCTCGCCGGCAATATCAAGTTTGCTTTTTCCCAATAGAGTTAATTCTAAAACAATCGTGTCAAATGTTTTTACGAGCGCAGGCGACCTCCCGCTTTCTTTTTGTTCCAAATCACTCGCAGTTTTCAAATACGGACGCACCCACCGAGAATAAAGTTTCAAACTATTCACCTGACTTTTCAAATAAGTTTTTTCAATTTCATATCTCTTTCTTAATTCACCTTCAGATTCTCTGAGCCAAATATTAAATTCAGTAATCCTCGGTTTTAACAATCTCTTGACTCTGTCATTTAAATCAATCTTATCAATATCTTTTTCATCTTTAGCAGCAAGGAACGCGTCAATTAAAGTCTGGAATCCTGCCTGCCCCAAAGCCATCGCCTTAATGCTCGAGTTCCCCTTGGCAATATCGACCTTGTCCATCCAAATTTGTTTCAGCGAAAGAACTGCATATTCCTGTTCTTCTTTCTTTTTAGATTTCAGTCCGTCATAACTTTGTAGTCTAATTTTAAATTCTTTCAAGTCATAAATAATATTTAATACGCTTCTCAAAACAGTATTGACATCTCCCATAATTTTCCCCGCTTGTTGCTGCATCATCGTCGCTCTTTGCCCGAGTTCTGCAAAATGCCCGCTTCCGGGAGTTAAACTAAAATTGTCAATTAATTTCTCAGGAGCAAGTCCCAAATCATTCATTAAATCAAGAATAAAAAAATAAACCGGTTCTAATGTTTCAGTTGACGAATCATAGATGAGAGTATGTGTTGCTTCCATATTTCCCCCCAACTTAAATCCCCCGCTACCTTCAGAGTATTTAATTGCTTGAGGTTTTATTTCTTCGGCAGGAATTTTGTCCGCAGAACCATATTTTTTAAGAAGTTCACTTCCGTTTTGTGCATAAAGTTTTGGATTTACTTTTCCGATTATTTGGGCAATGCTTGCTACCATTTTATTAAATAGTTAATCCTGTTAAAAAAGGTTTCTAATTTTAATCAAATAGCACAATTTAAAAATTAAAAAGTTCTCAATATTAAATGGGGTTGTTTGGAAAAAGAGATAAATTCGTAGATTTAAGCGAAGGATATAGTAGAAAATCTTCTGTGAGAAAAACTGCAAGACCTGTTCCTCAAGTAGAAGAAGATAATTTTTTGGGTAGCATTGCAAATTCAAACACTTCTTCATCTTCCGAAGTTTCATGGGACAATGATTCTCCTCAGCAGGAAACTTTCCCAGACAAAAAACAAAAACTTGCAAAAAGATTATTTGATATGACCGAGAAAATGGAAGATTTGTCAAATCAGGTTTATCATCTGAAGCAGAGAGTTGAACTTTTAGAAAAGAAACTGAAAATTAATTTTGAGTGATATTCCTTTTAAGTTACAACAATAACAAGTTTTAAATATCCTTTTTCTGTGAGATTTCTATGAAAATTATTCATATGTCCGATATTCACGGAGACTTTGAAAGTTTCGATAAAGCATTAGAAATTGTGAAAGCAACAGATGCAGAAGTCTTAGCTATAACCGGAGATTTATCAGGAAATTTATTTGAGGGAGAAGAAAAAGAATATTTTGAGAAGATGAATTCTTTCTTAAATAAAAGTTTTTCAACTAACGGGACTATTCACGATCTCGCAGAAGCTTTGGTTTCAGGAAAACTAAAAATTCCCTTGGAAAACGCCGTTCAATTGGGAGAAGAATATCTAAAATTTGAAGGAGTAGCAAAAGAGAGAATGCTAAATAATTATAAACAATTTAAAGAGAGATTTAATACGTTAAAACAAAAAGTAGTTTTAGTTCCTGGCAATTGGGATGGAAAATGTATTGATGATATCTTGGCTCAAGAAAATTTACATGAAAAAGCTCCTATTGAAATTGACGATGCTCAATTTTTTGGGTATGGGAGTTCTAATGAAATCCCAATAATCGTCCCAAGAGATTTGTTAATTGATTTTGACAGTGATATAGCATTTCAATATCTTCATGCTCAGGAAAGCAGAGATGATTTAGCAGATGTCGTATTAACTCACGTGCCCCCAAGATATTTTGAAGGAGAGAATAAAAAACACTCTGGAGATCCTCTAATGCTTGCTTATCTTTACAGAAATTCCCCCGAACTAATTTTATGCGGGCACATTCATGAACCATCGATAATACAAGATAAAATTGCATCAACAATTATCGTAAACCCTGGAAATTTAGGAAGGTATCAGAATGATTCTTTTGGAACTTTTTTAGAGATAGATACAAGTAAAGAAGGATTTACTAAACCTGAATTTAAAGTTCATAAGATTAATTAATACTTTTCTAATTCATAACTTTTATTAATCCCTCTTCTATTATTTTAATATGAAAGATTTTGAAAAAAAAATCCGCGCTTACGCTTTAAAAAATGCAATTGCTCACGATGGAAAAGCAATGCAGGGTCCGGTGATATCTTCATTATTTATCGAGGGATTAAAAAGAGAAGAAGTTGGAAAATACGCGAAAAAAATTTCTGAAATAATCCTTGAAGTTAATTCTTGTTCATTGAAAGAACAGAAAAAAGAATTTGAAAAGTTGGAAAAAGAGGTCAGCGAGAGAGAAACGCATGAAGGGCTTGATGAATTGCCTGACTCAGAAAAAGGAGTTACAATGAGATTTCGCCCTGCTCCTTCGGGACCGCTCCACCTCGGGCACATAATTTCAAATCTTGCTTCATCAATTTATGTAAAAAAATATGGCGGGAAATTCTATGTTATCATCGACGACACAGACCCAAAAACCTCTTTAGCGAGCGCTTACAAAGATATTCCCCGGGACTGCGACTGGATTTTCGGAAATGTTTCAGAATATTTAATTGCCTCAGACAGAATTTCTCTTTATTACAAATATGTTGAAAAATTAATTGAAAAAAAATCCGCTTATGTCTGCACTTGCTCTCAGGAAAAATTCAAAAAATTTGTAGAAGAAAAAAAAGACTGCCCATGCAGAAAATTAACTCCAAAACAGAATCTTGAAAGATGGAATAAAATGCTCGACAAAAGAGGATTCAAAGAAGGCGAAGCAGTTCTGAGATTTAAATCAAGCATGAAAAATAAAAATCCTGCAATGAGAGATTTTCCGCTCGCAAGAATTGACGAGACAAAACATTCGCGTCAGGGAAATAAATATAGGGCTTGGCCGTTGATGAACCTTGCAGTTGCCGTCGACGACATGGAATTGAAAATGACTCATATAATAAGAGGAAAAGACCACAGAGACAATGCAGAAAGGCAAAAAATGATTTTCAAAGTTTTCAAAAAGAAATTTCCTTGGGTATTTTTTATTGGAAGATTTAAATTCACTGACTTAGTAATGTCAAAAAGGAAATTAACTGCAGCAATCAAGAGGGGGGAATTTTCAGGCGAAGAAGATGAAAGAATTCCGACAATGGCTTCATTGAGAAAAAGAGAATTCAAACCAGAAGCATTTTCAAGATTTATTGAACAGCGGGGACTCAGCGAGGTCGACAAAGTAATGGACTCAAAAGAATTTTTCCAATTGCTGGGAAATTTCAACAAATAACAAATGTTTTCAATCAATAAAAAGCAAAATCTTTTTAAATCATAAGAGATAATAAATAAGAGGATGAAAGGGGGTAAAATTATGAAAAATAAAAAAGGTTGGTCTACGATTGTTGTTACATTAATAATAGTTGTATTATCATTAGTTGCTGTCGGAGTTGTATGGACGGTAGTTAGTGGTTTATTAAAATCAGGAACTCAAAGTGCAGATATCAGCACAAAATGTTTAGGGGTATCTGTTGAAGCAGCAAGAGCAAATTGCAGTGATGCAACTTCAAATGTTTGTACAGTTGTATTATCAAGAACAGGGACAAGCGAGGACCAAATATCCGGAGTTAAATTAGTATACAAAAATAATACTGCTGGAGCAGCTTCTGGTTTAATAGATGTTTCAGGAGATGTACCTCTATTAGTGGGAAAAACAGTAACAAGTGATACTTTAATTGCAAAAACAACATTCTTCGGAAATTTTAGTACTGTGTATATAACACCCTACTTTAAGGATGCATCAGGAAAGGTCCAGTTATGTTCGCAAACAAGTTCATTTGATTTTGTTTCTTCTTAACTTTATTGGTTAAGAACTTATTTTTTTTAAATTTTTTTAAGATTTAAGAACGTAAACTTCGTCGTTCTTTCTAACTATCTCAGGAACTTTTATGCCAACTTCTTTTCCTGCATTGCTAATTTCTTTTTTGTTTATCTCAATTGAATCAATTTTTGTTTTAACAATTCCAGTTGTATCTCCAATTATTACAATTTTATCTCCGACATTTAATTCAGAAACAAGTTTTATTGCTGCAACCTTTGCATCGTCAAAATAATGAACAACTTTCCCGACAAAATGTTTTCTTTCAGCTGATGCATTGCTCTGAACTTTTGAAAAATCATCTGCCGTCGGAGTTCCGAGATAAAATCCCGAAGAATATCCTTTATTGTAAATTATCTCAAGTTCTTTAAGTCCTTCATCAATTTCTTTCTTGCTTAATTTTTTATCAAGAGCTTTTCTGTAAATCTTGACAACAGTATCGACATATCTTGCGTCCCTGTTTCTTCCTTCTATTTTAAAAGAAATAATTCCTGCTTTTTTCATCTTGTCAATAAAGGGCAAAGTGCATAAATCTTTAGCCGAGAAAATTTGATTATTTTCTATTTTCAATTCATTTCCTTCTTCATCTTTGACAAAATATTTTCTTCTGCACGGATGCAGACATTCTCCGCGGTTGGCTGATTTGCAAAATAAAAATTGTGAAGTGAAGCATCTTCCTGAAATTGAAACACACATTGCTCCGTGAGCAAAACATTCAATATCAATAATTTTTGAAATTTCTTTAATTTGCTTTAAATTTAATTCTCTTGCAAGAACAACTCTTTTTGCGCCCAAGTTTTTGTAGAACTTTGCAGATTCAATATTTGAAACAGAAGCCTGCGTTGAAATTAAAAAAGGAATTTTGTATTTTCTGCACAGCTGAATTACTGAAGGGTCCCAGCATATTACTACATCAACTTTTCTCTTTATTTTTTGGTGATTAGTACAAATCCGCACTAAACCGCCCTCCTTACACAAATAT
>CAYIHY010000014.1:0-16389 GCA_964363345.1 Candidatus Woesearchaeota archaeon | reverse complement strand
AAAACTTATTACTTATCCGATATTAACTCCTTTTATATTCCCTACAATGTTGAGAAAAGGAGAAGATTTTAATGGAGAAGATTTTAATGAAGATTTTAGTGTGCCATGGTTTATTACAACAACTTTAGGTATTTATTTATATTTAAAAGATACAAATCCAAAATTAATTCCTTATGCTATTGGAGCACAAATCGCAACAAACGTGATAAGCGGAATTCATGAATTGAGAAGAAATAAAAGAAAGATAGCCGAAGAAGAAGCTGAAGTTAGATATACAGCAAGAAAACATAATATCTTCCAAAGAGCAAAAGCAATAACAAAGAGAGAAAAATGTTATAGGAAAAGTGATTGTAGTAAATGTGATAACTCTAAATGTGCTTATTACGGACCAGTCGAAAAACCTGTTAAAAATCAAATCACTATTACTAATAAAAACTTTTATGAGAAATATAAATTTATGAAACATCGATCTCTCAACGAATAGAAGAATATAATTCATTAATCCAAACTCATAAAAACCATTAAAGATTTCTTTTATTATGACAAAACGAACTTACGAACCAAAGCCGTTATTCCTTGAAAGAATGAAAAAACTTCTTGGAAAAGATTTTGATTCTTATATGGAAATCTTAAAAAAAGAACCAGTTCGCTCTTTCAGATGCAATACTTTGAAAATTTCTCCGGAAGATTTGAAAAAAAGATTAGAAGGAAAAGGCTGGAAAATAAAAATACCTTTTGAAAAATATCCTGAAATTATGATTGTTGAAGGAAAATGGGTTCTTTTAGAGAAAGAATCTAATCAGGTAGAAGATAAAAACTTCGTGAGTACAAAAATTTTCCCTAATGGGAGGGAAGGAGGGAATGACGAGCGAAGTTACAAGTTAACAGATTTATCTCCCGGAGAATTAGGAAGAGCAATTGAACATTTGTTAGGATATTATTATATTCAGGAAATTGCAAGTATGCTCCCAGTTTTAGTTTTAAATCCCAAACCACATGAAAGAGTTTTAGATTTGTGCGCATCTCCTGGAAGCAAGACAACGCAAATTGCAGCAAGAATGGAAAATACAGGATTGTTAATTGCAAATGAAGTCAAATTCGGAAGAATAAAAATCCTCGCGGCAAATACAGAAAGATGCGGAGTTATGAATGTTATAATGACAAGAAAAGATGGAATTGCACTATGCAAAAGATTCAAGGACGAAAATTTTTTATTTGATAAAATTCTTTTAGATGCCCCCTGTTCAGGAGAAGGAACAATACGTAGTACTCCGCGAACTTTAGAAATGTGGAATATAAACACAATCAAACTTCTTTCAAATCTCCAAAAATCTTTAATTGATTCTGCTCTTGAAATTTTAAAACCAAACGGAGAATTAGTTTATTCAACTTGCACACACGCTCCAGAAGAAGACGAAGAAATTGCAGATTTTGCTTTGAAAAATTTTAAGGTTAAAATAGAAAAAATAGAACTTCCATTAAAAACAAGTCCCGGAATAACTAAATGGGAAGAGAAAGAATATCTGGAAGATGTAAAATATTCCTGTAGAGTTTATCCCAATTTAGCAGATACAGAGGGATTTTTCATTGTGAAACTAAAAAAATTAAAATAAAATGATAAATAAAAATAAAACTTCGCAAATAAATAATAACCCCTTGGGGTTGGCGGGATTAATGAACAAACCCCAAAATAAAAAATGATATCAGCAAAAAATAAAAAATTGTCATATAGAATATTAAAAATAATTTGGGCTTTAATTGGAATTTTAATTTCAGTTTTTACTTTTCTAATATATCTAAAAATGACTTCGCCAATAGGACTCGGAATCGTCGCTTGGGTAATATTATTTTCAGCAGGAATATATTCAATGTTTATTTACATTGTAATAACTTTGTTATTCCTAATAATTAAATGGATAGTTAAGAAGATCAAGAAAAAATGAAAAAAGAAAACATAAAACTGGGAGAAGTGTATATTCAATGTCCAGACCATGAATGCAAATTTTGGGATTATGATAATTTCCATTGTGAATATGATTGCCCACAAAGAGAAAAATTAGAAAAAATTATGTATTGTCCAAACTGCGATGAACTAATAAGATTACCAATAAACCATTCTTTATTAGCAAGAATTGACCATCGTTGTATAGAAGGAAGAATTTGTGCTATGTTTCAATCAAGAATTATAATAACAAGAGAGGATATAGAATGATTCCGATTAAAGTATTAAACAAAAATGAAAAAGAAAAATTTGTAAAACAACTCAATGAACAATTTGGGATAAAAGAAATTGAAGGAAATATTGCAAGATTTGGGAAGGAGAGAATTATTTTATACTCTGCAGAAATTTCAGAAAAAGAAATACAAACTCTTGACAGATTCGCGAGAGTAGAAGGAGTTGGAGTTTATTTTGCAAAATTTGACGAGAAAACTAATGATATCAGATTGAGCATTGAAGGAACTCAGCTTCTTAAAAATCAGATAACAAAAAATATTTTTGAACTTGATGAGAAACAGGCAGAAGAATGGATGATGGGGCAGGATTTGAATATTACAACTGGGAAAAAAGGTTTTTTTATAATAAAATTTAAAGAGGATTTTTTAGGAACAGGAAAAATATCGGAAAATAAAATTTCAAATTTTATTCCCAAAAGCCGAAGATTAAAATACAAAGAGAGCAAAGAAGTCAATATTTAAATAGAAATAAAAGAGTATATTATAATGAAAAAGAGGAAGATGAAACCATTAGGAAAAAATATAATTCTTTCTTTAATGATTGGACTTATTTCTCTGATATTTGACCAGATCTATCACATTTCATCTAATTTTTATCATCAGATATTTACAATCTTTTCAGATCCAACAACATTAATATACATAGGTTCAAAATTTCTGCTAGTTTTTGCAATTAGTATGATTATTCTAAATTTGAAATTAAAATCAATAATTTTGAAATCATCAATAATTGGACTTGCGTCTGCATTTTTATTTAGCATAATCTTAAGTTATCTCTTCCCTAATCTTTATACTATTTGGATGCATATGTTTCATACACTCGCTATTTTTGGCGGAGCAATAATTTCATTATGGACAGAGAAGAAGTGGAAGTTTTTGTAATTGTTTAAACTCTTTAGTAGTGAATAATTCTAAAGATTTATAAATCTATGATTTCTTGGGAAGGGATGATTTCAAGAGAAGAAGAAAACTTAACAAGAGCTACAATTTTAGAAAGGACTCTATTTAGTCAAGAAAGCACAATTCAAAAAAATGAAATAGAACTCCGAAGTGATTTTGATGGGACGATGATAGAAAAAGAAAGTATCCCCTTGGAGGTGTTAGCTTATTTTTTTTGGAAGCCAAAAAATAAATTTAGTTTTGCTCTGGAAATTATTAAAGAGTATGAAATCTATAAAAAAACAGGGAATATTGAAAAGGTATATTCTCTCTTCAGAGGATGCCCAGTAGAAATTTTAGAGAATATTACCCCCAAACTTTATTTAAATGACAGATGGATTAAGTTAGTTGAAAGATTAGGTTTGCAGGAAATGGCCTTAGTAAGTAGAAATATTAAAAGCTTCATAACAAAATTTGTTAGAGAACAATCTTTGCCAGTTAAAATTGGGTCAATAATTGCAAATAGCCCTGAAATAGAAAATGGGGTTTATACGGGGAGAGTTATTCCGAGGGTAAGCAATGCAAATCTTGCAAATTTAGTAAAGAAAGGAATTTATATTTGCGGAGAAGATGAAAAAAGAATATTAGAAAGAGCAGGGTTACATCCAAAAAAAGTTAAGGAAAAAGGACTTTTTATTTACGAAAAAAGATAATTATAAAAACAAAGTATCTTCCATTAAAAAATGAACACTTCACAAAAAGAAAAAATTCTCAAAGCGGGAGAAATTGGAAAAAAAGTAAAAGAATATGCGAGGTCAATAGTAAAAAAAGGCATTCTTCTTTTAGAACTTGCAGAAAAAATTGAAAGTAAAATTATAGAACTTGGGGGAAAACCGGCATTTCCAACAAATCTTTCAATAAATGAAATTGCCGCGCATTATACTCCTCCTTATAATGACGAAACAAAAGCAACAGGCTTGCTGAAAGTAGACATGGGAGTTCATATAGACGGATTTATTGCAGATTTCACTTTCTCAGTTGACTTAGAAAATAATTCAGAAAATAAAAAATTAATTGAAGCAAGTGAAAATGCCTTAAAAAGTGCAATCCAAAAAGCAAAAGAAAAAAAATCTTTGGGAGAACTTGGAAAAGCAGTTCAGGAAACAATTGAATCTTATGGATTTTCTCCGATTGTTAATTTAACGGGGCATGAGATGAATCAATACGAATTGCATTCAGGAATTGCAATTTTAAATATTGCAAATAAAAATTCAGAAAAATTAGCAAAGGGGCTTTATGCAATAGAACCCTTCGCAACAAACGGAAGCGGAAAAATCTACGAAGGAAAACCTTCAGGGATTTACCAATTAATTGATGATAAAAATATAAGAAGCAACGATGCAAGAATTATTTTAAATTTTATCTCAGAAGAATACAAAACTCTTCCGTTCTGCTCAAGGTGGATTATAAAAAAATTCGGAGTTAAATCCCTATTTGCTTTGAAACAACTCGAAGAAAACGGAAATCTTCACCAATATCCTCAGTTAGTTGAAGTTTCAAAAGGAAAAGTTGCACAATCAGAAAATACAATTCTTGTAGATGATGAAGTTATTGTAACCGACGAGTAAAATTATAACTTTCTTTCTAGTCTTCTTAATTTTCTTTCTAATTCCTTTAATTTCTTTTCCGATTCTCTTTGCTTTAATTCCACCCGCATTTTATAAGATTGATCAGCTTTCTTTTTTATTGAATCATAGATTTCTTTTATTCTTCCAAAATTTTCTACTTCTCTAAATTCCTCCAATTTTTCGTCTCCGTGAGCATAAACAAATCTTAGGAAATAACATTCAGGGGATTGTTGTCCTCTATTCGAATGCTCTTGATGAGCTAAGACTAATTTAAATTTTCCAACCCTAATTAAATATTCATCGGGTTCATGGTAAGACTTTGTAACTAGAATGATCTCCTTTAAATCCATCCGTTCAAATCTGTTTAATGCTTTTTCAAGCAAATTTTTTCTTTCCATAAAAATTTGCGACTTCGCGGGTTTATAAACCTTGAGAATTATTCGGTAGCATGAATTTTTTTCATTTTAGAATTGCCATAAGAATCAAAATATAAAATTCTATCCAAATCTATTTTAGCTCTTCTTGTTCTCGGCTTTTCGGACTCATATCCAATTGGAAACAATGCTTCAACATCTACTCCTTTAGGAATGTCTAAAATTTTTTTAATCTGTTCTTCAACAAAATATCCAATCCAACAAGTTGACAAACCAGATTCTGTTATTTTTAAAAGGAAATTTTCAATTGCTGCTCCTGCCTGTTGTCTTGCATAAATTTTTCCCGCATCTCCGTATTCATTGATTGGCCTTGAGGGATTTGAACAAACTACCATAACATATTGGGCATTTGCGATAAAATCCTGCTGGCATGATTCTGAAATTTTTTTTATTTTATCCTTGTCGTCAACAACAATAAATTTAATGGTATAATTATTTCCAGCCATCGGGGCAAAACGAGCAGAATCAATGCATTCAATTATTGTTCTCCAGTTCGGTTTCTTTTTTGAAAATTTTTTAACACTCCGCCTATTTTGTATCGCCTTGTCAAGTTCCATAATACAAACAAGGATAAGATATTTATAAAATTAGTGATGTTGATTTCCAGTTTGATAATTCATTACCCGGCTAGATAATCTTGAGATTGTAAGTGCTAATTCGTTAATTTTTGTTTTTTCTAAATCTGGAGCTGTAGAAAGTTCTTCACTTAATATTGCTAATCTATCTGCATATAATTTTCTAGCAACTTCGACTTTGCTTTCTTCTGGTTTTCTGCCATAAAATTCCCAGAAGAATAAATCTTCCCAAACAGGTTCTATTCCTCTTCTAAAGTCTCTGGATTTTTCTCTTAAAATATTTGAGGCTTGTGATATTTTGATATAATTGGTGTTATCTAAGATCGATTTAATACGTAATAATTCCAGACTCACCGAAACGTCTGTTAAGAAAGCAGGTAAATCAAATTCATCTAAATTAAACTTTTTTGGAAGATTTTTAGCCATAGTTATTCAAACAATAATTAGTTTTTAAGAATTATTATACTTTAATACACAAAATCGCTTCCCTTTGCTTTTCATTCCTGAAAAGATTAATTTCTTTTTTTCCGGTCAGCTCTTTTTCATAAAAATTTCTTGTTTTCCAATAATCTTTTGGGTCAAGGGTATATCTCAAAATAACTTTTCCTGCTCCAATTTTTTGAGCTTCCTGAAGAATTTTTTCTGGTTTGTCTTCGCAGATTTTAGCTATTCTATATTTTGTGAGAAAATAAGACTGCAACTCATTATTTGAGACTAAAGCAGGTTTGCTTAATTCAAGAACAGAAGAATTGAATTTTGTCGCGAGTTCGCCGAGCAAGCCTGAAACAACAATTGTTGGGTCAATAAAATAAAGGTATTTAAAATTTTTTGCAGAAGAAACTTTTTGAAATTTTAATTCTTTCTCCGAATTTGTTAATCTCTCTTTTGACGGGAGAGAAATTGCAGATTTTTCAAAATGTTTCAAGTTATTAAAATATAAAGTCAGTCGGTTTAATTGCCCGTTCAGTGAAATGAATTCGCTTTCAAACTCATTTTCTTTTAAGGTTTTAACATCGGTGAAGGGAGGAATTTCTATTGCAATTTTTTTTGTCATAACAGAATAAGTTTCGAGAATCTTTTTCACTGGCGGCTGAATTTGTTCAAGAGTTCTGTTGACTTCTTCTGGGCGTTCAGTATCAACAAAAACAATTTCAGGATTTTCCTTTGAAATTTTTTGCAGAATGCTTTTGTTCAGTGCATCGCCGTTAATAACCTCAACATTTTTTATATGAAGTTTTTTCAAATTTTCATTTAATATTTTTGCCCTTTCTTTATTTAATTCAACAGCAATTACTTTTTTGCATTTTCTTGAGAACGCAATAGTCTGCCCGCCAATTCCTGCGCCGATTTCAACAAGCACATCGCATTTTAATCTTTCGGCTCGGTAATTCGCAACATCGCGCGGAGTTGCAAACTTTAGAAATTCTTTTGGAATTTTCAGTTTCTCCTGAAAAATTAACGGCTGTTTTGGCGCTCTTGACATAATTAATCTTAGTTGGTTAAATTTATAAATTAAACTTTTCTTAATTCATTATGGCAACATATCCACCAGATCCAAGAAAAAGAAAACTTGACTATAACATAGCTCAAAATATCTACGATGATTTTGTAAAACTTTGTAGCAGAAAAGGATTTGCTCCTCAGGTTATTCTTGAAAAATTAATGGCAAAGTTCAATCAAACCGGGCAGGTTTAATTCTAAATTGAAAACGATTAGGTAATATCTGTTAATGTAATTATCATTTATTCTTAAAAATTTCAATTAATTTAAACATTTATAAAAGCGTCCCGGATAGGACTCGAACCTATGACCCCATGATTAACAGTCATGTGCTCTACCAACTGAGCTACCGGGACTTAGTTAGTATTTAGAAAAAATTTTCTTATTATTTAAAGCTTATTCTTTCTTTTTTTCTCCTCTTTTTTGGTTCCCTTAATCCTAAGTCTAAAATTGGTGGAACATGATGTTTCTCAAGAAAAGAATAAACATTCGCCTGTTTGCTTCCGTGAATTATTGCAACAACCGCATCGCCGGCATTTTTTATAAGTTCGGGGGAGCCGATAATTCCGACTTCATTATCTTTTAAGGCAAAATTGCAGTCAGTAAGTTCTTTCAGTGTTTTAAAAGTCTTCCCGCCTGTGCCGATTATTCTCGCTCTTATCCTTTCTAAATCTTTTCGATGAGTATAATTTTTTATATTCAAAACTTCAAAAATAAAATCCTCTCCTTTAATCAACAATGCTGTCGAAACAGAAAACCCAAAATCAACAGCTTCTATAACTTTCTCTGCAATAAATTCATTCTCAGGACTTCCGTCAATTGAAATTTCTTTTTCCTTTATAGTTATTTTTACATCTAAGTTGCTTTCAAGCTTCTTTCTATTTTCAGCTACATTAGAAACGTCGTCAGAGAAAATTATTTTCATATGAGCGACATTTTAGATTCATTTAATTTGCAATTTTGCGAATAGAACTTTTTTCCTTGGGGTGGTGGGCGAGAGTTTACACAAACATCATTTCCAGAATGCGAGTGTAAGCTCGAGTGGGGCGGGAATGATTGAGCAAAATTGATTAATTTTATTTTGATATTAAATTTCATATATTATAAAGAAAAAACGAATTTAAGTATTTTATTAGAACTCAGAAGTTTCTGCTTCAAGATATCCGTTTTTCCTGAGCCATTCAACTTGGTTTGGTTTATATTTTAGAATTATATCTCCTTTGTCTTTGTCCAGCTCCCAAAGTTCAACTATAACAACATCTTTAGGACGAAGCCATAATTTTCTTTTCAGTCTTCCGGGCACACGGCAGTTTCTCATTTTTCCGTCGAGGCAATTAACCATCATCTTGTTTCCGCCGAATCTCTGGTCAATAACTCCAAGCACTTCCCTATCTCCTCTTGGTAGCGGAGCTCGGCTTACTGGTTGGTTTTCTTCTTCCTTTTCGGATTCTTTATTACTTTTCATATTTATTTTGGGAAACTTATGTTTATAAAATTAATGAGAACTATAAAAGAACTAAAGAGACAGGAATTCCCTGAATCTTTATTATCCCTTCTTCAGCAATAACCCCTGCATCTAAAGCAGCCTTGATTGATTTTTCTCCGACAATGTAAAATGTTGCGTCGTCTTGAATCATTTTTTCCATTATATCTATTGCTTTTTGTTCATCAACTTCTTCACCGCGGAAAAAACTTTCTTTTACATCTATTTGCAATTTTCCTTCTTCAAATTTTTTCCCGATTAATTCAGAATCACAAACTGCAACTATATCTCTTTGTGACCTTATTATTTTTATTAACATCTTAAAATAACTTCTATTAATTTAATTCAAATAAAAAAATAAAAATAAAATAAATTTATTTCTTTCCCATCATTCTGCAGACAGTAGTTCCGCATTCAGTACATTTTCCTTTCATCATTGTTGTACCTCTTGCAGTCTTTGTTTCTTTTCCGTCTTTCATCTGCACTTTTTTCTTGCATTTAACACAATAAGCTTCAACCATTTTTTCCTCCTTGTTTGTATATTATTTAGACTGACAAATTCTATGAATCTGTATAAGATTTAGAAATTAATATTACTTTTAAATGTTTAGATGAAGGGTTTATGAGGGAAAAATGAAGATATAGAATTATAATTAATCTTTTAAATTGAAAATAATTAATTTATAATATGAGTTTAACTTCCACTATTGAAGGAGCAGAATATGCTTTAAGTTTATTTCCAAAGAATGAAGAAGAATTAAGGGGATTAATTAGAGAGAAAATTAAAAGTGTAATTTTAACTCCAGAATATAAAGGGAAAAAATCTTCAGAATATATTGAGGAAGTTGTAGAGTCTCTCTATCAGGAATATAAAGGAATAATTACACAAAGAATAGAACTTGAACATCAAAAAATTAGATTAGAAACTATTCGAGATTTAATAGTAAATTATTATCTTTCTTAGATTTTACTTCTTACGCTATGTTTCGCACCGCACGCCATGCATTTGATAAATGAAAGTCGATCTTCTTTTGTAAGTTCAGTGTCAGGCTTTCCGCACTGCTCGCATAAAACAAATTCTTTTACATATTGCTCTATTTTCTGATTTATCTTAGCGCTCGGAACAGTCATATTCAAAACTAATCTATCTCCTTCTTTCTGTCCTGATGCTGCAACTTCTTTTAAAATAAATTTCTGAAAATGTTCGGGATTCCTTCTAAGATGAGACGCGATTTGAAAAAAATTAGTCAAAATAGTTTTCTTCCCTTCAAAATGTCCTTCTATTTTTGGGATTTCAAATCTCTCGCCCGAACTTTCGGGTTTCTTTATTTTTCCGTATGCTTCGTTTAATAATTTCTCGTAGTCCATAATATCATTGAATAAGAAACGTTTATAAAATTATTTGATTATTATGTATAATAAAAAGATGGCTAAAAGAGATAAATCTAAAGGGAAAAAATTAGCGCTTACAATTCTTATAGGAATTTTTATCGCGATTATGGTAATTACTTTATTCAACTTAATTGTAACCTATATTTATCCTGTTCCAGATTATAACAAATTTTGCAATGCAACTAATGCTTGGCAATCTTCTCCAATAAAAATCAACGAAAATCTTTGCTGTAATATTTCAGAATCTTTGCAGAATGAACAAACTAATTGTTATTCCCAAGGCGGACAGCCAATTTTTAATTATAATACTAACGGATGCGCAGACTCTTTAAAAAAATGCGATTTATGCGGCAAGGATTTTGAAAATGCAAATCAGGTTTATAACAGAAATACTTTTTTTATTTATGCCGCGATAGGATTTCTTTTAATTGTATCTGGGTTATTCATTAATATTTTACTAATTCAAATAATCGCTTTGCCTGCAGGAGCTTTTCTTGTAATAGAATCTGCTGTAAAAAATTTCGACGATAAATTATATATAATTATCACATTCAGTCTGTTAATTATTTCTGCAGTTTATTTAGCTTTGAAAAAATTAAGATAATTTTATCCAAGCCATCTAATTTTTCCGGGGCGCGGTTCAAAAACAATTCCGTCTTCCAATAATCTTTTGACTTCAGAATTTATTACCTCGGGGGAAATATCTCTCAAGCCCATAATTATTTTATCCATTTCAATTCCGCCATCTTTTTCCGCACCTTTTATTATTTCTAAAATTTTATCCTTAACTGCAACTATTTGCTCTCTTCCCAACGGCTTCACACTTTTACTTTTTTCTTTTTCCAATTCTAATTTTCTTATAAGAAGATATTTTGAATCCTGTTCTTTTATTATCTCAGGAGAAATATAAGTTTCATTGTTAAAATTTCTTAAAACTCCAACGACTAAAACCGTCTGCCCCTGCATTGTATTCCTGAATCTGTCTGCATCGTCGCCAAAACATTTTAATTTTATCTGCCCGCTTCCGTCGTCAAGTGTGAAAAAAACATATCTTCTTTCTCCTTCACTTTCATATTTGTCAATTATATTTCCGATAACATTTATTCTGATTATTTTCCTGCCATTAAGCTCCAAAAAAGAAAATCTTTCCCCTTCTATTACTGGCCTTCCTGATAATATGTCACCGATTCTTAATTTGTATGCAACATTTCGTTTGTACTGCCCCTCTTCCATTGCTAAGACACCCTCGGTTTCTTTAACTCGCTACTTTGTTCATTGAGAGTTAAGCATTTTGTTGCATTCACAAAATAGCTCGGCATCAACTTCCCACTAAGATAGTGCATATTCATGCAATCAAAAAATAAAATATGTTTTTAAATATTTATGAGAAAAATTTATGGTTTCATTTCCCAATCAAAAGTTGTAGTGCATATGTCCCACCAAGTCAAAGGATTCCACCAAACTCCGCAATTGTATTCGGTTTTACACCAACGAGCATTAGTATAAGACCAAGTTTCCCAAACTCCTGAGGGATATTTAAAACGTGCTTGATAACCATTTTTATTACAATCAGTATTATAAGGATATCCCCCCAATGTACTCCATTTTGTTGAACCAAAAGGACAACTATCACATCCATTTCCTGAATAAGTTGTAGTAGTTATAGCAACAGCACAATTTGTTACACTAACTCCCTCTGGGGGTAATTCTGTAAAAGAAGTGAATTCAGCATTTGTTGCAAGAGGAATAAAATAATTATTTGAAGCATGATTGTTTGTTATTTTCTTATCCAAAAGACAAGGTATATTATCTCCGTGGTCTAATTCATAACAAATATTACTACCCCCATTGATGCATCCCTCTGATAATTTATATCCGCTTGCTCCTAAAACAAGAGGAATTGAAAAAATAATAAATATAATGCTAACCAGAGAAAAAATCTTTTTATTGATTATATTAATTTTAATTACCCCCTCTTTTCATATTAACTCTTAAGAATAATCTCTTTTTAAATATTAACTTGTCCTCTGGATATATCCTCTTTTCGGACTGAAAATTTCTCCCTGAGTGCTTAATCTGTTAATCGCTTCATCCATTGTATCCTTGTCCATTTTCCCTTCTAATTCTTTCTCAATTTCTTCAAGAGGAATCATTTTTCCGATTTTATTTTCCAAATCAATTATTATATCTCTTACATTAAAAATTTTCCCTCTTTGTGACGATGAAAATTTTCCCGAAATTCTATCGATATCAAAAGTTTTTGATTCATAATCATAACCAACCTGCATAAGATAATATTTCATAAGTTCAATTGATTTTTTCGCGTCATCTTTTGTAACTTTTTTACTGAGTCTCATTTTTGCACATGCTTCTGACATTCTAATCAATGCCTGCAATTGTCTCGCAGAAATCGGAATCGGACGAAGTCCGCCTTCAGAAGCAATAGGTTTATTTCTAAGTTCAACATAAAAATCTTTTATTTCGTGCACAGCCTCGTCGGAAAGTTCCGGTTTTATTCTCTGTTTTGCATATGCAACATATTTCCTGAATAATTCTCTCGGAACAAGCATCCCTTCACCTTCCTGTCTATGTTCATGAAGAACGTGCTCAGCAATTCTTTCATCTTTAATTTTGTCGGGAATATCTCTTAAAGTAAAAATAATATCAAATCTATTAATTAAAGTTGGGGGCAAATCAATTTGCTGTGCGATTGGTTGTGAAGGATCAAATCTCCCGAATTTTGGATTTGCAGCGGCGAGAACAGAAGTTTCTGCACGAAGTGTTGCCTGAACATTTGCTTTTGAAATTGTAATTGTTTGCTGTTCCATCGCTTCATGCATCGCACTTCGATCATTGGGATCCATTTTTTCCAATTCATCAATACAAACAAGTCCTTTATTTGCCAAGACCATTGCTCCTGCTTCCAAACTCCAACCTCTTAAATATTCATCTCTGACAACTGTTGCAGTAAGTCCTGCTCCAGAGGCCGATTTTCCAACGACATATCTTCCTTTCGGAGAAATATTCGCCATGAATCCCAATGTAACTGATTTCGCCACCCCGGGATCCCCAATTAATAAAATATGAATATCTCCTCTGCTTTTCTGTCCGTCCTTATGAGTTTTTTGAACTCCGCTAAATAATTGCAGGACTAAAGATTTTTTTATTTCTTCATATCCCCAAATGCTCGGAGTAATGCTCCTCGCTAAATTCTCAAAAACCATTGGGTCCTCAGATAATTCTAAAATTTGCCTTTCATCTTCGTCGGTGATATCAAGTTCTTCGAATGTTTCTTCCAGGGGAATTACATTATTTGCTTCTATTGCTAATTCAAAACGTGTCGACATTCCTCCTGTTTGCAGCGGAACAGGAACTTCTTTTAAAATTCCTATAATTCTTATTCTGCTTCCCGGAGTTGTTTTTTCTTCCATTTTTGGCTCGACTAAATCTTCCTTTACAAAAACATTTATTCTCTTTGGCTGTTCTCCCCCCGAAAGAGATTCCGGCGCTTCTTCTACAACTAATCTTTGAGTATCAACCATTTCTTTGCTTAATAATTTAAATCCCCCCCTTCTTCCGCATGAACATCTTGGAGGTTCTCTAAATTTTTTTTCTATTTGCAAAACAGACATAACAGTTCCGCAACTGGGACATTCAAATTTAGCATTAACAACTTGAGGACGAACATCTGATGCTTGTCTTATTATTCCTTCAATAACAATCATCTCATTTAAATTCTTAGAACGAATATTCCTAACTTTAATTTCCTGACTTTTTGGAAAATTTACAATTCTAACTCTTGCATTCCTTATTAATCCGGATTCTTCTATTGCAAGTTCAATAATTCTTAATGTATCTTCAGGGTCAGCAAGAATTCCGTCAGTTAGATTGTTAGAGAATTCTGTAAGCTTCATAAAATCCAAATTTACAACATTAGACCCTTTTCTTATAGAGTTTCCAAGTTCTTTTTTGTAAGAATCAAAGAATTTTTTTGCTTCAATCATTAAATCTTCTGTCTTTGATTTCTGTTCTGTCCCATATTTTTTATTATCCGACTCGTGAAATCCTTCGCTTTTTTCGTGGGAATTATAAGAACTATTAGTAGAAACTGCAGGTTCAGAACTCCCCCCTTCAGAATCTTCCCCTATATCAGAAGCAAAGTCATCAAACTCCCTTTCCTCAAATCCCATGATTTAGAAAACTAAAATCTTATTTATATGGATTTCTATGATAAATTAGAAATAAAAGACTATTCATAAATATTCTTTCTATGTCCTATTTCAAGAACAAAGATAATTAATTGATTATTTTTAATATCCAATATAGCTCGGTAATCACCAATTCTTAATCTAAAATAATCTGTTCCGATAATTCGTTTTACAAAATGATGGGGACGGATTCTGATTCTTTCAAGAACATGAATTATTCTTAAGTTTAAATCCTCTGGTAATTTTGATAATTGTTCTTCGGCTTTTTTTGAAAATTCCACCGAATACATTTCTACAAGAAACCTTTTTTTCTTTTCAATTCTTCCAATGAGATAGTTTTTCCTTCTTTTATTTGTTTTTCAGAAATTGTGATATTTTTTTTCGTCTCTTCAGAAAGTTCCATTGAATCCTCTATTAAATCCCAGATAATATTTTCATAACTTTCTTTCTCATGAATCTTCATAAGTTTTAATCGATTCAATAAATTGCTGCTTATCTGAATAGTTGTATCCATATCAATTATATAACTGACTATAGTTTTTAAACTTTTTCGATTTAAAATAGTAAAAAACCCTTTTCTACCATTGTAGTTTCTGGTTCTGCGGTTCTCTCGCTCTTCTCTTAAAGAAACCCATTGGCGAAGTGGACTTCCTGTTCACTTCCTACTCCTTTCTAATAAATACTTTTATGAACGCCCAAACTGCAACAGCTAAAGTTGCTAATCCAGTTAATCCATAAGATATTCTAACTGCTAAGATAGGGAATAATGCAGGGAAATAAAGAAAGATTCTTCCGATTAAATCTATTCTCGTAAGTCCGACTAATATTGCATTAACTCCTCCCAAAACTGTTAAAATTAATACAACTATCAGCAAGATTTTTCTAAATAATCCCATTCCATTTCAAAATTTGTCGGTTGCAGAGGTATACAGAATTATAGCAATACTTTCTTCAATTCTTCTCTTATCTTATTAATCTCACTTAAAGTTATAGTATTAACCTTATTCTTAAGAACTAATATAAAATCTCTTAATTCCTCAATGTGAACGTCTACATTTCTGTTTTTAAGATAATATTGATTATCTATTCTTAAGTCCTTGTCTTCAGAGAGAATTTTTGCATATCCTTTTGGAATAACTTCTTTATTTTCAAGAAAATGGGTTATTTCAATAGTGCAATCGTGAATCTCGCATTTGACTCCAATTTTTTGAAGTAAGGCATAAATAGCAAAATATTCACTATAATATTTTGTAGTTGCGAGCCACATATTTGATTTGCTTTTAATACTCTGCAGAATAAGCAATGTTTCTTCTGAACTCTCAATATATTCTCTTGCCAAATTATCATTTGGTTTAACTAATTTAAGACCATTGTTTTGGCAGCAACACCATTTTAATTTTTCAGAATCCATCTTAAAATAATTTCGGTATTATTAATTATTAAATGTTTCTTTTTTATTTCTTCTTTTAAAGTATTGCTGATATCGTCTAACTTTGGAACAGAGATGACATGAAATTTAATTTCAAATTTCTTTTCAAAATCTTTCAATTTATCTTTGGCTTTAATATTTCCAATAATGAGAATATCTATATCATTTGCTTTTTTTGTATTTTCTACTGCAGACCCAAATATTATTAATTCATTATCCATAAATGTTTTATGAAGAAAAGACACAATCTCTTTCATAAGAAGATCATTTTGGCATCTTGCAACTAGCTTACTTTTTTCAAATAGAGATAAATAATCTATAATTAACAGATTTGAATAGTTTAATTTATACAAGGTCAATCTTCCCTTTATGCTTTTTGCCAAAATTCCCTGTTTTTCGAGTTCATTGAGATACTTTCTTACTGTTGCATGAGGGCTTTTTAACTCTCTTGATATTTCGGCAAGATGTTTAAAATCTGTTATATATACTAATGGTTCTAAAACAGACCATATTGTTAAATTATTATCCATATAGTCATTATTATAACAATAAATATTTAAATGTTTCTATTAAAAATTAGGTGATTGTTACATTTTAGCACCAAAAAGGCTTAAAAATTAGCTAAA
>CAYIHY010000013.1:0-17455 GCA_964363345.1 Candidatus Woesearchaeota archaeon | reverse complement strand
GATATTTGTGTAAGGAGGGCGGTTTAGTGCGGATTTGTACTAATCACCAAAAATTATTCTTTTCTCTTTCTACCATTGTAGTTTCTGGTTCTGCGGTTCTCTCGCTCTTCTCTTAAAGAAACCCATTGGCGAAGTGGACTTCCTGTTCACTTCCTACTCCTTTCTAATAAATACTTTTATGAACGCCCAAACTGCAACAGCTAAAGTTGCTAATCCAGTTAATCCATAAGATATTCTAACTGCTAAGATAGGGAATAATGCAGGGAAATAAAGAAAGATTCTTCCGATTAAATCTATTCTTGTAAGTCCGACTAATATTGCATTAACTCCTCCTAAAATTGTTAAAACTAATGCAATTATCAATAAGATTTTTCCAAACAATCCCATTCCATTTCCTCTTTTATCCATTTTATTTTTAACCTCCTTTTATTTTAACTATAAATTTTTATTAATCTGCTTCGTCAATTCTTCATTTAAATCTCTGAAGAAAGATTGTATATCAATATCTTTTGCATAGGGTTTCTTATACTTCTCTAATAAACTAACTACAAATTTTTCATTAAATTCATAATTAACCATATTTTCTTTAATCATTCTATCTCCTAATTTTTCACATAAAGGAATTGCAGTGTTCAAAATGATTTTTCCGATTTCATTATCTTTATCTGTAATTCCTTCCATATATGCAGAGTGTTCTGACCATGCTACTGCAATAGGAATTACTTGTACTGATAAGAAGTAATCTTTTTGCATTGCTTTAACAAGAGGAACAGCCCATGAATGATATCCAAGCATAACTGCTTTATTAGCTACTTTTTCTGCATATTTTTGATCTGCTGCATAAAACTTATCCGAAATATAACCTAATCTATGAGCTTCAGTACAGATTACTTTTCCGCTTCCGCTTCCCCCACCATCTTCATCAGAGTCTGTAGTTGCTGTCGCCACATTTTCATTTCCTGAAACTGACGTTGAAGAAGGGGGGGTATAGGTATAAACGGGGGTTGAAGAAGTTGTATAAGTTACTCCTCCAGCAGAAATTCCAGTAGTAATATGTTCAATGGGAGTCATAATTGGAGTGCTAACAGTAGTAACAGTGGGGGAAGATGAGGTGTGAGAAGATACAGTAGTTATTATTTGATATGAAGAAGGAAATGATGGACCTGCTCCCGGAGTCGTTGTATCTGTAGAGGTGCCAGTTCCAGAGCTATATTCAGTAGGGCTTGGAGTAGAGGGAACATATCCAGAAGTTTCTTCAGTTCCACTTCCACCTGAAGTTACTGCAACTGCCTGAGCAACTAATAAAGCATCAGCCGCACAATAATCACAAGCAACAACATTAAATATTCCTGAAATTGGCTGTGGTGAAGTTGTAGTTGTAGTAGTATCTGAAGTTGGAATAGGTGCTTTACCATAATTAACTTTTGCCCCGGGTTGTCCATGTACTACTGACGGAGCTTGAACTTCTATTATTTCTCTTTCCGCTGTTGCAGTAAAACTTCTACAATCTCCGATATAACATTGTTTAACTGTTCCGAAAATAGGATCACCAAATACGGAGTTAGAACATTCAACCGTATTTGTTTTAGTTAATACATTAAATGAAGTACCTGTCCCATAAGAGATTGGTCCTGTTCCAACAAAGTTGCAATTTGTAGCAGGATTTGTTTCTTCTGCACAAGGAATACAACTTGTAAAATCAGAAGATGTTGGAAGACAGATCCCATTCCCAGGATATTGAGAACCATCCGCAGTAGTATAACATCTTAACCCAGAACAACAACTTTTAGAACGATCTAAATCACAACCAGAACTTGCTACGGTATAACAAGTGGAAGCAACAGCACAATCAGTAATAGTAACCCCCTCGGGAGGATGTTCTGTAAAAGAAGTAAATTCCGCGTTGGTTTTTACAGGGATAAAATAATTATTCGTTGGATGAGTATTAGTTATTTTTTTATCAAAAAAACAAGGTATATTATCCCCATGATCAATTTCATAACAAATCCCTGTTACCCCTGCTCCCTTACATTCATTTTCAGTTCTAAATCCACTTGCAGCAGAAGTTAAAGGCATTAAAAAAACCAAGAATACAAGACTAAAAACAAAAATTTTCTTATTTATTGAGTTCATCTTAATTGCATTTACTCTTTAATTCATCAATTTGTTTTTGCTGTTCCTTTATTGCTTCAACTAAAACTCCAACTAAATTCCCATATTCCACTGATTTTAATCCTGCACTATCTGTCGAAACTAATTCTGGGAAAACTTTTTCAACATCTTGAGCAATTAATCCATCGTCTGCTCTTCCAGTATCCTTCCAGTTAAATGAAACTCCATTAAGTTGTTGTAATCTTTCAAGAGCATTTGGAATTGGAACAATATTTGTTTTCAAAGATTTATCTGAAGAATAAAGAAATGATGGTGCAGAAACACTTCCCTTAAAAATACTTGTTCCACCAACTCCTGCAGGTAATATTACATTCGCTCCAGTAGTAGGATTTTGACTCCATACACTTAGATAAAAAACATCTCCACTATTAAAAATTCTTGATGCAGAACCACTAGACCAAAACATAATACTTGAATCATGTCTTGTTCCACTATCACTTCCAATAACTATGTCAGAAGCTTTAGGATCAGCAGCGCTTGCAACATTATTCCCTGTTGTAGTGACTTTTGTTATCCCATAGCTAAAATCAATATCACTTGAAGGATGTCCTGAATTTGGTCCAGAACTTACGCTTGAAATTGCATAAACTCCGCCAGCAAGCAATGTAAAAATTCCCAAAGTTACAAGAAAATAAATAAATCTATTAGAATAATTTTTTGATGTTCTCTTTTCTACCCTGATAGGTTCTTTTTTCAAAAGAACCCGCTTCATCACCTTTTTCATAAATAATATAATCTAAATGGGTTTTTAAATATTTTTATAATTTTAATTTGCAAATTTTTATTTATTTCGGATATAATAAAAATTCTGTGGTGTTGCTCAAGTAAAAAAGTAATTAAAAAAGAAGTGATAAATATTTTCTTTAAATAAAAAGATTATTTCAAATATTAATTATTAATCCCAAAACTTATTTTTAATGCTAAATCTACTTTATGCATTGAGTATAAATCCAATGAGCTAATTTTCTTTGCAATTCGTGATTTATCTATTGTTCTAATTTGATTTAATAAAATTGTTGAATCTTTCGGTAATTTTGAATCTTTTTTTGAGATAAAAACATTTGTAGGAAAATCTTTTGTAAACTCTCTTGAAGTCAATGAAGCGACGATTATCACGGGAGAATATTTATTTGACAGATCATTTTGTATTATTAGCACAGGTCTAATGCCTCCTTGTTCGCTTCCAATAACTGGCTCTAAGTTAGCTAAAAAAATATCGCCTCGTTTAATTTCTACCATTTTTCATCTCTCAATCCATCCATTAAAGTTCCTTCCCATTCTTTAGCAATTTTAAAGCTTTCTCCAGCCATCTCTTTGCATCCTTCAATAAGTAATTGTTCTTGTTCTCTTTTTTGTCTTTCTGCAATTTTCATTAAATTTAAAATTAGTTCTTCGTATGTTTCTTTGCCTGATTTCATCCTATCCAGTGCCTTTTTCACATTTTCGTTCAGTTGAATTGTTGTGACCATCTTACTATAGGCAAACTATAGTTTTTAAATATTTTCGTTCTTTACTGAAAATCTTTTTTTACGCTCGCTCCGAAGTCGCTCGCAATATTTAATAAAAAATTATTATCAAGGCAAAATTAACTAACAATTTATTTTAAGTTTTTACTCATTAACTTTTTCTGCGTAGCATCGTGTCTGAAGGCCGATGCTGAGCAATTAATAAGCGAACAAAGTTCGTCTAATCTATTTCCCTTCATTAAATTCAGTTTTATTTCTTTTTAATTTTCTCAAGAGTAAAAATAAAATTATCAATAATAAAATAGGAGTGAACAAAAATATTCTCTGTAAATCTAATTCTCTGACTGCATTTCCGGTTAAAGATAAAATTTCTCCAACTGGATTTCTCCCCTCAACTTTTAATTCAATCCATGTTCCGATTCCGTAGGAAGAATTATTTAATTTATACCTCAACGCACCGTAATAATTCCCGCCTCTCTCGGCAGAAATGCATATCGAGTAAGTTCCTGCTTTTATTCCAGAGGGAATTTCTGAATTAATTTTTAATTTCTCTGAGGGGATCGTATATGAATTAATATTTCTAGTATTTTCATTGCTCCATTTTATATCTCCATTGAAAATATTATTCTCTTCCCCAATTAAAGTAAAATTCTTGCAGACAACTTCCTTTGCTTTCTCAGAAATTTTTATTGTCCCGGGAGAAATCCCAATATCAACCGCAGAGCAAAAAGGAATAAAAAAAATTATCAAAATAAAAATTGGGAAAATAATTTTCATTCAGTAATTTTAATTTTTTTATTTATAATGATTTCTATATTAAATCACGCGGGCATTGCCCAGAAAATCAAGTTTGTTGATAAGTTCATATCAGAAGCAATTTCATCTCCAGCATAATCTTTTAATCCCAATCTCACGCATGCGCTATCCTCTTCTCCAGTATTATTATAAATGTTAGATTTACTTAACACCCCAAGCAAGGTAGTATTTACCGAATAATAAGACATATTGTGATATGTAGCACAACTAGCAGTAGCAAATTCAAGATAATTAAATATTGTATTTGCCCCAATATCTAAAACAGGGGTCACCGATGCATCCAAAGTTCCTTTGTTAATAAAAGTAATATTTGAAAAATTACTATCATATCCAAGAGTTATTTCACCTAATGAAATTTCATTTGGAGTTATTTCAACCCTAACAAAAGGTTGTTTGAGTGATACAGAAACATTAATTGTGGAATTATCTCCAGGTTTGTATGATTCAACCGACGGGGTCATTGAAATTACTAAAAAAGAAAATAATAAAAATAACGACGCATAAATTACAATCTCTTTTTTCATTATATATATTATAAACAGTTATTTTTAAATCTTATTATATAAAACTAATTATAGACATTGCATCTTTTTCCTATTCTCACAACAACAATTTTATTTGCAGAGATAATTACATCAGCAATTGCTCTATAATCTCCAATCCGCAGTCTCCATAATTTTTCTCCCTGCAATCTTTTTAAATATCTGAATGGGTCGTCTTTCAAAGAATCAATTTTTTTAGCAATAATCAAGGCTTCTTTATTTTCAAGTTTATTAAAAAAATTTTGAGCTTCTTTTGAAAATTCAATAGAAAACATTTTATTTTAGTTTTATTCCTTTTTCTTTCAAAACTTGCTCGAAGGAAATAACTCTTCCATGTTTAATATCATCCAATCCGCGTTTGATTTCTTCAATTTCCTCTTCGCTCAGGCATTCTTCCTCGTTATTATCTATTAAATTATTAAGAACATCATCATAAGACTGCCTCTCCATAACCCTCAAAGATTTCAGCCTGTTAAGGGTATTTACACTTATCTGGATAGTAGTTTTTTCCATGTTATACAGTAATTATAACTAGTATATAAGTATTTCTGTAGAATTATTACGCTTGATATCCCTTTATTGCTTCCTTGACATTTTTCAAAAGCTGAGCCATGCTGTTTTCCAGCTGCTCTTTATTTTTTGTTCCTGTGCAAACAAGTTTTCCGTTGCTGAAAAGTAAAAAAGTTGCATTTGGTTCTATTAATTTGTAAACTAATCCGGGAAATTGTTCTGGTTCATATTCAGTATTTTGCATTTCCAAAGCAAGATAATTAAGATTAAGTTTCAAATTTATTGTTCCTGACGCGACGATATTCTGAACTGTAATTTTTGGTTTTGTTGTTATTTTGACATTTATTTTTTTCAGCTGTTTAATAACTGCATCAATAACTTGTCTTACCTGAAGAATTGATTTTGTTCCTGTGCATACAAGATTTCCCGAAGAGAAAACAAGAACTGCAGATTTTGGCTCCTTGACTCTAAGAACCAATCCTGGAAAAGTTTCTGGATTGTATTCTGTATTCGGCTGTGTCCTCGCTAATTTTGTCAGAGGAACAGGTTTCCCGAGAGAAGCAGTTGCGACAATATTTTGTATTTTGTAATTGCTTGCTGAATTAGTCATTAATATAAATGGAAAAAACGCTTTATAAAGGTTATTTAAATAAAAAATTAGATTTTTCCCTTAAATTCTTTATACAAACCCCAATACCCTTTTGAGAACAAGACCAATTTATTTGCAGTTAATTCAATATTTGTCTCCCCAGAAGAAATCGAATCTGTTGCATAATCATTATTATTTGCGATTTTCAAAATCTCCTCGCGGGTCGTAGAGATTTTTGCGTCAGGATTTCGAATCTGTCCAGTCTCAATGATTATATTTCCTTTAACAATTTCTACATAATAAGAATCAGAATCAATAGTCACCTGCACTTTTGGATTTATAGAAGTGAAAGGAATATTATGCAGATTGTAAAGTTTCAAAATAACAGAAGCATAATTTATAAGCGATTCTTGAATTATAGATTTATTTAAATCCCCTAAAATTTTTTCGTCAATAATCAAAGATTTGTTCCCTCCTATGCTAAAATTGGCAGAATCTAATGCAAATTCATTAATCGGATTTTTTATTTCTCCGCTTTGCAATTTTTGTTCGTACGTGGAAGTATAGTTTTTTCCGTTTAAAGAAAAATAAACAAAAGATGCAGCGAATAATAAAGTAGCTATACCTAAAACGGACAAAACAACTGCAGGAACATTCATCTCTTTTTTTTCTTTCATAATTTTTTATTAAACTAATCTTATTTTATAAAGGTTATCCGTATTTCCAGTTCCGCTTTTGCTTTTCAAAATCTTTTTCTATTTCTTTAAGGGAATTTATTTCTGATAAGGGCTTGTCTAATCGAAGTGCAGTGAATCTTGGAAATCGCAAAGCAAATCCTGAAGAATACGTCGGAGATTTCTGAATTTCCTGATAAGTAACCGAGACAACAATTTTGGGCTTTATTTTTACTGATTTTCCTTTTTCTTCAATAATCGACGGCTTGACTTTTTCAGTAAGTTCCTCAAATGAAACTCCCTCTTCTTTTTTTTCTTTAAATCCGGTTCCAACTTTTCCAATTTCTAAAAATTGATCTCCTTCTCTGCATGAAAGAATAAAACTTGAAATCCATCCTGAACGTTTTCCTGTTCCGTATTCTCCTCCCGTAATTACTAAGTCCAAATCTTTTTCTTCTGGTTTCAGTTTCACCATATTTCCGACCCTTCTTCCTGGGTCATAATCCGAATCCAAATTTTTCATCATCACCCCTTCCTGCTTATCTTTTAATGCTTTCTTGTAAAATTCTTTTGCTTTTTTTTCATCGTCGGTAATTATCTGCTTCGAATGGATTATTTTGTAAGGATGATTTTCAATTATTTTTTTTACCAGTTCTGTCCTTTTTTTAAAAGGTTCATTAAGCAGAGATTTTCCTTCATAATATAAAACATCAAAAACATTTACTTCAATCGGAAGTTCATTCTGCAGTTTTTCAATGTCGTATTTTCTTTTTATTCTCTGGCTGATGCTCTGAAAAGGTTTGTACTCTTTTGTTTTTTTGTCAAAGCCGACTGCTTCAGAATCCAAAATAAAAGAATTTCCTTTCACATATTTTTTTACATAATCTGCAACTTCTGGAAATTGATTTGAAACATTTTCAAGCGTCCTCGTAAATAGAAGAATTTCACTTCCTTTTTTATGAATGATTAATCTAAATCCGTCGTATTTGTATTCAATTGCGCATGGTTTCCCGACGGCTTCAAATCCTTCTTTTATCGTTTTTACTTTTTCGGCGAGCATTGCTTTAATCGGTTTGCCGACTTCAATTTTAATTTTCTCTAAATCTTTTTCATTTCCCATCCTCGCCATTTCAAAAACTTCAGCTAAATCATTTGCTTTGTTAATTGCATCCTGAACTTTTAATGCAGATTCTTTATTGCCTTCAAAAAATGCAGAGGTCATTGATTCTCTTATCGTGCTTTCCTGAATTCCAATTCTCAAATCGCCGATTAAAGTTCTTACAAGATAAAGTGCTTCAAGCGGAGATGCAGAAGTTAATAATTCTGTAATCATTGCCATTTTCTTGTCAACAGTTCCTTTTCCCTCAAGCTCGGGAAGTTTTCTGAAATTTTCCAAAACTTTTTCCGTCGTTAAAACATGGCTCTGCAATGTTGATTGTTTTTTATTTTTTGTAAGCTTCTCTGCAACTTTTCCCAAATCCCCGATAGATTTCCACTCGCTGACAACTTTTTCTTTTTCGGTTCCTGTCGCTTTTGAAATTGCTTTTATAACTAACTGACTACTTATTCCTATTTTTCTTTGATCATACTCAGGATAAATATTTCCATGAAGCAGATACAAAACATCTCGGTCTAATTCAGAAAGTTCTTTTAAAAATTTAGAAAGGATTTCAGTTTTCTCGAGCCTTTTCGTCGTTGAAGAAAGAGATTCATACAATTCTGCTAATTTCAAATACCTCATAGAAATATTTAATCAATTAAGTTTTTAATTTATTTGCTTTTCCAAAGTCCATGAAGATTGCAATATTCCCGAGATTTAACGTTTTTATTTTTTACTGGGAAAGTCGCTTCAGGAGATTCTTCTGGTTTTAAGAATTTTTTTGACTCTCCATTTTCTGTAGAAATTTCAATCCACTCAATATGATGTTCTTCTGTCATCGGATGCGGGATAGAACTAACTTTTACTTTTACTCCTTCCTCATTTTTTTCAATTATAGGAACATGTTTTTCATTTCCGACATCTTTTATTTTTTCTTCCATTAATTTCATCGACTGTCCACAGCATACAAGAGTCCCAACTCCTTGATGCAGAACTTCAACTATGTTTCCGCAAATTTCGCATTTGTAAATTTGTTTTTTATTTGTCATTGCAAGAATAATTCAAATTTATTTATTTTACAATTTTGCGAATACAAATTTTTTCCTTTAGGGCGGGAGGGAGGGAATAAATAAGCAAAATTGTTTGACTCTATTCTGGTATTAAATTCAAAACGATTTGTCATTTCGGACATTCCCCCGCAGTGTAAAATTCTACTTTTGGATCGGCACAGACAGAGCACGGATTTGAAAATGTCTGAGCGCAGGGATAAACTAAACATTTTATTGATTGATCAAACCATCCGCAGGTTGCAGAATAATATTGCGGGCAAATTTGTGCATTCTTTTGTTCAGCAGTGCAGTAATTTTTATTTCCTTCGGTATTCTCTTTCGTTAACTGATTAAATATAATCCAACCTGCTAAAATTAAAAATGCGATTAAAACCGCAGATATAATAATCAAATTCTGTTTTTTTATTTTTCTAGATTTTTTTGCCATTAATAAGTTTCCTCAAATACTTCATAAAATGCTTGTGGATGTTTGCACGCAGGACAATTCTTTGGAGCTTCTTTTCCCTTGTGAATATAACCACAGTTTCTGCACTTCCATCTAACAACTCTATCTTTCTTAAAAACTTTTCCTTCAATAATATTTTTCAAAAGTTTTCTGTATCTTTTTTCATGTTTCTCTTCGACTTCTGCAATTTCTTTAAATGAATCCGCAATTTCTTTGAATCCTTCCTTCCTCGCTATTTTTTCAAATTCAGGATAAATTTTTCCCCATTCAGATTTTTCACCTTCAGCAGCAGCCAAAAGATTTTCTTTTGTTTTTCCAATTTTCCCTGCGGGGTATGTTGCGTCAATTTCCAAAAGTTCGCCTTTAGAATTTTTTAAATATCCAAAAAATATTTTCGCATGCTCTTTTTCATTATCTGCGGTCTCCAAAAAAATTCCGGAAATCTGTTCAAATCCTTCATCACGCGCAGCACTGGAAAAATAAGTATAACGATTTCTTGCCTGACTTTCACCAGCAAATGCTTTTAATAAATTTTTTTCGGTTTCACTTCCTTTTAGCATAATATAAATTATAGAATATAGTTTAAATAATTTTTGAGAGATATTATTTCCATTAAATAATTTTTGAGAATTATTTTCTTTCTAAAATTTGCTTAAGTTTTCTTGGATGAAGAATATCATATTTTCCGCCCCAGCCTTTTATTGTTCCTTCGCCAGTTTCATTATTTCCAATTGCTAAAATATCTTTTTTCTTTACCAATTCAGCCTGACTTTGATAATTGAACATTCCTCCGCGAAGAAAATGAACTAAAACTTTCCCTCTATAAACATTAGTAATATTGTCAACAATTATTTCATTTGGTTCTCCACCATTATAATTAAATCCAAATGCAATGTAATCTCCTTTTGTTAAATCTTTTAAAGTTTTCATTTTTTAAAATAATAATCTTTTAACTCTTGATTTTCTTGAACTGCTCCAAAAGTTTGGTTAATCTCCTTAAGATAGAAAGGATATACATTTTCTTTTAAAAAAGAAGTTAATTGGGAAATATTTTTTTCTTTTCCTTTTTTTAAAATATCTTCTAATTCAGCGACATTTTCTTTTGCGAGCAATTCAGATATTAGACTCATAAAATTAGGTTTTTATATTATTTAATTATTTCATCCCTCGGGATTTTTTAGCTGCAGAGGTTAATCCTCTCATCACTCTTTTCTTTGAATTTGAAATCCAACTCATTGATTTGTCGTTCTTGATTTCTGGAACTTGGGGATCCACCATGATAACTTCGTAGAAATAATTTATTCCGTCTTTGCCAATCCAGTATGAATTCAAAACTTCAAGGTTTGTGTATTTTCTTGCAACTCTTTGTTCGGCAATCCATTTGTAACTCATCTTAAGATTTTTATTAGTGTGCATTCTTACGCTTCTTCTCCCTGCATTAGGACGAGGTCTTTTGTGCCCGCCTCTTTTTATCCTAACTCTTACAACAACAAATCCAGTCTTGTCCTTATAGCCCAAAGCTCTTGCTCTGTCTAATCTTAATGGCTTGTCAACTTTAGTAAAAACTCCACTGTGTCTCCACTCAATCATTCTTTTTCTGAGAGTTTCTACGTCTGGTTTTTTCCAAGCTTCTTTTAAATAGTGATAAAATCCCTGAGCCATGAATTATTTAGAAAAAGTTTATTTTTAAAGGTTCCCTTTAACTTATCGATTGATTTTTAATCAATGAGCCTGCACAGATTTGAACTGTGGACCCCTACCGTATCAGAGTAGTGCTCTAACCTGGCTGAGCTACAGGCTCATCTTCATTTACAAGCCAAAACCTTTTCGGTTTACAGGCTCATATAATTAACGTAATAATTGGACAAGAAAGTGTTATTTAAAAGTTACCTTTTCCTACTTTCCAAATCTTCTTTCCCTATTTTGAAATTCTTTTATTGCAATTTTCAAATCCTGTTTCGTAAATTCAGGCCACATCTTGTCGAGAAAAATCCATTCGCTATAAACAGACTGCCATGGAAGAAAATTGCTTGTTCTTTTTTCCCCGCCTGTTCGGATTATTAAATCAGGACTTTCAGTAAGCCACAAACTATTTTGAAAATTCTCCTCGGTTATCTCCTTTTTTTCTCTCACAATTTTTTCAACTGCGGACAAAATTTCCTGTCTTCCGCCGTAGGCCAATGCAAAATTTATCTGATAATTGTTATAATTTTTTGTTTCATCTTCAATTTTTTGAATTAGCTCTTGAAATTCTTTATCAAGTCTTTCTTTTTCTCCAAAAACTTTTATTTTTATTCTGTCTTCTTTTAATCTTTTATCTTTTCTTAGTTTTTCAAATTCTTTTTTGAATAAACTCATAAGAAATTTTATTTCTTTTTCTGAACGATTGAAATTTTCAATTGAAAAACAATATAATGTAATTTGTTTTATCTTCAGTTCCGCACACCAATCAAGAAGTTCTTCAACTTTTTTCGCGCCAGCTTCGTGCCCTTTCCATGGTTCTCGGATAAGTTTTTTTGCGAATCTTCTATTTCCATCAAGTATAATACCGACGTGCATTTTAATTTTTTATACTAAGTTCAAGAATTAATTTTCCTTCAGAAAGATTATAATCTTTTATCGGTAGGCTTATCGGAATTATTTTAGCGTAGGCTTTTTTCTTCCCGATTGCTTTTATTTCTATGCTGTTTTCCAGTTTCGCTATTGAAACATCTTCTGCGGATTTTACGTCGGGCATTTCAATCTCGTAAATTATTTTGTTTGACAATCTTCTAATATTTGTTTTCGGCTCTTCTCTTTTAAGTTCAGAAAATCTTTTTATTTTTTCTGCGGTAAAAACATTTTTCTTGATTTTTTCAGTGCTCTGTTCAGAACCTACTTTTTGTTGGTTCCCCATCGGCGAAACTTTTATTCTCGGAGCGCCGTTCCCAAAAGTAGAAATGCTAATGCTAATCCCGTCATTTTTTACCGCTCCTTTATTTTGCTCTTTCATATTTTCTTTTAATTGAGCATCAAATTCCTTGCTTAAATTTTTAACGAGAGAATTAAACAAAGCATTAAATCCCATTGGAAGTTTTATCTCATTCATCAAAGGCATAAAGTCATTTTTTCCCAGCATTCCAAAATCCGTTTCATTTTCAGAATCTTCCCTATTTCCACAATAAGGGCAAAAGCTATATTTTCCTTCTATTTTTTTCCCGCATTTTTCGCATTTTTTCTTCTTAAACATATAAAAAAATACTCAACTTCATTTAAATAATTTTAGGATTTGAAATCCTTTAGTGAATATGCGCAGTCCGGGAATTGAACCCGGCTCTAAACCTTTTTCCTTACAAGTGGGAAGGTTTCATTCTGCCGATTAACTAACCGCGCATCTATTTTTGATTATAATAACTAATTTAAACCTTACTGCTTTGAATCTTTTATGATTGAAAGACAAGTTAGATATAACATTAAAGTAAATCCAAAAGAACCAGAATTCTCTACTAATCGATGGACTTTCATGATTATTGATACCATCAACGGAATTAAAAATACTGAAAGAGAAATTTATTCACAATTTGATCGATTTGTTGATACCAAAATATTATATATAAAATCAATTCCCTCCAGATATTTATTTTCAAAATTTTTTTCTTTCTCAACTTCAAAGGGGAAGATTGAACAACCCGCAAAAATTCATTCTGCTTTAAGTCTCGATAAAGACTTGGCTGAAACAGACGATATTAATCTCGAAAGATTCTTGCAAGAAATTATCAAAGGCAAAAGGTAGAAAATAATAAAAACTTTGTTCTTATTGTAAATCAATGATTAAAAAATTTTATGTAACAACCCCGATTTATTATCCTAATGACATCCCGCACATAGGACATGCATATACAACTGTAGCCGCAGATGTCTTGGCAAGATGGTATAAATTAAAAGAAGAAAATGTCAGATTCCTAACTGGGACAGACGAGCATGGTAAAAAAATACAGGTCGCTGCAGAAAAGCAAGGAAAAACCCCAAAAGAATTTGTTGATGAATTAATCCCAAAATTCAAGGATGCATGGAAAAAACTTGATATAAAATACGACAGATTCATAAGAACAACTGACAAAGACCACGAAAAAAAAGTTCAGGAAATTTTGCAGAAAGTTTATGACAAAGGAGATATTTATTTAGGAAAATATGAAGGCTATTATTGCACGGGATGCGAAGCATATTACACCGAGAAAGATTTGGAAGACGGATGCTGTCCGACTCATAAAACAAAAATTGAAAAATTAAAAGAACCAAGTTATTTTTTTAAATTAAGCAAATACCAAAAAAAACTTTTGGAGTTCTACAAAAAAAATCCTGAATTTATTTCTCCAAATTTCAGAAGAAAAGAAATTATAAATCGTGTTGAAGAAGGATTGCAGGATTTGAGCATTTCAAGAACAAGTTTCGATTGGGGAATTCAGCTGCCTTTTGACAAAAAACATGTTTGCTATGTTTGGTTTGATGCGTTGTTAAACTATTATTCTGGAGCAGACGGATTTTGGCCAGCAGATGTTCATCTTGTTGGAAAAGATATTTTATGGTTTCATTCTGTAATCTGGCCAGCAATGCTTTTATCCGCAGGAATTGAACTGCCAAAAAAAGTTTTCGCGCACGGATGGTGGACATTTGACAAAGAAAAAATTTCAAAATCACGTGGAAAAGTAATAAATGTCGAAGAGTTAATCGGAATTGCGGGAGTTGATGCATTAAGATATTTCTTTTTCAGGGAAACTCCTTTCGGTGAAGACGGAGACTTTTCAGAAAAATCTTTGATTGAAAGATACAACAATGAACTCGCGGATAAATTAGGAAATTTAGTCTCAAGAGTTGCAGCCTTAGATGAAAAATACGGAATTGAAAAAATTGAAAATAAAAGTTTAGATATAAAATGGAAAAAATTATTAAAAGATAGGAAAGCAATTTTTAAAGGGACAATTTCTAATTCAAAAATAGAAGAGGGTAAATCAGTTGGGGGAAGTCATTTGAATTTACAATATCTTAATAATGGAAGGTTAACAATCAAAGAAGTTGATTTTAATATTAAATGGGTTATTGAAGCAACTTTAATCGAAGTAGAAAATTTTTTTGAATCTCTTGAAATAGATAAAGCACTTAATTCTATTTTTAGATTAATTGACTATTCTAACTGGTATATTCAAAGCAAAAAGCCATGGGAAACTCACGACAAAAAAGTTTTGTATGAACTTTCAGATTCAATAAAAGCAATTGCGATTTTAATCTCTCCTTTTATTCCGGAGTCTTCAGAAAAAATTGCAAAGCAATTTGGATTTGAAATTAATTATAAAGAAATTGAAAAACCCTTGAAAATAATAAAAATTAAAAAGGGGGAAATTCTTTTTAAAAAAATAATATGAAAAAAATTATAAAAAAAGTTCAAAGTAAATATTTTAATGCGATTAAAGAGGGAAGAAAACCATTTGAAGTTCGTTTAGCAGATTTTAAATGCAAGGAAGGAGATATTCTTGTTTTAGAAGAACAAAAAGAGGGAACAAGAGAATTGACTGGAAGAAAAGAAGAAATGGAAGTTTTGTTTAAATTAAATACAAAAGAGATGGAAAGATTTCATCCTAAAAGCGAAATAGATAAATATGGTTTCGTCATTTTAGGTATAAGAAAAAAATTTAACTTTAATAAAAAATGACAGAAGGGATAAAAAATATCGCTGAATTTTCAGATTGGGAAAAAATTGATTTGCGCGTTGCAGAAATTATCAATGTTGAAGAAATTGAAAATGCAGACAAGCTTTGGAAATTAACGATTGACGTTGGAGAACTTGGAGGGGGCAAATCTGCGATTTCCCCTGATTCGTCTTCAGGAAAGAATCCAAATCAAAGAACAATCTGCGCAGGAATAAAACAATTTTATTCTAAAAAAGAGTTGAAGGGAAAGAAAATAATTTATTTCTCAAATTTAAAATCAAGAAAATTAAAAGGAATTGAAAGTCAGGGGATGCTTCTCGCCGCATCGAATGAAGAACATTCTAAAGTTGTTTTAATTTCCCCTGAAAAAGATATTGATAACGGAAGTAGAATTGGATAAATTTTTGCTGGCTCTTTTATTAGATTAATACAAATTTTTTTTATCTTGAGTAAAAGAACAATTTCATAAAGATAATTTTTCCGGGTTTGCAAATAAAAATTATTTCCTCCTTGGGTGGGCGGGAGGGAAGATTAATAATTACTCGCAATGATATTTTTTCCTTGAACAGACAATTTCGAGTTTAGTAAGAAAGAAAGTTACAAATTCAATGAGGTAAAGCAGAATCGGATAAATTTTTATTTCACTGTAAATAATTTGTCGTTTTTAACATTAAAAATATCAAGCCTTACTCCTGAATCAATCCATCCGTGGCTATAATTCAGCGCAGCGAACGCATTTACAAAATCTCCTTTTTTCCAAAAATGGTCAGCATCAGAAAGATAATTTTCAACCATCGAAATTATTTCCTTCGCGTAATTTTCCTTTCCCTTGATTATATTCTTCTTTGCTTCCTTAAGCGCCGTCGAAGTCAGTTTGAAATATTTCTCAAGTTTCTCGTTTGTAATCTTGTCTTCCATTGAAATAATTAAATTCGGTTATTTATAAAATTTCAGGAATTCGCAATCTTTAAATAGAATATTCCTTTAATTGTTAAATGAATAAGAAGGGGAGAACAAAACTATTTGTAATTGTTGGAATTTGTTTGTCAATATTATTAATCAGCGGGTTAATTGCTGCTGCAGAAAGCAGTGCAGAACAAATTCAGCAAAAAACCGATGAGAAAGTTTCTGCAAATGTTCAAGATTATGTTGAAAAATTCGTCGAGAAAAAAGGGATTAACTCAGAAGAGATAAACAATATAACTCAAGTTGATTTTAACAGCTTGCCTAAAGAAGTAAACATAGAAAACGTCAACGATGCAAATCTCGCAATTTATCAGATAAATTATAATAAATCACCAGAAAAACAGGACAAAGTTTTTGTAATAACTTATTCAGTTGAAAAATTAAAATCACAAGGGGATTTAATTGTGGCTCAGGATAAGAGAGAATTCATTAACTTCGGATTCAATGAGGAAACAGACGAATCAGTATTCTTGAGAACCTCAGTTAATGTCGAAGGAAGTTTAGAAAAAGGATATGTAATGATGAGAGATGGAAGCATAACTGGAATATCAACTAACCTGGAAACATTAAGCGGAGAGGGAAATATTGAAATAATAATTTACAAAAACGGAGAGCAGATACAATTCGGAAATTCTTTTGTTGTCGGCTCAACAGGAATAAAAAAAGATTATGATGTTCAGTCAAAAGGAACAGTTGAATTCAGGGCAGGAGATGTAATCTCAGCATATGCAAAAGTTTCCGAGGGAATTTCATGGAAAGACGCAAGCACATTGGTTGAGATAACAACATCAGATTGAAAGGATATTCTTGTAGCAAAATATTTTATTACTCTTATTTTAATTTTCTTTTGTAAAAATATTTTTTTATAATTTATTCTTTAAAGAAGTCAAACCCCCAAAAAATTTTCTGTGCATTAACTTATTTTCCGGTGGGTGGGCGGGAAGATTAATTGACAAAACATTTTTAAACTAGATAAAATATATTACAAGATGGGAAAAGATAAAAGGGACAAAATGATTTTTATTTTAGTTGCAGTAGTTGTTCTTTTATTGGGTTTCATTGGTTATTTGTTTTTGATAAGACCAGCATTATCCGGATTAGTTGTCCAAGGACAAAATGAAGGAGTGCAATACACAGTTTTATCAATAGCACAGCAAGCTTCGGCTTGCAAGACTGTTTCATTGCCAGTGGGAAATCAAACTATGGATTTAGTTTGGGTTAAATGTTTGCAACAGCCAAGTCAAACAACTCAACAAGCTACTTCAGAAACTACAACAGTAGCTAAATAAAATTTAATTTTCAGTTAGTTTTTTAAATATAGAATCTATTTGTAATTATGAAAAATAAAAAGAGGGAATTTAATAAACGTGGTTTGTCTACAATTGTTGTAACTTTAATTCTAGTTGTTTTATCTTTAGTTGC
>CAYIHY010000012.1:0-18427 GCA_964363345.1 Candidatus Woesearchaeota archaeon | reverse complement strand
GTTTAGCTAATTTTTAAGCCTTTTTGGTGCTAAAATGTAACAATCACCTATTTTTTTTATTGTTTCTTCTATTTGTTTAAGTTCGTTATTGTAAATTATTGTATTAAGTGTAAGATATCTCTTTACTCTTTTTGGTTTGCAGATTTTTTCTATTTCATCTAAATCTTTAATTGTAAAGTTCTTTGCAGCAGCACGCATTGAAAATTCATTCAGTCCGAAATAAACCGCATCAGCTCCCGCATTTACTGCCGCAGAAAGCATTGAAAAATCTCCTGCGGGGGCAAGAAGTTCATACTTTTGTTTCATAAAATAAACAGAATAAAGATATTCTTAAAGATTTTCTATTGGTTAAAGGGATATAACTTATAAAAAACAATAATATTTATAATCTATCTTTATAACTAAATTTTCATGACAAACATTTCCCATAAATTTGAAGATTTAGAAATTATTGTTAAAGCTGGACCTGGGGGGGATGATGGAAATGCTTTTGGTTATGTTTCTTCACCATTACCAAAATCGATTAGATCAATTTACGATTCAGACTATCAAAGAGTGTCACAAATTGCATTACAATCTGCAAAAAAGATTGCTAATGAAACCGGTAAGAATATTACCCTAAAGTATTCTGTAATTTTTGAAGATTAAATTTAAAAACTCTCTGAATTTACTATTTTTATGACAATTAATACTTGGAGTTGTCGGCATCATTAGGAATATAGATTTTAATAGTGATTACTTTCTTAACAAGATTTTTATACCTTTTTTAACTAACTTATATAATCGACAACCGGTTGTCGTCATCAGCCCTGAGCGCACCTTCAAGGGGAAACTCAAGCGGACGAAACCGCGTAGGTGTCGTCGCTATGGCGATTGTAGTTCAGTGGCAGAACGTGCGACTGTGGCTCGCATAACGGGAGTTCGATTCTCCCCATTCGCCCTTCAAAATAAAGAGGTTGAACAAATGAAAAACAATGAATGTATGATTATTTTACAAACTAAAAGCGGATGGAAACAGACATACAAAAAGAAAAAAGATTATTGGACTCAAGAAACAAACGGAATTATTAGAAAAATGACTTCAGAACAATTATTATCTCATCTTCTACCAGTCATAGCTTGGAATAAAGGAGGAATTAATTACAGACAAGGTTCTAAATTAATTGTCAAAAAGGAGAAACAAAAATGAAAATACTGTTCATCTGTAAATATAATGCATTCCGTAGCAGAATTGCTGAAGAATATTTTAAAAAGATTAATAAAAATTCTAAGATTCAAGTTATTAGTCGCGGATTTATCATGGGCGGAAATTCGGACAATGAGCAAAGGGAAATTTCTAACAAACTTCTTGGAATAAACATTGCAAAAAGAAAACCTCTTCCTATAAAGATAAGCGAACTTAAAGAAGCAGATTTAATAATAGTTGTCGCGAACGATATTCCAAAAATAATGTTCAATTATTCTCTTGCCCCATTATACAAAAAATTGATAATTTGGAAAATTAAAGACGAACAAAAGAGAAACAAAAGGAATATCAATAAGATTGTATTGTCAATTAAGGAAAGAGTTGAAAATTTAAACGAAACATTGGAGAAAAGAAAATGAGCATTAATAAGAAACTATATAGGAAAATTGATATAATCTGGAGAATAATTGGGGGAGTTTTGTTGTTGGTATTTTTAAGTAATACTCTTATTGATAATTATAGTCTTTTTCTTATTAGTACTTTTTGCATAATAGGTTATATTTTAATTAGTTTAGTTGTTCTTGGATATTTTAAGATAATTAAATTATTTAGAAAGATAAAGAAAAAATGAAAACAGATTTAGTGAAGGGATTTAATGATTATCTTGGAGAAGATGCAAGAAAAAGACAGAAAATAACGAACATAATCAGGAACAACTTTGAATTGTATGGATTTGAGCCTGCAGAAACTCCGATTGTAGAAACTTTGGAATTTGTTAAAGGGGAAAATCCAAAAGATGATGCAGTTCGGGATGTTTTTCAGCTTGAAGACCGAGGTAAAAGAAAACTTGCATTAAGATATGAATTCACTTTTCAATTAAAAAGAATTGCTAACAATAAAAAACTTCCATATAAAAGATATCAGATAGGATATAATTTCAGAGATGAACCAATAAGACAAGGCAGAACAAGGCAATTTATTCAATGCGATGTAGACGTAGTCGGCTCGACTAAAAAAGAAGAAGCAGAAATTCTTTCATTAACAAAAAAAATAATGAATGACCTTAAGATAAATTCTGTAATCTATATTAATAATAGAAAATTAATGAATGAGATAGTAAAAAAAGAGGGTATAAAAGAAACAGACTCTATTGATGTTATAAGAGAAATTGATAAATTAGACAAACTTTCAAAAGAGGAAGTAAAAGCAAATTTAAAAAAATATAAAGCAGAAAAACTTGTTGATATCTTTACAAAGCCCGAGGAATTTTTTAAAAAATTTGAGTTTTATAAAGAAATTGAAGAGCTGAAAAAATATGCTAAATCTTTTGGAGTTGAAGTTGAGTTCAGGCCTTATCTTGCAAGAGGTTTTTCTTATTACATCGGAAGTGTATTTGAAGTCTGGTCTAAAGATATTAATGTTGCAATTACGGGTGGAGGAACTTATTTAATAAACAATAATGAATCTACTGGAATATCTTTTGGAATTGAACCAATATTTTTAATTTCAAAAATTGAGCCCGATAACATCGAATACTTAGTTGTCTCTCTTGACGAGGATAAAAAAGCAATTGAACTCAGCCAAAAACTTCGTGAGAAAAATAAAAGTGTTGTAATGTTTTACGGAAAGCCGAGCAAGGCATTGGATTATGCTAACTCATATAAAATAAATAAAGTAATCTTCGTCGGAGCAGATGAAGTCAAAAGTGGAAAATTCAAAGTTAAGGATATGGCGAGCGGTCGCACGAGTTTATTCCATCCTGACTTGTCGAGTGCGGGCGGGAGGAGAACAGGGAAAGAAAGTGTGCTGAAGATATAATAAAATTCTTAAAAAATAAATTATTAAATCTTTTGATTTATCTACTTTATAACTCAGCAAATTCAATTATCATTTTTTCATTTCTTATTTCAGGATGGAATAAAACGCCGTAAATTTCCCGAGTTTTATGTTTTATTGCCTGAGGAATTTTATTTTTAGCAAATGATTCAAAATCTTTCGGAAGAGTTGCATAATTATTGTGCAGATGATAAACCTCTTTTTCTGAGGACAATCCTAAAAAATAATAAATAAATCTCTCTTTGTAAAATCCAATTTCAGTTTCTTTTTTTATTTTCGCACCATAAACTAATGAAATAATCTGCATTCCCGCGCAAATTCCAAGAATCGGTTTTTTATAATTTTTAATCCACTCAAAATTTTTTATATCCTTAACAAACTGATTATCCTTCAAACTCGTTCCACAAATTATTATTTTGTCCGCTTTTCTTAAATCTTCTTCATTGACTTCCGAATAATGTTTTGTAAAAAAATCTTTTCCAATAATTTTTTCTATCGGTTTTACAAATTCAAAATAATGAAGCCGCTCTTTGCAGACATTTATTATAAGAATCATCTTCTTTTTTTATTCTTAATTTTTTTAATTATTCCTCCAATAATAAAAATTATTCCTGCAAGGATTGCTACCATAGATAATGGAAGAATGTTTCCTCCCCAATAATTTGCTAATTCATAATTAGACATTTTTGATTCTATATAACTAAAGAGGCCAGAAAATAGAAAAAGAATCCCCCATCGAATTGGTTGTGTATCTTTCCAAAAATCGGTCTCATAAAATTTCTTTTTTCTGACTAATTTTCTTAAAATCATTTTAATTCTCTCCGCCAGCTGTTTTCTCCTTCTTTAAAGTCATTGAACGTTTTTATTTTCAGAGGTTTTTTGAATAAAGGGCAATTGACAACAAAAGTTTCAAATTCTCCGCCTTCTCCAATCATCGAAATTTTATATTTTCTGTTTAGTTCATTAATCTCATCAACAAATTTTCTATCAATTTCCTTTCCTAGCCATTTTTCGTCTAAAGGATAAGCAAAAACTCCGGTGATAATAATTTTAAAATTTTCATTAATTAATTCTTGCAAATATTCGTTTTCTTGCTTTTGCCAAAGCGGATTAAAACATTCAATATTTAATCTATTGCAAATCCTTTGAATTCGCACACTCTGATAGACACTCTGAATCGCACCAGTGACAATTCCTTCAATATGATGTTCTTTTATTGCAAGTCTTATAGCTTTTTCCAAATCTTTTAATTCATCTTCTTTTTTGCCTTCGCTTTCCCAAATTATTATCGGAATGCCCATCAATTTTGCCTGTTCTTCTGTTTTTTTTATTGATGGAGTATGAAACATGTAACTTTCCTTATTTTTTGATATTATAGAAATTAAACAGCCAATTTCATAACTTTCTTTTTTTGCTAAATATGTCGCATAAGTTGAATCTTTTCCGCCAGAAAATAAAACTCCGCATTTCATAAATTAATAAAAGAAATAAAGTTTATAAGCATTAAGAATAAGAGAACATATGCAAGAAGGAACACTGGAGCAATTAATGTTTCACCAAGGAGATTTTGGCGAGAAATACAAATATTTCAGAAGAACAAGATTCTTTTATCCAGATTCAGTAGCTGACTTTCTAAATAATAAAAATATCAAAACTTTTTTATCTAATTTAATTTTTCTCTCTAATCCCAATAGCAGATTGTTCGTATTTAGAAATGCTTCTCTTAAAAAAATTTCAGATGAAATTTATGAACTTAATCCTTTAGATAGGGGGAGTTATGCAAAAGCTTATTCTATACAAGATGAAACTGGAGAATATCCTGTTTTTTGGCCAACCAACAATAGTGAAATACCTCATTCAACTTCATGTGACCAGTTTGAAATAGCAAAAAATTTTAGAGGAGACCTTCTCAGGGAAGTTTTATTAATCGGTTTTAAAGATCGTAAGGATTGTTATGTTTATTATGTTAATTTCAATAATAATTCTAAAAAAAGAAAAATTTGGCTTCCAGAATTAATTCCTTCAATAATTAGAACTTAATTTTCCTCTTCCAAATCTTTTACTTTCCGTAAAAGTTTGCAAATTGTAACTTCCCGTTTCAATTTCATTTCTCTTCTTCATCATTTTTAATTTCTTCGATTTCTTCTTCACTAAAATTCTTTTCAAATTCTTCTAATTCTTTTCTCAAGTCTGCAAACGGGTCAGGATTTTTTTTCAGAAATTCTTCTCTAAGCCAGATATGAACTTCATCGAACGGAAATTTTTGGTCAAGCCAGATTTTTTTCTGGTCTTCTAAATATAATAATGGAAGAAAAGAAATAATTTTTTCATCTCTTTCTTTGATAAATTCACTGTAAGGAACTTTTTTTTCTTCTCTTAGTTTGAATAAATCATTCAAATTTCTATAAATTTCTGTAATTTTATCTTTTATGCTGAATTTTCTTCGCGGAAGCGAAAAAGAACTTTCTCTAAGCGTGTTTTTGCTGATGATTTCCTTTTTTATTCTCCTGTTCTCAGTAATTATCGCTTTATTCAATGATTCAATCAATTCTTTTAATGTAACTTTTTTCAATCTCGGCAACGGACTTCTTGAGATCAAATCAGGAATATCCTCGTCAAGTTCAATTCTTTCCAAGGGAATTCTAATTTGCTCTTTTTTTCCAAAAAGAATTTCATCAATGCTTTTAACATACTGATTAAGCAGGATTTCCGATTTTATTCTTAAAAGAAGCGATGCCGCAAGCAAAACTTTGCTCGAAACAAAAAAATCTGTCTCTTCCATCGCCCTTATTTTATCAAGATATTTATTTGTAAGAATGATTATATCAATATCCCACGGATTTAATTGCTCAGTATTTATCAAATCGTAGATAATTTCCTGCCATCCGAGCTCCCGATTGAACAGCAAATCATGAATTTGGTCCTGTTTTACGCTAACTTGTGAGCGTAATGGGAGATTATCATCTCGCTTTACAGAAATTTTTTCTTCATCACCTTCATTTTTCATATCTTTCTTAGGGAATCTGATTTTATAAAATTAGTGAATAAATATTTAAATGCAATTTTTATTTTTTTTCTATGACAATTGCACCAATTAGAACAGAAAAAGTCTCTTTAGACAATAGAGTAATGTTGGATATTCCAATTTTTAATAAAGAACAAGTTCCCAGTTTGTTTTGTTCAAGATACGCAAGATTAAGCGCAGAATACATATTTGGGATTAAATTTCCGGTTACTCATGCATGGAAAATGAGAAACCATCCTCAGATAACTGCTTTGCCGACAAATAATGAATCACCTAAAATTTTATCCCATGAAAATCAAATTGAACGTGGATCAATCATCGGAGTTTATGTTCCAAGAAGCCAACGCAGAAAATTTTGGAGGCCTTATACTCATTTAAGTTTATACCTTGGAGAAAAAAATAAAATTCCTGTTTTTTTAGAACAGTTTGGTGAGAAAATACGAATTTCTAATCTTGCTAATTATGATTCAGAAGGATTAAAATTAAAAGAAGTTCTTACGATTTCCCCTGTAGCGCCTAAAAATATCTTCCGTAGTGCCTAATTAATCAATTTGTAGTGCCTAAAATATCAGAATTTTATTTTTTAATTTACTACTTTTAGATAATTCACGCTTGTCATTTTTGGATGGTAACAATAACGAAACATTTAAATAGCCCGATTATCTCTAATTTCTATCACCTCTTTTTCCCCAGGAGAGGCTTCAAGTTATCTTTTTGATCAGCTTGAAGAACCTCCTAGGGTTATAATTTTTACTTTAAAACCCTCGGCTGTCAATTCCCCTTCATATTCTTTATAAAAAAGAGAAATTTTGCGGGCTTATTAAATTAGTTCTTTAGAATTAATTTGCCCATAAGAAATATTATAATTAAACACATCTCTGTTTTTGAATATTTTAGCAAACCTCTCGTACACATAAATTATGTATATCTTGTTTTATAATCCTTTCACATAAAGGGCAGTTTCTTGTATTTATCGCAATTTGATAATAACAATTTCCCACTACTCCTTGGTCAACATCATTCCAATAATTATTAATATTTGCACAGGAATCAGGGTTTCCTAATTCCACAACCTTATCATGATAACACCAAATATTCTCTCCACATTCAACTTTTATAGAGTCAGTAACTTCGCAGTCTTTATCCGTTGAATAATCACAATTTATAGGGCAATAATTATCCCCAGTTACACAGTTTGTTATTATGCTATGCAAACATTTTTCAGAAGTGTTACAAGTGTCTTTTGTAGAAGAATCTCCGTCGTTACAATTTGCGTCTGTTAAACATTCACCAATGTTTTCGCAACTATCTCTTTCAGAAGGCTTTATTTTTGTTGTGCCACAATTTGCAGAATCTATGCAAGTTCTTGTCTTGTTCCCGCTCACACATAAACTCCAATTAGTGCAATTCCACTCTTCAATACAAGTTTCAACAGCAACACAACTTTGGATTATTGATGGCTTGCTTTTAGTAGTTCCACAATGGGTTAAATCAATGCAGACTCTTGTTTGATTTCCTTTAGAACAAGAACTCCAATTTTCACAAGTCCAATTTTCAGTGCATATACTTTCATGGATTTTTTTAAGGTATAAATCGGGAATCCCTTTATTAATACTATTCAATTTTATTTTAATATCAAAAAAACCATCATTATTTAAATCAAACTTTTTTTCTTCTCCAATATTAATATTTATTTGAATTGGACTACTTTGAATAATTAAATCTACTGAATTATCATTGGTAGAATTTACTTTTATACTATGTTCTTCTTCATCAAGAGTAAATTTTATTTCTTTGTTCTCTTTTAACTCAAAAGTTGTTCCTTGAGAAAATTCGTTTTCTGAAATTGTTTTTGGGTAAGACAAGAAATAAAAAAGAACTAATCCAATTACTCCTATTAAAAAGGGAATAATTATTAACAGCCAGATTTTTTTATTGGGTTTTTGCTGAAGGGATGGGGAGTTATCTAACCATTGGTTATAATTTTGAGGAGAATTGTTATACTCTTCCATAGTAAATTAATTAACCATATAGGTATAAATAGATTTTGTATGCTAGCAGATTAAAAATTATCAATTTGGCTTTCTCTTCAGTAACTTTTTAGGTAGAACAGCATATGCTAAACACACCCATGCTATCATTAGATAGGTGAATTGTTCGGGGGTTCCGCAATAAGTATATAATCCTCCAGAGATTGTAACAACATAACACTTAAACACTTGAAAGTTTATAAAAAAGATGTTTACTACACCAGCAAAAAACATTCCAATCATTAATTTAATTGTATCCTCTGTCAAGTTATCAAATTTATCTTTAAAAAATTTGTTAATACCCTTAATAAAATTTAGCTGAGTATATTCTTTTTTGGTAGAAAAAGAAATGATAATAATTAATGCTTCTATAATTAAGAATATAGTACTTATAGCTCCGATGATATGAAGATAGATAATGTTGTTAAATATTGCCTTTTCGCTTAGTCCAAAGAAATTTGCTATCTTACTATAATCAGCAAATTTATCTATTACATGAAGATATCCCAAAGAACTGAGAAAAAATATTATAAAAAGCAGAAAAAATAATCCTCTCCAAATTAATTCTTTCTTCATAGATGAAATAAGGTAATTTAGTTTAAAAACATTGATTCCGGTGTTTTAAACTCTTTAAACACAAGAAGCGATTAAAGGACTTTCATAAGTTCTCTTAGTAAGTGGGGGTAACTGCTGGGAGATTATTTCTTTATCGGAACGCAACAATAATGCAATATACCAAGTGTTTCTAAATTCAATCTGTTCTAATTCAACCTTCTTCAATTTTGACAAAAAATCTTTATTTATCTCTGGATTCAGAGCTTTAAGAAATTCTCCAGTGTCAAATATTTCTAATCCAACTATTTCTCCATTTTTTCCTATAGACACATTCAAAATTTCAGAGAATTCTATAGTTTCTTTAATTGGTTTTGAATAATCAAAGATAGTCAAGACATCATCTTCTTTACTATAATCAAAGTCAAAAGAAAGCACTTTTTTCATATTAATTATAACTCTTTCTCCTTTTTAAATTTATTTTTGTAGTATTTTTTAAGAGTATGGCGACCAAGAGGGAATATTGTAATTATTCTAATCTTCTCTCTAAATGTTATAACAAAAGCTCTCCCATATTTCTTGCTATAAACAAAATAAAGAACATATCTTGCTTCTTCATTTCTATCTTGTTTATAACTAAATTGTAGAAAGTCAAAATTAAAAAGTTCTTCTTTAATTTGTTCTTCTGTTAATCCTCCACTTTTGAATGATAATAGTTTTATCGGCTTTCCAAACTCAATTCCTTTGGGAGTAAAACGAGTTAAAAGTTTTTTCACATCTTCAGAACAATCTTCAACCATTCTATCCAATAAGTTTGACACAATTTTAAGTGTTTCTATAAAGATTAACAAACATTTAGCAATTTCATATTTTGTTCTATTTCTTTTGAGAATTCAATTTGTTTAGAGGTAATTCTGGTTTCCTCTACCTTTATCATTTTAGATAAAAATTCATTAGCTTCTTCACCACTTAATACTGGTGTTGATTTGATTGGTTTTGCCATATCTCTTCTATAGAAATATCATTTAAATAGATTTCTAAACTTTCGTCAAGAGTAGATTTCACCTAGAGTTTTATAGTTAAATATAATTCACTCTTAGGGTCATAATCATTATAACTTAATGTTAATTCTATTAAATATTATCGGTTCTTCAAGAAACTAATATTTATTTACTTAGCTTTACTTTCGTATTCAACTTCTATATTGATAAATGCCCATAACTATTTGCTAGCTTTATCAGCATATTCAGAATAATGGCATTTCCCGCAATAAAGTCTTCCTTTATTATTCATTAAGAAAACTCCTGGCCCGCAACGAGGGCAGTTTTTTTCTCTTACGACTTTATCTCCGACAATCTTATACTTAGTATATTTCTTGCTTGTTGGTTTGTTCTTGTGCGGTTTCTTTCCTTTCTTATTTGCTTTTGCTTTCTTTCCCATTTTATTATTTCTTAGCTACTTTCTTTTTTGGCGTTTTAATTTTAGTTTCAATCTTGTCTTTTTCTTCTTTTGAAGTATAAATATTCGCAGTGATAATAAAATTAGTTGAACCAAATCTTCCCTTTATCTTTTTGATCTTAACATTTTCCGGATTTGCAGAGAATTCTTTTCCAATCATTTCTTCAGCTTCTTTTATCTTAGGACTTACACTAAGCAAAGCATTTATCTCAATTTCTCTTCTGTCAAAAATAGGATTTTTCTTTTCTTTCACTATAATCAATTTTTCAGTCATCTTGTTTTTATCGCAAAGTTCCCCTTGTCTTTTAATTTAAGTTTTGGCGCAATCTCTGATTTCTCGGGATTAAGCAAAACTATTCTTCCCTTAAAACTTTCAGTATTTTCTTTTGATTCACATTTAGGGCATCTATCTTCTTCGTGAATTGTATTGCAGATTTTACAAGCTCTTGTTTTCATTTTTTCTTCCCCTTAGTTTTCTTTTCACCTTTAGCCGCCTTTTCTTCGTCTTTAGCTTCTTTTTGAGCAGCTTTGTTTTTCTTTGCTGAGTCTTCTTTAATCCATTCTAATTTTCCTAAGCCAGGTTGTCTCATTGTTAATCCAATCTTCAAATCTCCGCCCTTGTGACTTATAGCAACAACTCTTGCAAGGCATAAATCACCCTGTTTCAAATTTCTCTTTGATGCTTTTCCGATTAATGAATTTGATTTGTTGAAACTTACATAATCATCCATTGTCTGGCTGATGTGAATCATTCCTTTCATTGCTCCTAAATCCATGAATGCTCCAAAATTTGTAATCTCAGAAACAACTCCATAAACAAGCTCCTGCAATTCGGGTTTCCAAACAAGCAATTTAAATCTTGAGCGGTAATAAGTTGCGCCGTCGCCGGGAATCAAAACTCCCTCACCGACTTCAAGAACTTCAATTATTGAAATAACTTTTCCAATATCTTTATTGTAATAATCTGCATAAGTTTCTTTAAGCTGTTTGTCGACGGACTCAAGAGTAGGCAATCCGAACAATTTTGGTTCTACACGTATGTAATCCTCTACTTCAATTAAATAGAACATTTTCTTAAAAATTATAGCAAAAATCGGTTTAAAAACATTACTCCCTCATATAATTTCTAATTTTCCGTTGCCCCTTATGACGAGTTTTTGGTTTTCTATTTTGCTTTTTATTTCTCTGTCTAAAGTCGCGATAATATATTCTTTGTTTTCTCCTGCTATTTTTACAATTCCGTTGTCCACATTTTTTGTATTTAAATTAATTTTTTCAAAATCATTCTGCTTTAAAAGACTCAATGCAATTCTTGCTTCTTCTTTGAATTTTCCCCCGCCGGTTTTTAGAATTTTTTCAAGTTCAATTACAACTTCAGCAGGAATTAAAATCTTAAATCCGCAAAATTTCAAATCACTGAAAAAATCAATCTTTTTCCGAATGCATGAGAGAATAAAATTCGTATCAAGAAGCACTTTTTTCATAATCAATATAATATTTTAGAATATAAAAACTTAACATTTATTAATAATAATTTCTTAAACTAACTATGCAGGAAAAAGAGAATGTGATGCGTATTCTTCAAGAAGCAAAAGACGCTATTAAAAATAATGATTCATTCAAGCTGAAAGACTTAAGTGACCAGACAATTCACACCGCCTCAATAACTCAGGACCCCGACAATATTGCTGTTGCTGTCGCGATTTATTCTTTAAGCAAAATTGTCGAGAGAAGAAAGTTTCAGGAATTTCCGGGATGGGGCGATTTTTACAAATCAATAATTTCTACTTTTGATGATTTATCAAATGCCCTAAGAAAAAAAGATGATAAACAATTAAGAGAATCTCTTGCTTTGATTCAAAAAATAATTTCAAAACTTTCAGGCGCATTAAAAATTTATATTCAGGACGTTTTCAGAAAAGCGCAGATTAACAAAGCCTCAAAAATTTACGAACACGGAATTTCTATGGAAAAAACAGCGCATCTTTTAGGAGTTTCTTTATACGAATTAGCAAGTTATGCAGGACAAAAACCGGAAACTTACGAAGTTCCTCTTACAAAAACTCTCGACGTCAAATCAAGAATTAAACTTGCCGAGGATATGTTCAAATGATTTTTGACACTTACCAAATTCTCGGATGGATTGGAATGTTCTTAATGATTTTGGATTATCTTTTATTATCTACTAAAAAAGTAAAATTTAATTCAATCCCATATAATCTTCTGAATCTTTTTGGAGGAATTGGAGTATTAATAAGTTCTTTCTATGCTAAGTTATGGCCTGTTGTTGTATTAAACATTTTTTGGAGCGGGGTTGCTATTTTCTCTATATACAAAATTTTAACAACTAAACCGACTTACAAAGAATTAAAATGAAACCTTTATCTTCCCCCAAAACAGCATCAGGAAGTGCAAGATTTTCTGAACAAAAATCTAAAGCAATAGTTTTTGATTCAGGAACTTTGATAAATTTTGCAATGAATGGGCTGTTCCAGGAATTTAGAGAATTAAAAAAAATATTCAACGGAAAATTTCTTATTACACGAGAAGTAAAACAGGAAATCATTGATCGCCCGCTTACAATAAAAAGATTTGAACTTGAAGCATTAAGATTAAAAGAATTGCTAGAAGAAAATGTTCTTGAAATGCCTTCAGCATTTGGAATTGATGAAAATAAAATTTCCAAGATGACAAAAGATTTTTTGGATGTTTCAAACGATACTTTTTTTGGAAGAGAAACTGCAATTCACATAATAGATTTGGGTGAAGCGTCCTGCCTTGCGCTGAGCAAACTGCTTGATGAAAAAAATATAAAAAATGTAATCTCGGTAGATGAAAGAACAGTAAGAGTTCTCAGCGAAAAGCCCGAAAATCTTCTTGCTCTGCTTCAGAAAAAATTGCACGTTGGAATAACAGTCAAAAAAGAAAATTTCAAATTTTTTCAGGGGTACAGATTTATTCGTTCAGCAGAATTAATGTATATTCTTTATAAAAAAGGAATCTTCAAATTAAAAAATCACAATGTCCTGGACGCATTATTGTATGCGGTAAAATTCAAGGGCTGTTCTATAACTGATGAAGAAATTAATGAAATGGAAAAATTATAAATAATTTTTCGGAACATTTAAATAAGCAATTTATTCTAACTTTTGTATGGCTATAAAAGACAAAGATAAAGTAACCCTTGACTATGAGGGGAGATTTGAGAACGGAGAAATTTTTGATACTTCAAAGCATGAAGAGCATTCTCATCCTCTGACATTTGTTGTTGGAGAAGGGCAGGTTATTCCTGGATTTGAAAAAGCAGTTTTGGGAATGAATATTGATGAAGAAAAAGAATTTGAAATCGAGCCGGAAGACGGATACGGAATGCCCGACGATAGATTGTCTCAGGAAGTTCCAAGAAGCGTTTTGCCAACAGAACCAGAACCACAAATCGGAATGACTCTTGTTATGCAGACTCCTCAGGGAAATATCCCCGTGATGATTTCAGAAGTCAAATCAGACTCAGTAATTCTAAATTTAAATCATCCTTTAGCAGGAAAAAAATTAATTTTCAAGATTAAAGTTTTGAAAGTTGAGTAAATAAAAGAATGACAAAATCCATAGATAGTGAGCAGATAATCTGTTTTTTATTAAATAAAAAAAGATTTGTTAGTGGGATGACATTTATAATCATTTTTCTAAACTTCTTCATGAACCTGCAGATACCTATTTATGTAAGGGAGTAAGAGAAACCTTAGATAATCTTTTTGAAAAAGGGCAAATTGCAAGATATGAATTGAATTTACCAGAAAATTCTGAAATTTCTAGATTAATTGATAGAAAGTTCAAAAAATATATTTATTTTTTGGTAGAATAATAATAACTATTGGAAACATTAAAAAACAAGATTTCTCTAATAATTTTAAGCTCATGAGCCCACTCGTTCGTTCGCTTATTGCGATGAGGAAAACTCGTGAACATCATTCGGGGTCCGTAGTACAACGGCAATATAATCGCCTCCAGAGCAAATCAGAGATTTTCGATCTCCGCAAGTTTGCAGAGAGAGCGATTGATGGGGGTTCAATTCCCTCCGGGCCCATGAAGGATTGAGTTGGTCGGAATTAGAAATACCCGCAGGGAAATTTTCTTTTCCGGGCCCATATTTCTAAATGATTAATCAAATTTATAAATGGAAATATCACCATTTTGATATGAAAGATAAAACAATAAATAAAATTGTTGGATATCATTATACAAATGAAGAAGCATATCATTCAATGCAGAATAAAGGGATAGAAGGATGTACAACTTTTTGTTTTGATGATTTTTCTGGACTGATTCCTAGCAGAAGATTCATTGTATTCGGAAGAGGAGCTAATTTACCTGACGAAGCTCATGAGGGAGTAATCGAAGGATTGTTGGAACCAGAACCAAAATCTTGGTTGGAAAATTCAGAATTTCCAAATTTTTGGGGTTATCTCATGCATGATCTTTGTAGAAGGAAAAAAGTGATACTATTAAGTTTTGAATTAAATCCTAAAGATAAAGCCTACGTCGTTGAAAGAGCATATATAGAAAGAGAATTATATCGTGAATCAAAAGGATTAGGAATTTCAACAAAAAAAACAATGGATGTCGCATCAAAAAAATATTGGGAATCTCGTATATCTCCTTTTGAATATAAGGGAAATTATTCTGCACCTCAATTAGCAATTTGGTCTGGTATAGAATTTGAAAGATTAAACGTTGAATGGATAAAACCAACTCACGAGGTTTGGAAAAGAGTTCTTGATAACAATTGGTAATCTTTATTCCCTTATATGTTCTATCTCATCAAAAATCTCGCTCGCTTTTTCTTCCCCGAACAAAGGAGTTAAATCTTCTTTCTTAAGCTCCAAAATAGAACTAAGATTTCTGAAATTTTTAATTAAAATATCTATCTCCCCTGAAGGCATTCCCTCTTTATCAAGAATTCTATATCCTTTAGGAATAATAGACTCTTCAGAAACTCCAAGGCACTGTTGAATATTATCTATCTCAAGCAGCTCGTCATAACTAAGTATCGAAAGAATTTTCTTTGATTTTATAAGCCCGTGTTTTGAATAATCTTTTATGACCTCGTCAACTTCTTTTTCAACTTTGTGAAGAAGTTCTTTTAACCTTGATTTTACAATCGTCCCCTCAACTCCGAGTTCAATAAGATAAGATTTCAAAGTTTCAGAAGTGTTAAGAATTATCATTCCTCTCTGAATAAGCAAAAGTGCCTTAATCAGCCGAGGTGACTTCTTCAGCTCTTCCTTGTCCAACTCCATTCTGTTCCTGTCAAAAATATCTTTATGCTTTTCAACAATCTGAAGTATTGATGTTGCTCTTCTGATAATATCATTGGTATCTCTTATTACATATTTCAATTTATTATAAAAAAGTGCAATCTCATCCCTCCTCTGAGAAACTGCAATTACCATTGTTCCCGCCTGTTTCGCAGTTCTCTCGGCTGCCTTGTGTCTTGTTCCGGTTTCATCAGAAGGAATCGAATGATCAGGAGTAAGTAAAACATTGGCATAAAGAATTTTTTTTAAATCCTTGGAAATAATTATAGCGCCGTCCATTTTCCCAAGTTCAATAATTCTCTGCGGAGTAAATCTCGCATTTATTTTGAAACCTCCTTCAAACATGCCCTGGATAAAGTCATTGTAGACAACTACCAGCCCACCCGTGTTTGCTTTCTGAACACCCTCAATTGCAGTCCTAAGTGAAGTCCCTGGAGCTATCGCCTTTAGAATGTCTGTAATATCTTCTTCCTTAACTTCTTTTTTATCTAAAAGCCTGACTTGAACTTCTTTTTTTTCTTCCTCTTCCATTTTTCCCTATTTTTTATCGAATGATGAAATTATATACTGACTATTTAAATAGTTTATGTAGACGTTTTATTGTCTTAAACTAGTTTTTTTATTTTTCCAAAATCATAAACTTCTTTTTCTCCGACAACAAATGTTTCAAAATCAACAAGATTTTTTTTAGGAATTATTGAAAAATAATCTTCATACTCATCTTTTATATTATTTATTGTTGTTCCTTCAATCGTTGCCAAAAAACTAGGAAGAATTATTATTTCTTTTTTCTTGAATTTTCCGACGAGAAAGCATTTGTATTTTTCCCGTTTGATATTTTGCTTGTCTGATAAAATTATTGAAGGATGAAGATGTCCGATTACAATTGTTTTTATTTTTTCATCAAAAATTTCCGGAAATGCTTCGTGCCCGTGGCTGAATGCAATTTCGTCCTCGATAAAATAATCTTTTAATCTGTCGCTGAATGAATAATCAATCGTGTCATGATTTCCTTTTATCAGAATTATATTTTTATCTTCAACATAATTTTTTAAAAAATTGAGAATTTCTCTGAAATAATTTTTTTCCTTCCATTCATAGGAGAAAGAATGCTTTATATCTCCGATAAAAACAATTTTTTTCAGCTTGAAGTTTTTTTCTTTTATTTCATCAAAAATTTCTTTCAGCTCTGTTTTTATTTCTTCAACCTGCGCTTCAGGAACAAGAACTCCAGACTGCTGCATCTTGTATTCAAACCCTAAATGCAAATCTCCGACTGCAAGAATTCCCTGATCGGGAAAAAATAAAGTTTTTCCTAGGAAAATGTATTTTTTTATTTTCATGATATCTAAAGTGCAATAGAATATATTTATATATCTATTCCAATTAAATTAATTAGAAGATGGTGCTGGAAATAGTTTTATATGCTCTTGGAATTTATTTTATTTCTAAAAGTTTAGTTGTGTTAATTTTTAAAAAACCTCTTTTGAGCTGGGCAGCAAAATTGCTAAAAAATAAAAAATCAATAAACTGGCTTATCGTTCTCGAGATTATATTAGGGATAATTCTTGTTGCACTTGGATTTCTATTTTAAATGATACTTTCCTTCTGGAAATTTACTTTTTCCAATGATATGGTCACAGAAAACTTTAGGATAACAATAAATTTTAAATCCTTTTTCTCTTAATCCTTTAAGATAGGGTAAATCATATTCTACTTGATTATAAAGTTTATAATTTAATGATGAAAATGCTTTTCTGCTTATTAACATACAACCTGGAGAACAGATTATAACTTCAAATAATTTATCCGAATATAACTCATAAAAACTCAATGGTCTGAACAATTCATTTCCTTCTTCCAATGATTTTTCAAGTTCTTCTTCGGTCATTCCAGATTTTTCTAAAAATTTCTTATATTCTTTCTGATCTGTTTCTTTAGATATTGATTTTATCGCATTTGGAATTTCTACGTTTTTTCCATCTTTTATTTCCGTTCTTAGATAAATTCCTGAAATAACCTCTTTATCCCATTTAAGCAATTCTTTTATAATATTTTTTGGCGGGATAGTATCTGCATCCATAAAAAGGATGTAATCATAATTATTTTCTTTTGCATAATTTATAATAATTTGTTTTGAAGAGCAGACTCTGTTATAATTTTTTTCTTCTTTTGTGGGATCATATAAAACTTTAATTCTTTTTGTTTTTTCAAGATTTTTTAATTCGTTAAAAAAAGTTTGTGTTTTTGAATTATCCACCAAAAGAATATCATAATTGGGATAGTCGATTTCTGAAATTGCCTCAATGAATTCCTTAAAACAATATCCCATCCCTACATAAATTGGAACCCCTACAAGAATTTTCATTTTTATTAATAATTTTGCTCTTTTATAAATTCTTCGGTATAGATTCAGTGTAAATCTTTTTATACCGAAATTGCACTTCTAAGTATGTTAAAAAACTACGAGGATTATTCTTGGGTTATCAAAGGTAGACAAAGAACTAAAATTCTAAAAGTTATGGATAAGCCTCTGATTCCAACACAGATTAAAGAAAAAACTGATTTAAGCTTGAATAATGTAAGTGATATTCTTAGAGAATTTAGAAAGAGAAAGTTAGCTGAATGCATAAACCCCAAAGAGAAAACAGGAAGACTTTACGAGCTTACAGATAAAGGGAAGAGATTAAGAAAACAATTGCAAGATTAAATTAACCCTTTTTCTTTAAAGCTGAAATATTTCTTATCTCCCAGTATAATATGATCAATCAAAGGAATTTTTAATATTTCTGACGCTTTTAACATCTCTTGAGTTGCTTCTATATCGGTCATGCTTGGATTTGGATCCCCTGAAGGATGATTATGCATTAATACAACCGAACTGGCATTTTCTTCCAAAGCTATCTTGAATATCTCTCTTTGATTTATTATAGACTCATTAAGAGAGCCGACAAAAATAGTTCGTTCTTTTATTATTTAAGGTGATTAGTACAAATCCGCACTAAACCGCCCTCCTTACACAAAT
>CAYIHY010000011.1:0-21535 GCA_964363345.1 Candidatus Woesearchaeota archaeon | reverse complement strand
AGCTAATTTTTAAGCCTTTTTGGTGCTAAAATGTAACAATCACCTAATTTTTTTAATCAGTTTTCCTCATAAAACCAGCTTTCCATTAGAAATAAAGGTGTCTTTCTTTCTTAGTAGTCATAACTCTTTATATAATAAAAAAAATAAATATCGATGAAGATAATCTATAACTTAAGATTCTCCACAGGAAACTTAAGTGTGGGGGTATGATGGGAAATGAGACAAGTGAGGAATTAAATAAAATTTTTGAAGCATTTGATGATAATGGTATTTTTAATAATAAGTCTATGTTGCAGAATAGCTACCAACCAGATGATATCCCTCACAGAAGCAAACAGATTAAACAGATAGCTTCTATTCTTGCGCCTGTTTTGAGAGGAGAAAGATCAAGCAACCTTTTTCTTTATGGGAAAACAGGAACAGGGAAAACACTTTCTATCCAGTATGTAAAAAATGAATTATTAAAAAGAGAGAAAAAAGATTCTGATTTCAAATTAAGAATAGAATATCTAAACTGCAAATTGAAAAAAGTGTCTGATACAGAATATAGAATTCTTGCAGAACTTATTAAAAAATTCGGAGGAGAGGTTCCCGCAACAGGACTTCCAACCCAATCAGTTTATGATAAATTTATTGATACAATTGATTCTGAGAAACAGCTTATTGTTTTGGTATTGGATGAAATAGATCAGACAACTAAAAAAATTTCAAATGATTTTCTTTACAATCTTACAAGATTAAACCCTGAACTTTCAAAATCTCAAATTTGCCTTGTTGGAATAAGCAACAATCTTACTTTTCTTGATGAATTAGATCCGCGAGTTAAGAGTTCGCTTTCGGAAGAGGAAATTGTTTTCCCCCCGTATAATGCTCTACAGTTGCAGGATATTTTAACAAAGAGGGCTCAGGATGTTTTTAAGGAAGGAGTTATGGAAGAGGGTGTTGTTGCTAAATGCGCCGCGCTTGCTGCAAGAGAACATGGAGATGCGAGAAGAGCTTTGGATTTGCTAAGAATTGCTGGCGAACTTGCAGAGAGGGATAATTCAAAAAAAATTTATTTAAAATATATAGATGAAGCAAATGAAAAAATAGAGCGAGATAAAATTCTTGATGTGATAAAATCGGAGCCAAAGCAGTTTCAGCTTGTTTTGAGTTCTATAATTAAATTATCTGAAAAAAATCCAGATCATCATCTTTTTACGGGGGAAGTTTATAATTTTTACAGAGACATGTGTCAGAAATATCGACTTGAAATTTTAACTCAGAGAAGAGTGAGCGATATTATCCAGGAATTTGATATGCTCGGAATTATTACGGTTAATGTTATTTCAAAAGGCAGAGGCGGAAGAATGAGAGAAATCAAACTTGCAATTTCACGTGATATTATGGGGAAAGCTAAAGATATTATTTTAGAATCCCTGGATAATTAAAGAAATGAATAAATATAATTTGAAAAATGAACACTCCAGAAATACTTCGATTCTGCTTGGAAAAAGGATTCTTATTGGATAATGAAGTTCTTAATATTTTTAACGAGACCAGTGATGTTGAATCTGTCAAGTTAATTATGGAAAAAATAAGAGACACAACTCATCAGAGAATTATAACTAAAAATCTTTTTGACCAGAATAAAGAAAAAGTTTTTCAGATTTTTTCTGCGCTTCCGAAAGAAAATCAACAGCAACTTGAAAGATTAAAAATAAAATTGGGATTAAGTATAGAAATTTCCCACGAAATTGTTAATGAAAAGAAAGAAGAGAAACAAGAAACAAAGGAATTTAATTTTGACAAAATAAAAATTTTATCTTCTTATCCGACGACAATTAAAAAAATTGAAGCGGCAGATTTTACGAGATATTTTAGAAATAGATTTTCTGAAATGAGAAAAATTCTTCTTGATAACTCTTCCCTGAAAAATTTGGTTTCAATAAATAAAATTTCAAACAGCAGGCAGGGAATTTCCATAATCGGAATTGTTGCTAATAAAACCATCACAAAAAATAAAAATATGCTTCTTGAAGTTGAAGATTTAACAGGAAGAATTAGAGTTTTAATAAATCAAAATAATCAAAAATTATATGAAAAAGCAGAAGAAATAAGTTTGGATTCTGTTTTGGGATTCAGTGGTTTTGGAAATAAGGAAATTTTATTTGCAAGTGATCTTGTTTTCCCGGATTCCTCCCTTCCTGAGAGAAAAAAATCTTTTGCAGATGAATCTGTTTTATTCCTTGGAGATTTGCATTATGGGAGCAAACTTTTTTTGGAAAATAGTTTTTTGAAATTTATTGATTATCTTAACGGAAATGGGCCAGGAAAAGAAGAATCCGAAAAAATAAAATATCTTTTTTTAGTGGGGGATCTAATTGCAGGGGTCGGGACTTATCCGACACAGGAAAGAGACTTAAAAATTAAAGATATTGAAGATCAATTTATCGGGCTTGCAGAACTTTTATCTAAAATAAGAAAAGATATTAAGATAATCATTTCCCCGGGAAATCACGACGGAGTTAGACTTATGGAGCCTCAGCCCGCTTTAAATGAAAGATATGCATGGAGTATTCATAATTTGAAAAATGCGATTCTTACTGGAAATCCTGCTTATGTAAATATTGGAGGAACAAATAACTTTTCTGGTTTTGATGTTCTGACTTATCATGGATTTTCGTACCCTTACTATGCAAACACAATTCCTCGACTTATGAAAGAGGATGCACTTAATGCTCCGGAAAAAATAATGACTTACCTTCTTAAAAACAGGCATCTTGCCCCCTCCCACTCTTCAGTTCAGTATTTCCCTTCGGAAGAGGATTCGCTTATTATCAGAAAAATTCCGGATATTTTTATTTCGGGACATATTCATAAAAGTGCAATTTCGTATTACAATAATATTTTAATAGTCTCTGTATCCTCTTGGGAAAGCAAGACCCCCTATCAGGAGAAGATGGGCAATGAACCTGATTTTTGCAAGGTGCCTATGTTTAATCTGAAGAGTCGAACAATCAAAATTTTAGATTTTGAGGAGTGACATAAAAAATGAAAATAAAAATTGCTTATGATATTGATGATTTACTCTTAGATTTCATAAATCCCTTTATTGCTTTTTGGAATTGTGAAAATGGAACTTCTTTTAAAAAAAGAGATATTTTTTCATATCGATTAGAAGAATCTTTTCGAGTTTCAAAAAAAGAAAAAGATAGAACGATGATTAAATTTTATAAATCTGCATCATTTAGAAATCTTCTTCCGCTCCAAGGAGCACGAGAAGGATTATCTTTTTTGAGTCGAGATGCAGAAAATATTATCCTTACTTCAAGATTGCTTGATTTGGGAATAGATATGCGAGAGATAACCGAAAGTTGTTTAGAAAGAAATTTTAAGGGAAATTACTCTTCCGTTTTCTATTCTAAAAATCATGAGACAGAAGGGCAAAGCAAAGCAGATATTTGCGAGAGGTTGGGGGTTTCTCTTTTAATGGACGATTGTTTATCTTACGCATTAGAATGCAATCAGAAAAGGATTACTGTTTTTTTAATGAATTCTCCATGGAACCAGGGGAATTTGGAAGGAACTTTAATCACGAGAGTAGAGAACTGGAAAGAAATTTTAGAAAAAATTGAAGAGAAAGAATTAATTAAAAATTAATTATATTCAGAAAAGAGGAAAATGGAAAATAAAAATATTATTGAAGAAATTAGAAAATTTGTTGAAGCAGAAACAAAAAAATCTACGGCTAAATATGATTTTGAAATTTATAAATTTCATTTTGTTCCTATGAGAAATTATGCGATAGCTTTAGCTGAAAAATTAAATGCCGATATCGAAATAGTAGAATTAGCCGCATGGCTTCATGATATTGGTTCTATTATTTACGGAAGAGAAAATCATCATATTACTGGATCAGAGATAGCCGTAAAAAAATTAAAAGAGTTTAATTATTCTGCAGAAAAGATTGAAAAAGTAAAAAATTGTATAATTAATCATCGTGGCTCTGTAAACAACCCCCGAATTACTTTAGAGGAAAAAATAATTTCCGATGCGGATGCCTTAAGTAATTTTGATAATCTGGCTGGAGTCTTTGCAGGAGTTCTTCTTTATGAGAAATTAAATCAAAAAGAAGCAATGATTTCTGTTAGAGAAAAACTTCAAAGAAAATATGAACAGTTATGTTTGGAAGAATCAAAAATAATTATTAAACCAAAATATGAAGCAGCGATGATTTTATTGAACTAATATGGAAACACAACAATATTTTATTGATTTAGAAAAGAATGTTAAAAAAATTTATACTGCTGCAAATGAAGCGAGGGCTAAGAATTTAGATCCTGTAAATAAAGTTGAAATTCCTCTTGCAAGAAGTCTGGCCGAAAAAGTTGTTGGTTTAATTTCTACAATTTACCCTCAGATGGAAGGAAGCAAAATTGCAAATAGAATTCTTGAATTGGAAAAAGATTACGGCAAATTAACAATGGCGGTCTCTTTTCGGATTGCAGAAGAAGTTGCAAAACAAAAATTTTGTAAGTTTGCAAGTTTATTAGAATCGATTGAGGCGGGAATTAGAATCGGGTTTGCATACACAACATTGGGAGTTGTTTCAAGCCCCATTGAAGGATTTACTGGAATAACAATTCAAAAAACTTATGATGGAAAAGAATATTTTATGGCTAATTTTTCTGGACCGATAAGAAGTGCGGGAACAACTGCGAGTATTGTTGGTTTAATGACTATAGATTACCTAAGAGAATTATTTGGGTATGCAAAATATGATCCAAATGAAGAAGAAGTAAAAAGGTATGTTACTGAAAATTATGATTATCATGAGATGGTTACAAATTTGCAATATCTTCCGACAGAGGGAGAAGCTGCTTTTTTAGCGAAAAATATTCCTATCCAAATTTCTGGAGAACCTACAGAAAAAATAGAAGTTTCAAATTATAAAAATCTTAGTCGAGTTGGCACAAATTTAATTCGTGGAGGAATGTGTCTAATCTTTTCTGAAGCTCTTGCAGCTAAAGCAAAAAAAGCAATGAGATTATTAAATGAAACAAAATCAAAAGGATTTCAATCTACGGGGTGGGATTTTTTGGATGAATATGTTAAATTACATGAGAGAAGAGATATGGGAAAGACCGATGACTCTCCGACGTATATCCAGGATTTAGTTGCAGGAAGACCTGTTTTTGGACACCCTTCACGTTCAGGAGCATTCAGAGTTCGATATGGAAGATCAAGAGTTTCTGGGTTTTCAGCCACGTCAATGCATCCAGCGACAATGGGAATTTCAGACTCTTTTATTGCAATCGGGACACAATTAAAAATAGAAAAACCTACAAAGGGATGTGTTGTTACTTCCTGTGATTCTATTGACGGGCCGATTGTAAAATTATTTAACGGCAGTGTAAGGAAACCAAAAACTAAAGATGAAGCAAAAAAATTATACCCTGATGTTGAAGAAATAATTTATCTTGGGGATATTCTTTTTCCTTTTAGTGATTTAGCAAATAGAAATGCAAATTTTATGCGTCCGGGTTATGTTGAAGAGTGGTGGAAACTTGAGTTAAAACAAAAATATGCTGAGTTTGAAAAAGAAATAGATTGTTTTAATGTTCCTTTTGAAAGAGCGATTGAACTAAGCAGAATTTTTAAAATTCCGCTTCATCCGTCGTATATTTTTTACTGGACCCAAATTTCTAAAGAGGAATTTTCTGATTTTATTAAATGGCTTAAAAATTCAAGATTTAATGAGAAAATAATTTTTCCTTATAATAAAACTGAACAAGAAAAATTCAAAATTGGAAAAAGGGCACTTGAACTTTTAGGAATTGAGCATGAAGTTACAATTGAGAATGTTGTTTTAAATAAAATAAACAGCAAGGCCCTTTTGATAAATTTGGGAATTGATATTTCTGATTTGAAAAAAGAAAATTCTCTTTTTGATTTAGTTGATGAAAATAAATTTAATCCCGAAAAAGAAGTTTTAGAAATTATAAATTCTGTTTCTGAGTTTGTTATCAAAGATAAAGCTGGAGAATTTATTGGCTCAAGAATGGGAAGACCTGAAAAAGCAAAATTAAGAAAACTTATTGGAAATCCAAATGTACTCTTCCCTATCGGGAAGGAAGGAGGAAGATTGAGAAGTGTGCAGACTGCATGCGACGCGGGAAATGTGAGGAGCTCTTTTCCTACTTATCATTGTGAGAAATGTGACAAAGATACAATTTATTCCCTATGTGAAAATTGCGGAGAAGAATGCAAAAAACTTTTTTATTGCAGAGAATGTGATAAAACTTCAAAAGAACCCTGCAAAGAACATAATAATATTTCTTATTCTACTATTGATTTGGATATAAAACATTATTTTAACAAAGCGGTTGAAAAATTAGGCTTGCAGAAATCTGAGATTCCTCCTTTAATTAAAGGAATTAGGGGAACTTCTTCAGCAGGACATAATATAGAGAATCTTGCGAAAGGAATTGCAAGAGCAAAATATAACCTTCAAGTAAATAAAGATGGAACAATAAGATTTGATGCAACAGAACTTCCTGTTGTTTCTTTTAAACCTAAAGAAATTTTTGTCAGCGTTGAGAAAATTAAATCTCTTGGTTATGATAAAGATATTTACGGAAATGAATTAACTGATGAAAATCAAATCCTTGAACTGATGCCTCATGATGTTATTATTCCGTGTTCGCCCGAATCTATCGATGAGAAAGCAGACGATGTTTTTATTCGGGTTTGCAATTTTATTGATTTTCTTTTGGAAAAATTTTATGGACTTCCAAAAATTTACAACATAAAAAAAAGAGAAGATTTAGTCGGACAACTCGGAGTCTGCATGGCCCCCCACAATTGTGCGGGAGTTGTGTGCAGGTTTATTGGATTTTCAAATACTTTAGGATTAATGGCGAGTCCTTATATGCATGCAGCAGTAAGAAGGGATTGCGACGGAGATGAAGCGGCAATCATGCTTTTGGGAGACGTTCTTATTAATTTTTCAAGAAAATTTTTACCGTCACATCGAGGAGGAACTCAGGATGCTCCACTTGTTCTGAACGGAAAAATTGATGCGGGAGAAGTTGATGACCAGATTTTAGATTTTGAACTTACAAATGAATATCCTCTTGAACTTTATCAACTTGCAGAACAGAAAAAACATTCATCAGAAATGAAATCTATTCCAAATGTCAGACTATTCTTAAAAGAAGGAAGAAATCCTTTTGTTGGAATTGGACATACTCATGAAACAAATAATTTTAACGACGGCGTTCTTTGTTCCTCTTACAAATTTTTAGAAACAATGCAGGATAAAGTTAATCATCAAATGGGGCTTGTTGAAAAAATCCGCGCGGTTGATACCTCCGAAACTGCAAAATTAATTATTGACAGACATTTCTTAAAAGATTTGAAGGGTAATTTAAGAAAATTTTCAATGCAGGGATTCAGATGTGTTGCATGCAATGAGATTATGAGGCGTCCTCCGTTAACTGGAGTTTGCAGCAAATGCGGGGGAAAAATAATTTTTACTGTTAATGAGGGAGGGATTAAAAAATATTTGGAACCTGCTTTGAATTTAGCAGAGAAATATAATCTTTCAAATTATATCAAACAAAATCTTCAGATTTTAAAAGATAATATTGATAGTGTTTTTGGAAAAGAACTTGAAAAACAAAAAACAATTGCGGATTATTTTTGAGATCTAAATTAATTGCAAATTGTTTTTAAATTATTATTCCCGTGTAATAAATTATTGTTGGAATTAATAAACATCCCATCATATGTGTTTTCTTAACGGGCAGAGAATTACAATAAATTCCTACGAGAGTTGAAGAAACTAAAATTAATAATCCCAAGAATCCTGAAAAAATTAATACAATTATCATCAAAAAAATTAATGTTGCAATGGATAAAAGGAAATAATTTATTTTGTTTATTCTTTGTGAGAAAAATTTTGCAAGAAATTTAGTTAAGAAAAAAGAGATTATTCCGCTGATTAAAACAGAAAATAAAATTAGGATTAAAATTTTCCAAGACAAAGTTCCAATTATCTCCTGAATCGAAGCTGCGGCGCCTGTTCTTATCTTTGAAATTGCATACAAGGAAACAAAAGAAAATCCCATAACTAAAATATTTACTGCCCCAATTAAAATAAGAAAGCCTTTTTTATCAATTTTAGAAATTGTATTTCCAAGAACTGCTGCCTGTCCTCCGCCTAATCCTGGGAGAAAACCGCATAATGACGAAGCAATAATTGAACCAATTAAAGGCCGAATTATCTTTTCTTTTGGTTCTGATATTTCCTGAAGTGGAATTTGAATTTTATTTTTAATGCTAGTTATAATCATTGAACTTCCAAATAATCCTGTCAGGAGCGGGAGAAGCGGTTCTTTTAGTCCGATGTTTAAAACACATAATCCTAAAATTCCAGAAATTAAAAAAACAAACAAGGCAGTGAATTTATTTTTTTCAGTGAATATTAAAATGAAGGAAGTAACTAATAATATCCAAAGCATAACTGAATGAATGGGATTATAGATTTTTGAAACAAGGAAACCGAGGGGAAAAGAAATAATTATTAAAATAAAAATTGCGGCGATTCCGCCAAGTGAAGTCAGACTCACGGCTTCGTATCCTTTCCCATCTTTTAACATTTCGTGTCCTGGAAGAACAGAAAGCTGAGTATCTGTGTCGGGACAACCGAGAAAAATTGAAGGAATAAAATCAATGAATGTGTGAGTTATTGCCATTGCAGAAATAAAAACAATAAGATAAACGGGGGCAATTTTTGAAAACAGCGTCGCTGAAAGGCCGACTAAAATCGTGCCGACAAGATTGATGTGAATTCCCGGAGCCAACCCCGTTATTGTTCCCGCAAAAATTCCTAACAGAATTGAAAGGAGCATCTCGAATAACATCTATTTAGGAAAGAGTTTATAAATAATAAACTATTTGATTTAATATGAAAAAAGGGCGGATGAATGTTCTATTAATCTTTATTTTATTCTTTAGTGTTTTCAGTTTGCCTATTCTATATGCTCAAGATGAAACTTCTATTGAAACTATCAAAGAGCCCACAGTTAGCGGAGAAACAGGAGAGGTTGATGAAATTCCAGAAATTCCTAGAGAAAGTATAGAAGAACAACCTGAAAAGATTGAAGTTTATGAAATTGTTGAGCAGGCAGAAGAAGAGTTTGAAGATGCAAAACTTGAAGAAGGAGCAGGAATAACTCCTGACAGCACTTTTTATTTTGTTGAAGATGCTATTTTAAGCAATTTCCGAGGAGATTTAGAGAACAGAGAGAAAAAAATTGCTGAAATTAAAGCAATGATAGAAGCAGGAAATATAGATGCTGCGAGAGAGTCATTGCAGAGATATGAAAGGTATGCTGAAAATTTTCAAAGAGAAGCTAATCCTGAAAGAAGAGATGATGCTAGGAGAAGTGCTGTTGCAATCAGCAGAACAATAAATGAAATTAAGGGAGACATTCCAGAGGAGGATAGAGATGAATTTACTGATATTTTAAAACAAGAAGAAAATCTTTTAACTGCGACTGAAATCTCAAGCAAGATTAAAGAACTTTGCACGACCTTGTCTGAATTGGATCCTATTGAATATTCTCGTGTTTGCAAGACCGAAGATGATGCACCAACTTGGCAGAGGGATTTAAATCGAGAGCTAACTAAAGAACAAGAACAAGAAGCAAAAGCTTTTTTTGAGATTATGTCACAATGTTTTGATGCTTCTGGAAAAGAATGCCGATGCGAGGATATTTCTGTTTCTTCTTTTGCAGAAAAATGTTCCATAATTGCTCCGTTAGCTGCCGCATGCGATAAGGGAGATGAAGACGCTTGTGATAAAATGGAAGAAATAGAACAAGAAGAACCAATAGAAGATTTATTGCCTGATTATCTCCAAGAGGTTTTAGCAAAAGCAGAAGGAAAGTATGATGAGGGCAGATATGATTTGCGAATGCCTCCCGAATGCGTTAAAGAAGGAGCCACAACTTCAAAAGATTGTGTTAAAATAATGTTCAAGACTCATGCTCCTGAAGAATGTCAGCAGGCATTAGAAAAAGGAGAAATTAGCTTTACTAATGAAAAAGAAGCAAGAGAAGCATGCGACAAAATTATGTTCGAATCAAATGCTCCTCCTGAATGTGTGGAAGCAGGAGTAAAAAATCCGAAAGAATGTGGGAAGATAATGTTTAAAGTTAATGCTCCTGCGGAATGCATTGAAGCAGGGTTGACCGGAGAAAATAAAGGAGATGATAAAAAATGCAGAGAGATAATGGAAAGTCAGCGTCGTGATGAAGGACCAAGGGGTTCACAAGGAGGATTTGGCGGAGCAAATTGCGGAGGGATACAAGATTCCATGGAAAGATTAAAATGCTATGATTCAGCTTCACAAGGATTTGGAGAACAAATTGAAAGAGTAGAAATTGAAAGAAGAGAAGTAAAAGAATATAGAGAAGAAATGGGTGGACAAAAATGCCCTGATGGAACTTGTGATGAATTTGAACAATCTCATTCTTATGCATGCCCAGAAGATTGTGGCGGAACCAGAGAAGTGTTTGAAGAACGTCGTGAAGAATTTCAACCTCCTCAAGAAAGAATACCTCCTGAAGGATATATTCAACCACCAGAAGGAGAATTTCAACAGCCACCATCTGAACAACCTTCAACAGAATCCTCTCCTACAACTTCCATAGAATCATCTGGAGGGGGAGAAAGTATTCCAAGTAGCGAACCTAGTTCAAGTGGAGAAGGAACTTCTTCTCTAACAGGAGCAGTTGTTTTTGATGATGAATTTTCCTCTTATTATTTTAGGTAAAAATATTTAGGGAAATAATTTTTAATTTCTACTCTTAAGAAAGAATTTATAAATAATAAACTATTTGATGAAACATGGATTTTGATTTTCCTAGTGTTGGGATGGCAGTTCTTGGAGGAGATTATTCTGGAATGCTTTCTATCATTATGGGAGCATTGGTATTTATTTTATTTATTGGTGTTGCACTTTATATTTATGCCTCTCTTGCATTGATGGCAATTGCTAAAAAAGCGGGATATCCTCACCCAGGAATTGTATGGATACCATTTGGAAGTTTGATAGTTACCTCTAATATTGCAAAAATGCACTGGTGGCCAAGTTTGTTATTACTTGTTACTTGGATACCTTATGTTGGATTAATTTCTGCTATTGTTTTTATAATTTTTAGTATTATTTGGATGTGGAAAACATTTGAAGCAATTAAAAAACCAGGGTGGTGGGTATTACTAAATTTCATACCTTTGGTCGGAACTTTGATTTATTTAGTTCTTCTAGGCGTTGCCGCTTGGAGCAAAGATAATCCTCCTGAAAAAATTTAAAATGGCTTTTGAAAATATTACTAATCCTGAAAATCTTGAAGAGGCATTAAATGATCCTTTGGTGTTGGGAATAGTCCTCTTTTTTATTATGTTAATCTTTGTCTTACTTGTTGGAATGTATATTTATGTTTCTTTAGCTCATGTTGCAATTGCAAAAAAAGCTAAAAATAAAAATTCCGGGCTTGCCTGGATACCCTTTGTTGGACCTTTACTAATTTCCCTTCAGATAGCTAAGATGCATTGGTGGCCTTTACTATTAATGCCTATTCCATTTTTATTTATAGGATTTCCTATTCTAAGTTCAATTTTGAATATACCTTTTTTAATCTTTTCTACTATTTGGGAATTCAAAATGTTTAAAGCAGTTAAAAAACCTGGCTGGTGGGCAATTTTTACCTCTGCACTTTCTTTGATTGCTATGATTACTTCTTATTTTTATACCCCCGAAGAAGTTCCTCTTTATTTTAGTGGAATCTATTTAGTTGCATTTGTATTTTATTTTATCTTTATTGGCATTGCTGCTTGGAGCAAAAAGAATTAAATCTTGTTTAGAAAAGCTTAATAATTCTAATTTTATCCTATTAAAATGGATAATGAAGAAAAATTTGAACTTATTAAAAATAATGTGCAGGAAATAATAACTCCAGAAGAATTAATGGAATTATTAAAAAGAAAAAAACAGCCGAGAGTTTATTGTGGTTATGAGCCAAATGGGCCAATGCATTTAGGGCATTTTGTTACAATTACTAAACTAATTGATTTAGAAAGAGCGGGTTTTAAGGTTGTCATTTTGTTAGCTGATGTTCATGCACTATTAAATAAAAAAGGAAGCGAAGCAGAAATAAAAAAAGAAGTTGAAAATTGGAAAAAAACAATTAAAGCAATAGGGATTAAAGCTGAAGTTGTTTTGGGAAGCAGTTTTGAGTTCAAGAAAGATTATCAATTTGATGTTATGAGAATTGCACAAGCATCAACATTGCAAAGGGGGTTGAGAAGCATGCAAGAAATTGCGAGAGATGTTGAAAATGCGACAATTTCTCAACTATGGTACCCTTTAATGCAAGTTGTTGATATCAAACATTTGAAAGTTGATGTTGCTCTTGGAGGAATGGAGCAGAGAAAAGTTCATATGATTGGGAAAGATATGAAAAAAGTTTTAAATTATGATTTTATTCCGTTGCATACCCAATTAATAACTTCATTAAAAGGGCCTGGGCAGAAAATGTCTAAGTCTGTTCCTGGGAGTGGAATAAGTGTAATTGACTCATACGACGAGATTAAAAAGACAATTCAAGGAGCTTATTGTCCAGAGAAAATTATTGAAGATAATCCTTTACTTCAAATTTCTAAACTAATTATTTTTCCTCGATTTGGATTAATGGAAGTATTAAGGCCTGAAAAATTTGGAGGAGATGTTCATTTTCATAGTTATGAAGATTTAGAAAAAGCTTTTGTTTCTGGAAAACTTCATCCTATGGATTTAAAAAATTCTGTTACAGAGTATCTTGAAAATATAATTGCTCCGATTAGGAAGAGATATAAGTAATTTTTTGGAAAGGGAAACTAAGTTAATAATAAAACTTTCAGCGTTGTGCTTCTGTTGATAGCAGTTTTAATTGTTATAAAAGATGATTTTATATTAACTGACTTTCCAGCAATAATTTTATTTTGTTTTAAACTATGCAAAAATATTTAAACTCTCTCTCTCTTGATATTCAATGAAGAAGGGGTTGATGTTAGTTCTTGGAGTTGTTTTGTTGATTAATTTGGGAATGTTTGTGGGTGCTTTTAGTGCAGATTCTTATTATTTTACTTCTGATTTTAATTGTGTTGACTATGGGATACAATGTGGGTCTCCCAGGATTATTTATCCTAATGGAACTATATTTGACAAATCCTGCGGGGAATGTAGTTCTGATAAAACTTGTTATAATGGAAAATGTATTAATGCGGGTATATGTGAAAGACCCGTAGATTTTAATACAGATTGTGCCTCTTTTCTCCCTCTTTCAAATTTCTATACTCCTGGACAATCTTTACAAACTAGATTAGAAAATTATGAAAGAGAATGCAATCTTTATGGATGTAATTATAATTCTCAAACTCAGAAATGCACTGGAGTTCTTCCCTCTTGTTCTGATTTTATGAAGAAAAATTGCGAATATGAAGATAATAGATATAATCAAGAAGGAAATAGTAATTTTGGTAATTTCGATTGCGTTTGGAATGAAGATGCTGAATCTTGTTTTTGTGCAATCTCTTCACAAGCTAAACAAAATTCTCCTTGGTTAGATAGTTATTATGTTAATAAGTTGGGATTATGTCCGGGGCATATCGGAGGAGACAAAGCTGGTTGTAAATTGAGCAATCTTGAACAATATGATTCAATTTTTTTAGTTTACAAAGATTCATCTTTCCCCTCTATTCGAGATGATGGTGCGAATATGATTTTATTGAGTAATGATGAATTAGAATCAATCCAAGAAGGAGAAACTATCTCCATGGTTATAAAAATGACTAATACGGGGATTCCGAAGGATAGCCCCATTGTAATTACTATCTACGCGTGGAGAAGCGGAGATTTGGGTAATTTTGATAGCGGAGATTATCTCTCCATTGCTCAATTAGATAGTTTTGTCGATGAGAATGGCGACATAATTACACAATTGCCTATTTCTAAAGAGTTATTATCTGGAATAGACTACAAGGGATTTTCCAAATTTGAGATATTTTTTGCTCTACAAGGCATAAAATTAGATTATGCTAATTCTTTTTTTATGACTACAAAGAAAGGGGAGTGTTTGGGTACGGCGAGAGTTTGTGGGGATTATTCTAAAGAAGAGTGTCTAGAGATTGAACGGTTTAAATTAGGTACTTGTGCTTGGGATTCTGAAGTCAATACTTGTAATGGAGAGGATGGTGTTTCTTGCAATACATTTGATTTGAAGGAATCTTGCAAAGTTGTTGGTTGTTCATGGAAAGCAAATAATGTCTTTGAAAGATTTATTGATTGGATAAAATCTATTTTCGGAAAATAATCACTTTGTCTTAAACTCAACGACGTCTAAATCTTTCATTTTGTGAGCTAGTCCAACAACTTGCCCAGAATATTTGGAGGATGGTCCCCAAATTCTTGTTTCTTTAACTTTGCTTGCAAATCCTTTTAATATTTTTTCAGCAACGTCTTTTACTGTGCTATCTGGATTAAGGATTATTGGTCTTTGAGATTTTTCTTTTTTTTCTGGTTCTTTAGTATAAACCCTTATTTTTCCAAAACTTTTGAATAATTTTTCTTTTAGTTCTAGAATTCCTTCTTTTGTTTCTGTTGAAATTAAAACAAAATTATATTTTCTGCTTTGCAATGTTGCATAAATTTTTCTCTTCTCATTTTCAGAATGCAAATCTATTTTATTGAATACTATTATTCTTTTTCCTGGAGCCCGTTCAATCTTTTTTTCTACTTCTTTTAATTCTTCTAAACTTGTTATTAAAACAATGATACTATCTCCGCTATTTACTGCCCCTTTATCATAATATTCTGATTCAATTGCAGGAATTTCCACAATCTGTATTCCTGTACCATAATAATCACTCATCCCTACAATAGAATAACGAGTTGTAAAATCATAACTTGATATTTCTGGTTTGGCATTTGTTAATAATGATAAAAGAGAGGACTTTCCAGATTTTGTTTTTCCAACAATTACTGCCTGCATATCCTCTTTTTTTATTCCTAGCCTTGAACCTCCTTTTTTTGATTTCTTTTCTTTAGCGAGTTTTTCTTTTAACTTTTTATATCTTAGCCGTATTTGGGCTCTTAGCTTTTCGGCACTTTTGTGCCCAGGGAGAACAGAAATCATTTTTTCTAAAGCAATTAATCTGTCTTCATCATTCTCTGCTTTGTAATATTCTTTCTCCGCATAGATGTATTCGGGATGGGCATTTACTGTCATTGTATCTTTTATAAAGATTAAACGATTAAATAATTTATGGATAATGCTATTTTGGCAGAGATAAAAAAGAAGCGTGAATTTTCACAACTTTCTGAAAAAGATATTGAACTTGCATATAGCCAATTTGAAAAAAGACAAGCAACAGAAGAGGAAAAGATAAAATTAACTAAAGAATTATTAAGAAAATTGTTTAGCGCATTTATCAGCAAGAAACTTCTTTCGCTAAAAGATAAAGAATCAGAATGGGTTTTGAGGAAACACATTTCTACTCGCGAAAGATTAAACTTTTACAAGGAAGTTTATCAAAGAATTTTTAGGGAGTATAAACGGGCAAGTGTTATTGATTTAGGCGCAGGAATAAACGGATTCAGCTATAAATTTTTCAAAGAAGAAGAACTTGAAATAAACTATACTGCGATTGAATCTGTCGGGCAATTGGTTGAACTGATGAATTTTTATTTTAAAAAAAATAAATTAAATGCCGAGGGAGTTCATCTTAGTTTATTTGAACTTGAGAAAGTCAAAAAAATAATAAAAGAAAAGAAAAAACCAAAAATTATTTTTTTGTTCAAAGTCATCGATGCATTGGAATCTTTGAAGAGGGATTATTCAAAAGAATTAATTTCTGAAATTGTTAAAATTTCAGATAAAATTGTTGTAAGTTTTGCCACAAAAAGTTTGGGGAGCAGAGAGAAATTCAAAGCAAATAGAAATTGGATAAGTGAATTTATTTACGGAAACTTTAAAGTTTCTGATGATTTTGAGCTTGGCGGAGAGAGGTATATTGTTTTTGGGAAATAGGAAAGTATATAAACATTATAATTTATTATAAATCATAATAAAATGACTGAACAGAAATTCAGCACAAATAAAAATTTATAAAATTTTCATAATGGTTCAGAGTATTATTGATATTGATGAGAGTGAAGATAAGATTCTTAACATAGTGAAAGCTAGAAATGGGTTGAAAAATAAATCTCAAGCTGTTGCTTTAATTGCCAAGATATACGGAGAAAGTTTTCTTGAACCTGAACTGCGTCCTGAATACTTAGAAAAATTGATTACCCTTGATAGAGAAAAAGGAATTCCTTTTAGAAATATTAATGAATTAAGAAAAATTATTGAAGGTTAAAATGTGCAATTACGAAATTAAACCCTCTCTGCAAAATATTCTCAATAAATTATCTAAAAAAGATAAGGAATTATATGAACAAATTTTAAAAAAAGTTCAAGAAATTATTTCTTCTGAAAGCCTTGAACATTATAAAAATTTAAAGTATAATATGAAGGAATTTAAGAGGGTTCATATTGGGCATTTTGTTTTGATTTTTAAAAATGATGAAAATAAAAATTTAATTTCTTTTGAAGATTTTCAACATCATGATAATATTTATGCTAAAAAATAAAAATTTCTTTTTTAGAAATTAAAAATTATTTTCCCTAAAAATTTAAATACTCTCTCTCTTGATACCTAATGAAAAAAGGGTTGATGATTTTTGGAATTGTTTTATTAGTTATTGGATTAAGTTTTTTCGTTAGTGCCCTTTCTTTATCTGATTTATTTAAGAATACTGGAAAGGTAGTTACAAATTCTAATTGGGAAATAACGGACCAAACTGGAGTATGTTTTGGGAAAAGTGTTGATAATTCTACTTCGGATAGTGTCTTATTGGCAAGCAGGGTAACTAAAGATATGAAGGGGAATGTTATTTTGGATACCAGTACTTATGCGACTTTTTCTCCTAATTGTCTCTACCCCTCAAAAGATTCTTGTGAAAGTTCTTTAAATAATTGTCAATGGATATATAATAGTGATAATGGTTTGGATTTTAGTGATGTGAACATATCTGTTACCGTTTCAGAAGGATGGAATTTAGTATGGGGGCTTTTTTATCCCAGTCAAATTCAGAATGGTACTATCTCTCCTTATAATGTTCAAGCAATATACATTTTAGGAAATTCTACCCAAGGTTATGTTGAAGCTTTTCCAATTGCAAATTATCCCACGATAAATAATATTATTGGTCATGCTCCGGGTTTTAATTTCCCCTGGGTTTATTTTAATAAATCTGGAACTTTTAATTTAAGATTCCCTCTAAAATTTTATTCTCAGATGAATTCAGTTTCAAATTACTTAAACAATGGGTGGAATTTTGTTGGAATTACCCCTGGGTTTTTTACAGATTCTAATGGAAATCCTCAATCAACCTTTAATTTAAGCAGTATTGAAGGAAATTGTAATATTGTTAAAGCTAATTTTTTTAGCGGAGGATTTAATGGAGAGTGGATTCCTGTTTCTTTAGGAAATTCAGTAGATAAGTCTAAATTATTCAGTATTATTGGAATTAAGGTTTCTAATTCTGAGGGGTGTAATCTTGGTAAAGTTATAACTGCATCGGGTAGTTGTACTAAAAGCAGTAATGGTAATATAACTATATTAGATGATAGTGAAAATATTATTAGAAGTGAAATTCCACATTGTTTAAGCAGTATGTCTCATCCTACTCAAGTGCAAACGGGACCTGTTCTCGCTACACCAGATTGTGGGGTTAATTCATCAGGAAGTTGGGATATCCAAAGTTATGCCGGTCTTTGCGATAATATGTGCACCAATGGAGTTTGCACTTAAAATGGCAGAATTAAAAAATAAAAAAGGAAATATGAAAAAAATTTGGCACTGGATAATCGGAATTATTATTTTAATTATTTTAGTAATTGTTTTATTTTTAGTTTTTAGTAATCCTGGATCAGGGAATATTCCTATATCCTCTCCTTCAAACATTCCTTCTCCTCCTGCACTGCCCTAATAATTTTTTAAAATGAGCACAGAATATTATTTTTATATTAATAAAAAAGGAATATCTGCTCCAGGACTGATATTAATCTCCTTATTGATAATTGCCGTTGTTTTCGGAGGATTTGTTTATTACTCTCTTTCTTTAAATCATTTGAGCGAACAAGGAATCTCTTGTATTAGTGATTCAGAATGTAATGATGATAATCCTTGCACTATTGATTCATGCAGCACAAAAACAGGAATTTGTTATCATCCTAAAAAAATTTGCCTGTCTGGGCAAGAATGTGATATTTCTACTGGAGAATGTAGTTCAACTGACAAAACTCCCCCAGTATTTACAAATTTGGATAATCAAATTATTTACAGCAACCAATCTTTGTATTATTCCATTAATGCTACAGATACTCAAAGCGGGGTAGATAGTTTTACTATTAATTGGACAACACAATTTAATATTGTTTCACAAACTGGAATTTTAACGAATATTTCTTCTTTAAGCAAGGGAAATTATTACATAAAGATTTTAATTAAAGATAAAGCGGGAAATATCAATTCTGGAATTCTATTAATAGAAATAATTAATAGTTCTTCTTCAAATCAACAATCTTCTCAGAAAATAATTCCCCTACCTCCAGCTTTGCCCGATTAATTTTACTAAGTGTTAAAAGTTTAAATAGGATTTTTTCTTTTATTATCTATGAAACAAAATTTCCATCGAAAAGTATTATCTAATGGAATGACTATTATTTTTGAGAAAAGAAAATTGCCAATAGTTTCTGTTGTGTTTGCAGTTAGAAGCGGGGGAGTTAATGAAACAATCTCCGAAAAAGGAATCTCACATTTTATTGAACATATGCTTTACAAAGGAACTCCGACGAGAAATTCCAGAAAAATTGCAGAAGATATTGAAAAAAATGGAGGGGAACTAAATGGATTTACTGATGAAACAATTACCGCTTTTTGGTGCAAAATGCCAAGCAAACACCTTCCTCTTGCTCTTGATGTTTTAAGCGACATGATTAAGCATCCTAAATTTGATGAGACTGAATTGGAAAAAGAAAGAAAAGTTATTTTTGAAGAAATTAAAATGAGAAGAGATAACCCTACAATTTACATTCTTGATTCAATACAAAAACAATTGTATAATGGAACTTTAGGAGAGAATTTAATTGGGACTTATGAAACTATGAAAGCCATCGACAGAAAAAAACTTGTTGAAAAATTCAAGCAGGTTTATCAGCCGAATAATATGATTTTAGGAATTGTCGGAGATGCAGATTTTGACAAGATTGTTAATTTTGCAGAAAAAAGTTTTGAGAATAAAAAAGGTAAAATTTCTCAAATAAAATTTTCATTATCCAATGGCTCAAAAATTGAAAAGAGAAAGGGAGTTGATCAAGCGAATATTGTTTTGGCTTATCATGTTCCATTATCAACAAATAAACAAAGTTATGCTGCTGAAGTTTTGGGAACTCTGATGGCAAGCGGAATGTCCTCGAGGCTTTTTCATGAGATAAGAGACAAGAGAAATCTGGCTTATTCTATACGGGGAGATTCAAACATTACAAAATATTTTGCTTACAATACAATTTATGTCGGAACAACAAAAGAAAATGTTGAGAAAGTCAAGAAATTAATTTTAGAAGAATTTGAAAAAGTTTCAAGGGGATTGACTGAAGGAGAATTAAAACAAGTTAAGGAACAAATAATTGGGAATTATCATCTTTCTATGGAAGATTCTCAGTCGCAGTTGATAAATCTACTAATCAATGAAATCGACGGGAATGCAAAGGAATTTTACAATTTTGAAAAAAATATCAATGCGGTTAAGTTAAAAGATGTCAGAAAAATGGCAAAGATAAAAAAATACAGCTTCTTGGCTTTGGTGCCCGAATAAAATGGCTTGGCAAGATATTACTATTGCTATTGCAAATGGATTATTTACCTTTTCCTTACTTAGTCAGGTATTTTCTGGGTTTAAAAGGAAAAAAGGAGTTATTCTTTTGAGAACTGCTGGGCTGACGTCTTTAGGATTATATGCTATTTCAATTTCATTTTTTACTCTCTCTTTGTATCTTTCTTCTGTTATTGCGTTTATTAATGCAACGCTCTGGATAATTTTATTTTTTTAAAGAATTTTTTATAGAGAAGATAACTCTTAAAAACTCTTTTCATTATATTTTTCTATGTTTATTGTTAAAATTCCTGGAATCAATGGACTTGGAAAAACGAAAGGATGTGAGAGAGCAGGCAATGCTATTCTGGAATCTTTGAAAGGAATTTACAGCAGTGAAGAAGGAAAACCTATCGACGTTAAACTCCTTGATTTGGAAGAGATACATTTGGATAATTCTAATCTTGAGTTAAGCAATAAATTAATTTATGAAAATTCTCTGGGTATTTTTGACAGCAAGCCAAGAACAATTTTTTTAGGGGGGGACCATTCAATTTCTTATTCTACTACGAAAGCTTTTTTGGAATACTGCAAAATAGAAAAGAAAAGACCTTGCCTGATTGTTTTTGATGCTCATCCTGATTGCATGGAGCCAATGAAAGAACCGACACATGAAGAATGGTTGAGAAAAATAATTGAAGAAGGATTTCCAAAAGAAAATATCTTAATTGTCGGAGCAAGAAATTCTCATCAATCTGAAATAAAATTCATTAAAGAAAATAAAATAAAAACAATTTCAATGAATTCACTAACTGAAGATTTAGAAGATATGTGCGAAGTGATTATGGAATTTTCAAACGGAAAAGAACTTTATCTCTCAATTGATGTCGACGTTATTGATCCTGTTTTTGCTCCCTCAACCGGCTACCCTGAAATTGGGGGACTAACAAGCAGACAATTTATTTATCTTATTCAAAGAATGAAAAAAATAAAAAATCTAAGGGCAGTTGATATAGTTGAAATTAATGAAAAAATGGACAGAGAAAATAATAATCTTACTGTTAAACTTGCAGCAAAAATATTAGCGGAATTAATATAAAGAAAAGTTTATAAGTAAGGAAATTCTTACTTTTCTTATGGAAACAAAAATAATTAGGGTAACGGATAAAGGACAGATTTCTATTCCAATTGAGATTAGAAATTCTATCGGAATCAGTTCTGGAGATGAACTTATTGCAATACGAGATGGAGAGACCCTGTGTTTAAGAAAGATAAGAAAAGATGAATTTAAAGATTTATTAAAATTAAGCGAGATTTCCCTAAAAAAAATATGGGATAATAAAGAAGATGATATCTGGAACACCTATTTAGAAAATGGCAATTAATCAAGGAGAGATAGTTCTTTTAGAATACCCTTTCTCAAATCTTAAAGAGAGAAAACTAAGACCTGCTTTGATTATTTCTAATAATTCTTTTAGGTGATTGTTACATTTTAGCACCAAAAAGGCTTAAAAATTAGCTAAACTA
>CAYIHY010000010.1:0-24086 GCA_964363345.1 Candidatus Woesearchaeota archaeon | reverse complement strand
AAAAATTTTTATATGAATCAGGCGCAAACTTATGAAAAAGAAAAAAGAAGGGCAAGGGCAATACTAACTTATCAAAAACTCCTTACAATGAATCTCCTTGATTTAGAAAAAGAAACTATAAATAGAAAACTTCTAATTCTCTACAAAGAAACAGGAATGATAAAAGAGTTTATGGATATGAGAAAAAAACTGGGGGTATAATTATGGGAGTAGAAAAAATTCTGGAAAAAGAATTCGGTTTTACTATTTGGAGTGGAGAACCATTCGCGAGGCTTAAAGTTCTTTGTTCATGCGGGAAAAAATATATTGTTAAAGAAAAATTTATTTCACGCGGGGGAGATTATATTCGCAGTGCAAAATGCCCTAATTCTGAATGCGGGGATATCTCTTCTATAATATATAGATTAAGTTATCCGGATGAAGGGCCAATATATAACGCTGAAGTTGTAACTGAAAAATCGCATAAGAACATTTAAAATAATTCTTTAACTTTTCCATCGATATATTTTGCCTGTTCTTTTGAAACAGAAATAAGAGAATTAAATCTTGGAAGATTAGTCATGAAACCAAATAACGGAGCCATAAGTGCTGACATTACAAGAGGAAGTTCAAATTGGAACAAATATTGGATTGGTTCCAAAGTTGGATTTGGTGTAAGAAATTTTCCGAAAGCATAAAACATCCCAAAAATCATAGCTGTAACTTCTGCTCCAGTTGTGACTAAATTATCTGGCATAAAAATTCCCGCAGTTTGCAAATGATAAGGCGCATAAATTAATTCTCCAATTTGCTCTAATCTTTTATTATGAACTTCGTCTTTTCTCCAAGGAAGAATTCTTCTAACTCCCTTATTTATTTGTGCTAATTCTTCGAGACTTTCACTAACGCTTTGCTTATATTGCATTGCATCATAAAGAACAGGATTTTTTTCGTAGCGTTCAAACAATTCTTTTTGTAATTTTGGAACATCAATTGAACTTAAACTTTTCAATTCTTTCAATCTTTCATCCATTTCTTCAACGTCGGTTAATTGAGAATATAATGTGTTTCTCATTAAAGCCACAAATTCATTCCATTTAAAAGATTTATTGTGATTTTAGCCTACTATTTTTCCGTCAATCTAAACATTTAAAAATCCCCTTCTGATATTAATTTTATAGAAATATCTATTGAATCATAGATTACTATCACATTCACATTCACATTTCCTGTTAGTTTTGGAGGAAAAGTAAACGCAGAGGAGATTTTCAAATCTGTAGATATTTCTGAGAAATCATACGATTTCAAACAATTAAACAATACAAACAAAAAATGGCAAAAATAAGTCCCGTATCAATAAAATATATGATACATGCAAATTTTTCAGCAGAGGGTGCTTTGGAAAAACCTGACGTAATCGGAGCTATCTTCGGTCAAACTGAAGGTCTTTTGGGAGCAGAACTCGAGATGAGAGAATTGCAAAAGGAAGGAAAAATCGGAAGAATCGAAGTTGATTTGCACAAAGAAGGGAAAAATACTGTCGGTGCTGTAAAAATACCGACTGCATTAGACCAGTCTGAAACAACTTTAATCGCTGCTGCTATTGAAACTATTGAAAGAATAGGCCCTTGTGATTCGCAGATAACTGTTGAGAGAATCGAGGATGTCAGAGGCAGTAAGAGAGATTATATTGTTGAAAGAGCAAAGAAACTCATGCAGGAAATTCACGGCACAACTGATTCAAGAGAAATTTCCGCAGAAATCAAAGATTCAGCAAGAATTGCAGGGATCAAAGAATATGGAGAAAATAAACTTCCATGCGGAGATATTTCTGGAAAAGAATTGATTGTCGTTGAAGGAAGAGCAGACGTTGTGAATCTATTGAGAAATGGAGTAAACAATGTTATCGGAATGAACGGAACAAAACTTCCTGATGAAATCAAAGAACTGAGCAAGGATAAGGAAATAACTCTATTTGTCGACGGAGACAGAGGAGGAAAACTCATTGCTCAAAACGTTGTTGAAAATGCAAATGTAACATATATCGCCACAGCTCCAGACGGAAAAGAAGTTGAAGAGTTAGCTGGCAAAGAAATTTTAATGAATTTAAGAAAAAAAGTCCTCGTAAAGGACTTTTTTTCTAGTTTTTCCGAGAGAAAAAGAGAGTACAGCAAATCATATTCACAAGAAAAATATTCTGAAGAGCAAAAAGAAAAACCAATAGAAAAAGAATTTGAACTAACCGCAGAAGACAAAGAAAAATTAAAAAAAATATCAAAAGAAATTGAAGGAAGCGGAAAAGCAGTTTTGCTCGACAGCAGATTAAATGAAATGAAAACTGTTTCTGTAAAAATTTTAACAAGTACATTAAAACGTTCAAGAACAAAAGTAACTGCAATTGTAATGGACGGAATTGCAACAATGCCCGTGATAATTTCAGCAGAAGAAGTTGGATGCAAAGTCATCGCAGCAAAGAATTTCGCATCAACTGACACTAACATAAAATTAATGAGTTTGTAAATGGGTTTTTCTTTTAGAAAAAATAAAGAAGTGAATAGGAAATTCACCTCGCCAACTTCCTTCGAAAGATTGGAAGAAAAGCTACACTGTAATAGAAAACTATAATAGGAAAAAATTAAACCTCCAATTTAATTTACTTTAGTCCATTTATCAATCATCATATTCTGCAAATCAACATTTCCGTTTATCCATTCTTTGTATCTAAATTTATTATCTAAATTAATAATAGTATATTCATCAAAAAATATTTTTTGTTCAGAGTAAAAAGCTTTGACTAAATCATTAACGCTGCGGGCTTCAGAAAACAGGGGAGTATTTCCTAACGCGCCAAACCACCCAGTTTCTTTATCTTTGAATAAAAATACTCCATGATCTTTAGTTTCTTTTTGGCTTCTCATTATTAAGATTAAAGGAGGATAACCATCATCAGAAAGAAGTGCTGCCGCACAAACAGCATAATCCAAACATACCCCTTTCTTTTTTGTATAATCTTCTTTAAAGCTCATTCCACTCATTTCTTTCTTGTCATAATAAAAATTAAAATAATCCTCTAAAAAAGTCCATTGAACTTCGCCAGGAGTTTCAACTTTTTTTATCGCTTCTTCATAATTTAATTTATTAAAGTCAAGGGAATTCTTTTTTGATTTTTTAGGATATAAAACTGATTGAATACTATCTTCCGTAATCGAGCGATAATTATGAGGATAAATTTTATTCTCTATAATTGGAGATATAAAATAACTAACTCCTAATCCAATTATTGTTCCAAAAATTAGTGCCCTAATTGAATCAGTCAACCTTTTTGTCATTATTATTCTCCTAAAAAATCTCCAGGATAAAATTTATTTAAAGAAAGTTCTGAAGTAAGATTAATTTTCCTCATTGAACAATCTAAAAGAACTGGAAAAGATATAAAATTCAAATAAATTTTCCCGCCATTTTTTAGAGTATATAAAATTTTTTCATAAGCTTCTATCCCGGAATTTTCTTTTTCAAATTTTTGGATTAAATGGGGCACCTGACGGGAACTAATAAAGGGAATATGGATATCTAAATGGTAACTAAAGCTAGACCGATTAGCAGAATTATTTTGCCATAACTCTAAAAGAGAATCATTTTCTGCAAAAAATTTTTTTAATATCGGGGAGATAATAACACTACTTCTTTCTAAAGAAGAGTAAGAAATTACTCTATGTTCCGATGTTGATACCAATTCGACCATTTAACTTTTAATAATTAATTCTTTAAAAATATTTCTATTGTAACCACTTTTGAGTTATTAAACAGCCAAGGTTTAAATACGATCAATGAAGTCCAATAATATGTTTAATCGATTTTTTATTGAAACCCCGAGCGAAGAGAGGTTGCTAAATTCGGAGAACTATCAATACGTAGTAGATGTAGGTCCGGGAGAATTTGGGATTACAAGAGCTGACGATATAAAACCAATTCTTGCAACATATGGGCTGGCGACTTGTGTTGGATTTGTGGGATGGAACCCCAAACAAAAAATTGGATTCCTTACCCATTATGATGCTATGACTAAACTTTCAGAATCTTTTGATTATTTAATAGATTGCGTACTAAAACAATCTCAAGGCAAATCCTCTGAATTTGATGTGAGATTAGTGGGGGGATGGGACAACTCAGATCCGATTATAGAATTTTTAAAATCAAATTTAGGCAAGAATAAAAATATTAAAATGAAACTAATCAAAGAAGATATAGGAAGAAGTGGATTAGTAAAAAGTGTTGCTTTAGATACAAGAACAGGAAAAACCTATTCTTATTTCCCAAAGTTAAATCCCTTTCATACAAGAACTGAAGAAAATTTTGATTTATTTAATCATTCCATTGCAAAACTAACTTATCAATCAAGAGTATAAAAGAATTCTGTTTAATTTTTATATTTATACAAAGAAAAACCATATTTTATCGAAGTTAAAAAATCTTCGGTACAGTCTTGTGTATGAATAACTGCAATATCTGCCTCATATTTTTTAGCTTCTTTTTCAATTTCTCTTCTTAATTTTCTTTTAATTTCAGAATCAAGAAATCCTTTTTCGGGAGAAATTTCTACATCGCAGACATATTCCAATTCATTCAAATCTATTTTTAATTTTTCAGTATCATTTAAAGAAAGAACAACACATGTTTCCAAATCTTTTTGTCCCATTTAAGTTTTACCTTGACAATAATTTATAAATTTATATATGCTATAATTATTATGCCAATAAAATTCGGTCCGGCAGGGATAGGTCCAGTAAAAGATGCAATTTCTAATTTGGAAATGTACCGCAAACTCGGATTAAAAGCATGCGAAATTGCTTTCACCTATGGTATATACATCAAGGAAAAAGATGCAGTCCAGATTGGGAAAAAAGCTAAAGAGCTTGGAATAAAATTGAGCATTCACGCCCCTTATTGGATTAATCTTAATTCGCTTGACAAGAAAAAAGCAGAAGAAAGCAAAAAAAGAATTCTCGATTGCTGTAAAATTGGAACAATAATGCATGTTCATCGTGTTGTTTTTCACGCAGGATTTTATTCCGGAATGGAAAGAGAAAAAGCTTATGAAAATATTAAAAACAGGATATTGGAAATGCGGGAAGAAATTAAAAAAGAAAAATATACCCCAAAACTTGCTCCTGAAGTCATGGGGAAAATAAATGTTTTCGGAAGTGTTGAAGAAATAAGCAAACTTGTCAGAGAAACTAAGTGCAGTTTTTGCATTGATTTCGCGCACATTCTTGCAAGATATAAAAGTTATCGCATAAAAGAGACACTCAGTGAATTCAAAAATGAAAAAGAATTGCACATGCATTTTTCAGGAATTGAGTATGGAGAAAAGGGGGAGAAAAATCACAAAAAAACACCTGAAAAAGAGTGGGAAAAACTAATTTCTGGTCTGCCAAAAAGTAGGGAAATTACTATAATCAATGAATCCCCTTCCCCCGTTGAAGATTCAGTAATAGGACTATCAATTTCCCGACGCTGATTAGTAAATTTCTAGACAATTACCATAAAAATAGACAACACGTTACCCCTTGTTACTTACATTTAGTACTTTGTAATAAGAACTATTTTGTTGTCACCATAAAGTTTATAAGTGGTTTTTGGCTGTCAAAATTACAGAAAACGAAGTTTTCTGCAACTAAATAAATAAAATGAATAAAAAGATGAATACAAAAAGAACTTTGGTTTCTTTTTTGTTAATCGCTAGTGTTTTGTTGTTAGCAAGCGCAGTAAGTGCTTATAGCTTTGGTGCAGGTTCTGATTACAGCAACCTAACCGTAAAAGTTAATGGCGACACTGCAGTTGTAGCAACTGATTTGCCAACCGTAAATGCTGGAGACGATTTAACTGTTCAAGTTAGATTCAACTCTTCAATTACAGATAGCATTAAAGTTAAAGCTACACTTGAAGGATACAGTAAAGACGTAACTGCTCTTACTTCAGCATTTGATGTTGAAGCTGGAAACTCTTATGTCAAAACTTTGACTTTAACAGTCCCTTCAGACTTTGCGAATAGTGCAGTAACTGGTGACTTTCCATTGACTGTGAAAATAGGAAATGAAGAAGTTGCATTAGGTAATGTACACGTTCAAAGAGATTCATACCACGTTGCTATCAAGTCAGTAATGTCATCTGATACAGTTGAAGCAGGACAAATTGTTCCTGTTGAAGTTGTAATAAAGAATGATGGTTACAATGATTTGAGCAATATGTATGTAACTGCTAAAATTGCTGAACTTAACGTTGTAAAACAAGTTTACTTCGGTGACCTTGTTAACGTTGAAACAACTGTAACAGATACTGAAAAAAATAGTATGAGAGGAACTCTTAATTTAGAAATTCCTTCTGATGCTAAAGCTGGAAAGTATACTTTAACAGTTGAAGCAAGTAATGACGACACAAAGAACACAGCAACAAAAGACCTAACAGTAACAAATAGTGTTTCTGATCTCGCTTTGAAATCAGGAAACGATTTAGTTTTGCTTAACCCTACAAACCAATTAAAGGTTTACACAGTTAAGTATGAATCAACTGAATCTGTTGTTGTTATGCCTGCTGCTTCAAGTAAAACAGTTCCAATAACTGTTCCAACAAGTGGAGACTACAAATTTGATGTTTCCGTTATGTCTGGAGAAAAAGTTTTGAGCACTGTTAACTTTAGCGGTTCAAATCAAGCATCATCAGTTCAATTGACAAATCCGGTTTTCGTATTGACAGTTATACTGGCAATCGTTTTCCTTGTTTTGTTAGTTGTATTGGTTGTATTGATAACAAAAAAACCACAGAAGACTGAAGAGTTCGGCGAAAGTTATTACTAAAAATAAAAAATTTTATTTTTAGTTTTTTTATTTTTTATTTTTTTATACTCGCCAAAAAAAGGGGGTGATAACTCATACTCACGGAAGAGGGATAAGAGAAAGAAATGGAAAGAAAATCCCTGATAAAATATGAAACTGGATATGGAGCATATCTTAATGAAAAATCCATTTTGGAACTTATTGACACCTTAACTGTTTTAGATTCTATAAAACCCTATGCTGAATTAACTGAAAATGGAGAAATTGGAGAATTTATTGAAAAAAAGCACCCAGACATTCCAATTCGCAATGCAAGAGAATTCAGTTCTTTTTACGAAGCTTTAACAAACAAGATATCAGAATTAGCAAGCACAGATAAAAAGGCAGAAAAATATTTACAACAGATAAATTATCAAAGAGAACTAAATAAACTTCCTTCTTTGTTAAGTAAACTTGAGAAAATAAGTTTTGAAGAATTAGAACCAAAATTTAGGGCAATTTTTGAATATGTTTATGATGCAGTTATGAAAGAAGGATTTGAAATGAATAATGATAAATGTGAGATAAAGAAAAATGAATACTTCTTTGATATTCCCTCTATTATGATAAAAGGAAACAAGACTAAATTTACCTTATCAAAAAAAGAATCGGACATTAGAATAAGATTATACCATTTTCTAGGAGAAGGGAAAACAAATGGATGGGATATTCCTGCTAAGTGGACTATTAAAGAGATGATAGAAGAATATAAAAAATGTTTATTAATAAATTACGTAAACGGAAAAAATAGTCCCGCAATTGTTCAAATTAAAACAATTCTTTCCTTGCCGACAATTATGAATAACCATCTTAAAGAGAAAATATCCAAATTAGAAGGTTGTTTAAAAGAAATTAATAAATAAGATGGAAGAAAACTTATCTTTAAAACAGATGGAAGAAATAGCAAAAACTTACTCTGAAGAAGAACTTATTTTTGAAGGCAAGAGATTGATAGATGAAGATTATTCTCAGGCAATTACAATTTTTGAAGAACTTTGCAAACGTGAAGGCAAAAGAAATTTAGCAAAATTATATCTTTCAGTTCTTTATCCAGCAGTTTATGGCGAGGTTAAAGAATGGAGTAAATCCCCTTTTGGCAAGATGATGGAAATTCAAAGAGATGAAGAGAGAGAGAGTTAGATAATGTGAATATAGAATTAATAATAGACGGAATGGTAACTGCTACAGATATGTATCAGGAAGGAAAACTCTCAAAAGAAGATTTGTCCAGAATAGAAAAACTTGTAGATAAATTTCCTTTCAGAACAACCACAATTCAGGGAAGAGATGAATTTGAAAGATTATATGGGAGATTTAAAACATATTGTTTAGAGGTTTTTATTGGAGAAAAATAAAACACAATAATTCTTAAAAAGGAACTTTAATTAACTAAGAGATGAAAAATTTAGATGACTTAAAGAATTTATTAGCATTTATTTCAGTAGGTCATTTAACTACATTCAGATTTGTTCCTCCCATAGATGAGAATGCAAAGATAAGAATTCAATACACAAAACATTTTTTCCAGGAAGCAGTAAAAGGATTAAAATCAATTGTTAAAAAAAGAGGACATTATCATATAGTTGAAGATTTAAATGAAATTTTAGAATATACCGGCCATTATTTAGGAAATAAAGGAGCAGTTCAGCAAGAACGTGAGATTAATGAATTAATCAAAGAATTTGAAACTGGTCTTGAAAGAGTGGATGTTTTAGAAAAAGATCCAAGAAGATTTTATGCGGAAGAAACCAAAAGAGAAAATTTAGGATATATTTGTGAAAGAATGGCAAATCTTTATCAAAGAAAAATAGAAGCAAAGCACGCTCTTCTTTACAAAGAATAAGACGATTAATCTTCTTCGAATCTTTATTCTTTCCTTTCCTGATTGTCGAGTCTTAAACTTATTATTTTAGAAATTCCTTCAGACATGCTGATTCCGTAAAGATTTGTTGAATTAGTCATAACTTCGTCGTTATGCGTGATAACAATATATTGCCCTTTCTTCATATATTTCTTAAGCAGTTCTCCAAGCCTCTCGGAATTTCTTTTATCAAGTGCAGCGTCTATTTCATCAAAAATATAAAAATAATATGGCTTTAACTCTTGAATTGCAAATATTAAAGACAAAGCAACAAGGGTCTGTTCCCCCCCTGAAAGAGATTTCACATCAAAATATTTTCCGTGACCCATTTTGACAGTAATATTAACTCCGCCGTTAAACGGCTCTTTAGGATCTTCTAAATCCAGAGAAACCTGCCCCTTCTGGCTAAGCTGGGAAAAATTCGCAGAAAAAATTTCATTAAGCGCATTAATCGTATTCATAAAAGTTTTTTTCTTTTTAATATCAATCTCATGAATTATTTTCATTATCCCTTCTTTTTCTTTTGAGATTATTTCTACTTTCTCTTTAATTAAATCATATTCTTTTTTTATTGAATCATAAACTTCAAGCGAGCGCAGATTAACACTTCCTATCTGCGACAAAAGTTCCTGCGCCTTAGCAAGTTTTTCTGAAAGAGTTTCCCGATTTGTCCTGATTATTTCAACATTAGGAAAATCAAGCATTTCAGTTTCAAAATTTTCAATCTCAGCGTTAACTCTTGCAGAATCAATTTTAAGATTATTCATTTCCTGTTCAAGATTATAACTAATATTCTGATTCCTCGAGATTTCTATCTCATTAGTTCTTATCTTTTTCTGAAGCGTATCTCGATCTGAAATCATTTTCCTGAATTTTTCAACAAGTTCTTCTTCCTGCTTTTTCTTTTTCTCAAGTAAAGTTTCTCTTTCTCTAATTTCTTTTTTCACTGATTCAAATTCAGAATTCAAATCTTCTTCTTCTCGTATTGCCTGTTTCAGTGAAATTTTAAGACGTTCAAATTCTTTAATTTTAAATGAAATCTCAGAATCAATATTTTCTTTGTTTCTCATTGAAATTTCCTGCACTTCCATCCTCAAAGTTTCGTATTTCTGTTCTATGTTAGAATTTTCATCAAAAGAATTTTCCAAATTTTTCTCTCTCTTCAAAAGTTCAGAAAGTTCTCCTTTAAGATAATCGATTTTTTCCTGTAATGATTTAATCTGTGCCTGTTTCTCGTTAATACCTGAAAGTTTTATCAAATCAGAATTCCCCTTTGAAATCTCCGAAGTAATCTGTTCAATTTCTTGGTTAAGCATATTTTTCTTTTTGTAAATTTCATTTAATTCTCTGTCTGAGTCTTCAATTCCTTTTTTTAGAGATTCAACTTTCTGATGAATATCTCCGTGAATTGAATCAATATGCTCTTTTGTTATTGTGCTTTTACATAAGGGACAAACATCCATTTTTGAAATCTTATCAATTATTTTTTTCTGGTTATCAATTTCGTGTTCATTTGTAGCGGAAATTTTTTCGAGAATAATCTCTTTTTTTAGCAGACTCTCAATTAAATTCTTTTTTTCAGCAACAGAATTTTTCAAAGCATCAATCTTATCAGAAGTTATCTTCGAATCAAAAAGCTCCTGAAAATTTGATTTAATCTGTTTGATTAAAAAGTCAGATTCATTAGTGTAAGAGTTAAGAGTATTTTTCTTATCCTGAATTCTTTCCTTAAGAGATTTCAATTCTGATTTTATTGTATAGAATTTTTTTCTCTGTTCTTCTGCCTTCTCAAGTTCCTGTTTTTTATTTTCAACGTCTTTCTGATTTTTAAGAACAGAGGGCGCACCCTTCTGCAACTCCCTGATTTCCAATTCTAAATCTCTGATTAATTTCTGAAACTCCTGTTTATCCTTAGATAAAGAAGCAGATTTTTTCTCGTGATTTTCAAATTTAACATTCATTCCCGCAAGTTCTGCGCGGATATTTGAAATTTCCTGGTTTAATCTTTCCTGTTCCAATCCAGTAGATTTCTGAATTGTAGAATTTATAGTGGAAATTTTAGCCTCAAGATTTTCTATTTCTGTTCTTATTTCCAAAATTAATTTTTTCTCTTTTTCAATCTCTTTATTTTTATTTGCAATTTTTGAATTAACTTCTTCGGAAATTTTTTTCTTATGCGTAATCTCCGCGTAAATAATGCTCGCTTTGTAAGTCTTGACATCTGCTTCAAGTTTTTTGAATTTAAGCGCCTGTTGCCTTTCTTTTTCTAAATTGTTAAGGTAAATAGTTCTTTCCCTCAAAATTGCAAGAACATCCTTTAATTTTTCTTCAGTCTTCTCAAGTTCGTTGAGAGATTTTTCTTTTCTCATTTCATAAATTGAAATTCCTGAAACTTCTTCTATAACTTTTCTTCTTTCTTCTGGCTGTATCCTTACAAAATTTTGAATTTCTCCCTGAAGGACAATATTAAATCCGTTAGGGTCTATTCCTGCTTGAGCAAGAAGAGAAAGAACTTCCTGTCTTGTTTTCACTTCGTCATTTATTTTGTAAATGCTCTGCCCGTTTCTTCTTACAATTCTTTCTATTGAAATTTCATCTTTATCCACCGAAAAAGTTCTGTCAGAATTATCAATCACAATTTCAACTTTTGCTTCCTTTGCTGGAGCAGCAGCTTTGCTTCCTAAAAAAATTAAATTTCCTGCTTTAACTGCCCTCATTGATTTTATACTCAGTCTTCCGAGAACAAAACACAGCGCATCAGAAATATTGCTTTTCCCGCTTCCGTTCGCGCCGACGATTACATTAATTCCGGGAGCAAGAGGAATTTCAGTTCTTCTTACAAAACTTTTGAAACCCTGCATCACCAGTTTTTTTAAATAAATCATAAATCAAATAAGATTTTTAAGTTTTTAAGTATTAAGAAATGAATAAAAATTTATTTTTTTGAAAAAGATTCAATCGCATTAAAATACATTCTCCATCCACAAGGCCTAAGAGGATCTGCAATTCTAGCTTTCTCTTTATCCCAAGTAGGATGCATAACAAAATATTCTTCATCAGAAGGAATACCCGAGACATATCCCGAAACATATCTTCCAGGAATGTTAGTTTTGCTATCTTCCTCAACTGCAAAGCCATCACTGCATCTACCAGAAAAAAATTCAGCTTCTTTTTTAAGAAGTATTTCAACTAAATCCCCTTTATGTGCGTCTATCATAAAAATTGAACCTAAATATTATTTATAAAGATTTATGCTTTTTAATATATATTCTTAAGAAATGAAATAGTTTCTTATTTCTTCTGACCAAAGTTCTACAAGTGAGCTATCGCATTCCTTCAGTGCTTTGCATTTTTCAATCCATTTAATATCTTCCAAATCACTTCCTGCTTTAACTTTATCTGTTTGAGCAAAACATTCATACCATCTTAAGATTTTATTTGTTTTACTCAGGTTTGTCCCAATATAATCTCCAACAAAAATCTCTATTCCAATTTCTTCTCTCATTCCCCTTATCAAGGCAGTTTTATCATCTTCTCCAAATTCAATTGTTTCTCCAGGAACATGCCATTTTCCAGCAACAAATTTTTTAGAATCGCTTCTCTTTTTTCCCAGAAGAATTTTTCCATTATAATTAATTATCGCAACAACTCCATCTTGTTTCATTTTATTATAATTTTTTCTGCTCTGCAACAGAACACGCTTCTTTCCATGTACTCCATGTTTTCCGAAATATTCCCTCATTTCCGTGAGTGTGGATATTTTTTTCCAAAAATTTTATTGTGTTTGGATCAGAGCAATATCCTGAACCGATTTCATTTCCGTATTTTTCTTTTAATTTTGCCATCTCGGTTTCTCTGACACATTTTGCAAGAATCGACGCTGCAGAAACCGCAACATGATTAACATCTGCTTTGTGCTCGCATACAACTTCCAAATTTGAAAGATTATCTATTTTTGTTTTAAGAAAATCCCGCCACTTTTCAATTCCAACAGAAGGGCAGTCAACAACAACCTTTATTTTTCCAAATCCCTTGTTTATTTTATTTATTACTTCGGCCATTTTTATTGCTTCAAGAGCATTAAGATTTATCCCGTCGTGATTTTTTCCGTCAATCTCTTCAGGAAAAGCGAGAACAACTTCAAAAGTTTCTGCAACTTCTTTTATTTTTTCTGCAAGAAATTCTCTTCTTTTTTGAGTTAATTGCTTCGAATCTTTTACTCCGAGTTTCTTAAGATCTTTCTCAATTTTGTCATCAATTAAACAACCAGCCAAAACCATCGGCCCTATAACCGGCCCCCGTCCCGCGTCGTCTATCCCTAAAATTAGCATAAGAATTCAACATTCAGATCGTTTATAAATTTAATTAGAATGGAACATTATCTTCAAATAATTCTTTAGAAATATCAAATCTTTTTCCCATCCTTCTCTGTAATATTAAACATTTTTAAGGATTTATTTGATAAAGGGTTAATTTTAAAAGGTAAATTATCTCTCAATTAATATAGCGGGGTAGAGCAGCCTGGAGTGCTCGTCGGGCCCATAACCCGAAGGTCGTGCGGTTCAAATCCCACCCCCGCTATCTAAAGGGAAGCCCCCTATAGCATAATGGCAGTGCAGTTGGCTGTAGCCCGACTTGCCCCAGTTCGATTCTGGGTGGGGGGATTTTAGCAAGCTAAAAGTTTGCTTTACCACTATACTAAAGAAAAATTAAAATGAAAAAATTATTTTTAGATAAATTTGTAACAGAAAAAAAATTTAGTTCAACAGAAGAATATATTGAAAGTCGTGTTAAACAAAGAGTTCCGTGGATTGCATTTCCAAATTTAGATTATTATTTAAGTTTATTAAAAAATAACTTTTTAGTAATTAATAATGTAATAAGAACTTCTGATAGAGGATTCATTGATGAATGTTATTTAATAATTGACCGAGAAGGAAATCTTCGGGGCATAACAGAAATTTCTTTTCATCAGGGGAGGAATGGAATTTTTAAGCCAGAAGAGATATTAACTGGAGAAAGAATCTCCGATGGATGGACAATATATGGAAGAACTCTTGAAAAAAATATTTATTTAATGAAAAAAGATTGAATTAAAATATCTCATTGCACTAACGAAATATTTAAAAAATAAAAATTATATAAAGAAATAACTAAAGAGGGTTAAGATGAAGGAAAAATTTGAAGAAAAAGAGGAAGAAGAGGATTTTGATTTGGATGATGCCATTGATGAATTCGAACTAGACGACTGATTTAACTTTTTATTTTTAATTTTATTTTATTATTTTCTTTTGTAATTTCATTAAAGTCGGAAACAATTTCCAAATTTAAATCAGTAAAACTTATTTGCGGAATAAAAATGTGGCTAATGCTGAAAAAAATCCCGCGCCCCGTTTCAATCGGATCCAAATCAATTTCTTTTATCGGACTGCTGTCTGCGTAAATAATTATTTTTGATACTCCTGCGTCGCCAAGCCCAACATTTAAAACAGTAATATTAACATCAAGAAATCTTCCGTTGACAATTCCTGAAATATTTTCAAAAGCCAAATCAGAATAACTTGGAATTGAATATAAATTATTTATTAAATTGGCCGTGTCATCTCCGATTGTCTGGCTGCAATCAGTAATATTATACATTATATTTTTTGGATTTTCAGAATGCTTAAATCCGAGGCTGTGCAAAAGTTCATGAATTGCAATATTTGGCTTTGGGCACTCAGATTTTCTCAAAAGCAAAATTTCTCCGCGAGTTATAATATAAAAATTTCCTGAAAGAGTTATGTTCACAGGTCCGCCTTCGCCGGCAACAAACATTTCATTTTCAATTCTCGCTTTTTCTTGGCAGGTTACAGAAATTTGCCCGTTATCAAAAACAGGATTAAATTTTAAAGAAGTAAGATTTTCAATTATCTCAAAAGCAGATTCCATTTCATTTTTTTTATCAAGAGGGCAATTTGAAATCTGGTAAGAAATTGTTGAATCTGCAAACCTCATATTTGAATAATATTGCATTTCAGAATTTGGAGTAATGCTAAAATTAGAATTGCCGGGTTCTAGTGAAAAATTAAATTTGTTCGTCGGCATAAAATAAAAAATTAAAAGCAAAACGACTGCCATCAGGGACAAAACACTCCAAACTGCTTTAAACCTCATTAATTAATTTAGTTTTTTCTATATATAAATCTGTTTTAAAAAAATAAAAAAAAGAAATAGTTAAACTGATTACTTACCAGTCTGAATCGTCAGCGCTTGCTGTTTCTTCTTCAGCTTCATCTTCTGAATCTTCGTCTTCTTCAAATTCGTCTTCAGATGAAGTTTCCTCGTTGTCAAATTCTTCGTCTTTTTTCTTTTTGTCCATTTTAATAAATTACCTCATAATTTATTTGTGAATTTCAAAAGAAAAATCCTTTTTTAAAGCTTTTGATTAGGGCTTTCTGAGAATATCCCGGATTATCACATAAGTCTCAGGATATTTATCGGGGTAAACAATGTACTCATGAAGATATTTAAAACTTAATTGGTCGCATATCCCACTTATCTGATAATTAGTCGCATAACTGAGATATTGGCTGGAATTTTTTATTATTCCGTCTCCTGTTTCATCTCCCATATTGCATCCTACCCCGACAATATTATATGTTTGAACAACTTCAGAATTTTGCGAATTCAAATCTTTCATAAACGCGCTATCTTTATCCATTTCCCTGCACGCGACTTCTGCGCCAAGCAACGCACAGTAATCTCTTGTTTTGCCGTCGATTCCGTGATTGGGAACAGTTACAAGAATTATTTTATTAACATTTTCCCCTCCAAAAGTCTGAAGATATTTTCGCGTTACAACTCCGCCCATGCTGTGCGCAACAATTATCACTTTGTCTTTGCCTGTTCTGTATTTTACAAGTTCGATTATTCTATTCAATCTTGCAGCGTAAGTTTCTATATCTTTATCATCAGATTGGAAAGTTACCTCGCCGTTTGCAGTTTTGTTTGTATCAAAAAAATAACTTGCAGTTACAATAACTCTCGCATCAGTTTTCCCCCACAATCCTCTTGGCTCCTGGATTGAACTGAGTACAACTGAACCAGCATCAATATATCCGTCTGAATTTAATTTTTCTTTTATTGCACTGAAACTATCGAGACTATAATCTGCTGGAAGAGCTTTGTTAATAAGATGTCCATGAAGGAAGATCACCGGATAATTTTCTTTTGAACATTGGTTTTCGCAGCAAGGATTGCAAGTTCCAAAAAAACAGCACATAGGGGAAGGGTCATTCAAAGATAATTCATATCCAGAAAAATTAGTCGGGGCAATTTCTATTTTTAAAATTGTTTTATCGGCTATATTTTCTTTTAAAGTGCAAAGAGAGTTAGAAGGATCAATCTGAAGATTCTTATAGAAAGTTTCAATTTCGGAAGAGACATCCCTAACAATCAAACCCACATACGATAAATTTGCATTCCAGATTAATTTTCCGAAAACAGAATTGAAATTTGAAACTAAACTATTTAAATTCGTACAGGAAATCGCATCAATATTCATTAAAGAAGATAACTTAAGAATTTCCCTCGAATTTGTCAAATTTCCGACTAAGTTATTATAAAAAGAAATGTTTGAGATTATTTCTAAATTTAATTCTTCAGAATCTGCGCTTAAATTCTTAGTTTCATTCTTCATTTTCGACAATTCCTTTTTCAAAGAACTGAAATTCTGGTTTTCCCATAAATTTTTCATAAAATTAAAAGAATCATTTAATTTTAAAAAAGAATAGGATAAATTTTTGTAGCGATTTTGCAGATTTGCAGAATCAAAAGAATTATTTATTGAAGAAATACCCGCATTTGAATAGGCTAATTTTTCTGCAATGAATGAGATATTTTTTCCAATTGAAAGAAGTTCTTCTTTAGAATAATTTTTGAATTCCAAATCTTCCTGAGAGAGGTTATAATTTAAGGTTACCAAAACTGCCCTTTTGTTTTCTCCACCCCCAGTGTAGCACAAAAATGTTTTTATGCTTTTACAGCTGACCTCAAATCGGTCAATAGTCTGGCTCCCTTGGACAAGGTGACTATTATTAAGGGTATATTTTTTAAGTTTGGAAAAGATTGTGGTCAGGCTGAACGAGCCGTTTTCAATTTCTTTTCCCCCGCTTACATCAAAAAAATTGTATCTGCATTCTGCAGAGCAAAAAGGATTTGCAGTAACCGAAATCTTAAAAGTTACATCCTGATTTATATTATCATTAAAAAAAATATTGTTCTTGTCTGCAGAAAGCTTTACTAAAGTATCATTAAGCAAAAGATAATTAACATAAAGATATGTCTGTGTTGCGATTAATCCAAAAACCATCAGAGAAGAAAAAATTATCAGGATAAGAAATTTCTTTTCAATTTTTGTTTTTATTTTTTTTCTTAAACGTATAAGTCTATCGATAAAATGAAGCAAAAAAGAAATTACAACTGCGGAAATCCACGCAAGCCATGAAGATTTTAAATCGCCTAAAAAATTAATATAATTTAAAATCGGGGAGCCGTACTGGATAAATAATAAAATAAAAAGAAAGGAAGGCAGAAATCCGACTAAAAGAAAAGTGACTATCTTAAATGCAAGAAACCACTCTTCTCCTAAATAATTTTTCTTTTCCTTCCTCTTTTTCATAGAAAAATAAATATTCTTTAATTTAAATAACTGATTATGATTAGATTTTTATAGGATTGATTCATAATGATAAGATGATACTTGATTTTTTGATGAATATAGATAAGAGTCTTATTTTGATAATTCAGTCTTATGGATTTTTGATTTATCCATTTCTTTTTTTGATAATATTTGTTGAAACTGGATTGGTTATCATGCCGTTCCTTCCTGGCGATTCCCTGCTTTTTGCGTCGGGAGCTTTGGCTTCAAAAGGACTGATGAATGTTTTTGTTGTTTTCTTGGTAGCTTCTTCAGCAGCAATAATTGGAGATACAATAAATTACTGGATTGGAAATCTCGTCGGGGAAAAAATCTCCCAAAGCAAATTTGTAAAAAAAGAGCAGTTAACTCGGACTCAAAAATTTTATGAAAAACACGGCGGAAAAGCGATAATCCTCGCAAGATTTATTCCGATAATAAGAACTTTCGCCCCGTTTATTGCAGGAATCGGAAAAATGAAATATCTGAAATTCCTTTCATTTAATATTATCGGCGGAATTTTATGGACTGCCTTATTTATTTTCGGAGGATTTTTCTTCGGCAACATTCCCCTGATTGAACAAAATTTCTCAATCGCAATTTTCGTGATTATAGGCATTTCTATTCTTCCGATAATCATTGAGTATATAAGAAATAAAAGAAAAAATTAAACCGCAAATAAATCTCCAGTGCATTGATAAGTTTGTAAATCATCACTGGATAAGTTAAAAATTCCGATCGTTTTTACTATTGTTAAAAAATCTGGCAGATCATAAATTTGATATCTGCAAATTTCTGTTTTTACAGCAGAATATAATAGCTCTACATATAAAACGCATTTTTCATCGGTAAGTCCTCTTATTTTGAGATAATAAGAATTGTTTTCGTGAGAAGTATAAGTTAAATTAGAAATCTCACAATTTTTTGACTCACTGATAAAACAATCTATATCATTGCAACTAACAATATTTTTAGTTGTGCAATTTCCCAAACAACAATTTCCTTCTAAAGAATTAATTAAAGTTCCGTTGCAAATTTGTTTCGAATTGCATGTTGCACCATTTTGCTGAGAACAACTTAAACATTGTTGAGAAATTAAAGGTTTATTTACATAAGTTCCGCAATTATTCTTATCCTTGCAAGTTCGCGTCTGATTCCTATTCACACACCCCATCCAATTTTCACAACTCCAATTTTCAAAACAGATTATTTTTTTTAAAAATAAATCTGCTTTCCCCGCGCTGATGCTATTTAAAGTAACACTTAAATCATTCACCTCGTTATCATTAAAATCAAATTCTCTGGTTTCACCAACATGCATAATTGCAGTAAAAATACTGCTTTGTATTGTTATATTGATAGAACTTTCAAAAGTAGAGTTAACTGTTAGCTGATGTAGTTCTCCATTCAAATTAAAATCAATTTTTTGTTTTTCTCCCAAAACAACAGAAGTTCCTTCAGATAAATTATTTTCAGATAAAGGGGCAGAAGTGATAACAGAATTGGGAGAACCTGATTTTGTAAATAAAAAAACAATAACTCCTGCAACTATCAAGACAATTATCCCTGCAAAAATTAAAAAATATCTTGCAGGTTTTAAATCACCCATAGATATTCTAAGTAATATCTCTTTTTAAAAATTACGAACTAACCGAAACAAAAGAAGAAAAAATTAAACTGATTCTTCAAGAAGAAGGCTTTTATCTTTTATTGAATGAGTAAATCTTCCGTTTTCAAAATCAACAGAAACAATGCTGGAATTTGGAATAGACCGATTCATTTCATATTCATAATTCATAGGGGAAATTATCACTCTATCAAGATTATGGCGTATTTCTCTTGCACCAAAAGAATTGGTGTCCCCCCGTTCTAAAACTTCTTTTTTAGCCTCGTCAGTTAAATCTATTTTGTAATATTTAAGCCGTTCATTTACTTCATTTATGTTTTTATTTAAAATCTTAGCAAGATCTAAATTACTAAGACGAGCAAAGGAAATAAAATTATTTATTCTTCCGAGAAATTCACTTCCAATTCCCTGTTGTTTTAAAATGCTTAAAATTCTTTTTTTCTCTGATTCTGAATTAGATTTTTCATCTTTCTCAAATCCAATTTCTCTTCCCATTACTGATTCAGAGAGTTTATTCCCCGTATTGCTTGTAAGGTAAATTAATCCATTAAAAAAAACTTTTTCTCCGTTAGGGATAGTTAAAAATCTGTCCCCAAAAAAACTCGTTAAAGATGAAATAACTTTAAAGTGGGCTTTATCAATTTCATCAAAAAGTATAATTGAGTCCGAATTTTTCTTGATTGCTTTTTGCAGACGTCCCCCTTCATCATCATAACCCACATAACTTGGAGGCGAACCAAACAATTTTCTGCAATCCGTTTCTTCCATATACTCTGAACCTTGAATATGAACCAAAGGAACTCCCAAATATTTTGCAAGAGATTTTATAGAACTAGTTTTCCCAACTCCAGAAGGCCCAAAAAGATAATCTACTTCACACCCTTCTTCAGAAACACCCATATGTTTTCGATTAATCAATTCTCCAGACAATTGCCTTGTAGCTTCTCTTTGTCCAATAACTTCTCTATTAAGATAAGATTCTAACTCTTCAAAATCAATGAATGAAATAATTTCTTCAAGAGAAACTCCCTTCAAGTTTTCCTCTTTGTTCTGCTCTGCTCTTACAATCTCATTTCTTTCTATTCTCTTTTTTGTACCGGGAAGATTTATTTGATAATTTTCAAACTTAAGAAAAGGGTTGACTTCCAAAATAGATTTGTAGACACTCAAGATATCTCCGTATGAAACCGTCTTTTGTTTTGGGAAGACCCCATTATTAACCCAGCACAAATTTACTATTCTGGAAACATATTTAGTTTCATAAACAAAAGTTCCAAGAGGAAATTTCATCAACTTATCTGATAATTCATTTTGAGAAAACTTTTTTATTCCAACCCATTGCTTATGAGTTCCAATCCAAACTTCTCTTGATTCTATTTCCATTCTGATTAAGTGCAGAATTAAATAGAGATATTTAAACTTTATAGCGATTAAAAAGAGTTATTCTAATACTTATAAGATTACTTTCTAATTCTTCCCTTACGACAAAATTTTATTTTGGAGTCTCGGAAAATTATTGTTTAATCCTTCCTTACGACAAAATTTTATTTTGGAGTCTCGGAAAATTATTGCCTAATTTTTCCTTCTTGCCAGTCTTTCAAAACCAATCTTGAAGTTCTGTCTTCGTCGACTTCATTTCCTTTTTTCAGAATTCCTCTTTTTCTTCCAAGTTTTTCAATTAATATTTCTGAATCTCCTTCTGAATCAATCTTGTAAAACTCATCAAAAACTTTTGGAAATTCTTTTACTAAATCCGAAACAACAATTGCGGGATTTTTAATCTGGCTATAAGATCTTGCTCCAACTTTTGTATGTTTTGAAATTGCTGAAAGATTTGAATCAGAGTAATCTTTTTTTGAAATAACTCCCGGGCTATCAAGCAGAACTATCCCAGAAGTAAGATTAACTTTTTGAATTCCGTGCGTGAATCCCGCATCTGCGCCAATTCCTGCAGCAGGTTTTCCTACGAGAAAATTAATCAGAGAACTCTTTCCCGTATTTGGATAACCAATAATCCCTACAGTTACTTTTTTCATTTTTGTATCAACTGGATGTTCAATATGATAAGAAGTTATTTTTATTTTATTTCTCAATTCCTTTCCGCCTTTTTTGCTGACGCACGAAACAAAAACTCTTGGAGCCAAAGAGATAACTTCCTTTGCTTTCATTTTCTTAATGTCAATTAAATCAGATTTATTAAAAACGTAAATTATTTTCTTTCCAAGTTTCTTAATCTGCTCTTCAATTTCCACGTTTCTGGTTTCCTGAATAAATCTCGCGTCAAGAACTTCAAGAATAATATCAGACATCTGAACAATTTTATCAGCAAGTGCAGGATATTTCGCTCTTTCAGTGTCCAATTTTGGAGTATGCCTTATAATTATCGATGACGCATGCTTCTTTCCCTTTGAAAAACTAAACTTTGATTTCATGTAATAATTCTAACTCCTTTGTTTATAATATTTTATTGCGGCTCCTCTTGCAAGATATTTTTTCTGATGAGGCTTAAGATTCTTAATTGTTTTTTCTGCTTTCTCAGGATTTTTACTAAAAAATGCCCCAAGGGGTTTAAAATTAAGGCCTTTCCCAACCCATGTTTTACTATTAACGGATTTAGATGCATTAATATGTTCCTTCCATCTTGTTCTAACCGATCTCCGAGTTATTCCGGTATAAATTTTTTTAGAACCATTAATTCTGGTGCTTTCACCTAAGTAAACCTTCCCTATTTTTTTCATAATAAAGCAAAGAATTATTTCTCTTTAAACTTTCCCCTATGTTTATATACTCGAATATTCCTCTTATTATACGAAATAGGAAGAGATTTCTAGATTGTTATTAAATAGATATGGAGGAAAATATACATGGGATTTAACGAAGGACCAAGACAAGGCGGCTATAAAGGCGGCTTTAACAGCGAACCAAGAGAAATGCACAAAGCAATTTGCTCTGAATGCAAAAAGGAATGTCAAGTACCATTCAAACCTACACCAGGTAAGGATGTTTTTTGTCAAGAATGTTTTGCTAAGAAACCAAAAGCACCAAGAAGATATTAATAATTAATATTTTCAAATAATTTTTTATTTTAAATTTTTATTATAATTTTATTATTCTTAGAAGTTTTTAAGGGAGTATGTAATTATAAAGGAGTAACTAATAGTAAGATTTAAATAGTAAGTTCTAACTAGAATAGAATGCATAATTACACAATAAAAGATAGAGTAAATCTTTTCTTAGATGAAGTAGTAAGAAATGTATGTATTAATGATTTTGAAGGGGCAAAAGAATTTCTAAATAATCCTAAAGAAAGATATCTATTAACATCAAAAGATTCTGGACTAACTGAAGCACTTAATCCAGATAAACAAACTGAAAATATAGATTACATTCTTGGAGTAGTTCAAGAAAATATTGCTTTTGCAAATTGGTGTAAGAAGAATAAGATCCCTATTATAAGAGATAAAGAAAACAGAATTTCATGGAAAACAACAGATATTATTAAAGATGATCTTGGAATAACCTCCTTCGCTTACAGAATGACTTTAGGTTTTTATATTCAGTACCTTAACCAATTATAATTTTAATTTCTTACTTCTCTTTTTTCTACTAGGTTAGGTTCTTTTTCTAAAAGAAAAACCCATCATCTAAATCTATTTCCTCTTCGGAAATTTCTTGAAGGAGTTCTTCTGCCTGAAAATCTTCTTGAAGAATCTCCGGAATTTCTATTTCCTCTTTCACGGAAATCTCTGTTTCCAGATTCTCTGTCTCGAGTATAATTAACTTTAACATATTCAATTTGGGGCAATTCTTCCTGAGTAATAATTAAAGATTTATTTCCCTGAATAATTCTGAAATTTTCATAATCTCTGTTAGAAAGAATGTTCACAACTTTTCCGTCTTCTCCTGCTCTTGCAGTTCTGCCGATTCTGTGAATATAATCTTTGCTGTCTGCAGGCAAATCATAATTGTAAACATGAGTAACATTCTTTATGTCTAATCCTCTGGCAGCGACGTCTGTGCAAACTAAAATGTTAAAACTTTTATTATGAAATTCTCTGAGGATGCTCAACCTTTTATTCTGAACTATCCCGCCGTGAATTGCTTTTGCTTTTATTCCGAATTCGTACAGGCTGTCCGCAATAGTGTCTGCATTTCTTCTTGTTGAGCAGAAAATCATTGCTAATTCAGAAGTTTCTTTTTTAAGCAGATGAACAAGAAGCGAGAATTTCTGATTTGAGGAAACATCATAAAAAATCTGTTTTAATTTCGAATCTTCAACAAAAGACTTCGCTGAAATCTCAACCGGATTTTTAGTGTATTTCTGCACAAGATAATCAAATTCGTCGGAGATTGTAGCTGAAAAAAGCATTGTCTGCCTTTCTATCGGACATTGTTTTATAATTGCTTCAACATCGTGATGAAATCCCATGTCAAGCATTTGGTCAACTTCATCTAAAACTAAAAATTTTACATTGCTTAATCTTAATGTTCTTCTCTGAAGATGATCTAAAATTCTTCCCGGCGTTCCTACAAGAACATCAGTATTTCTAATGATTCTAATTTGTCTTTGAATATCAACTCCGCCATAAACTGCGAATACATTTAATTTTTTATTTTTGGAAAAGTGTTTTATTGAATCAGAAACCTGCTCTGCAAGTTCTCTTGTGGGGGTTAAAATCAGCGCCTGAACATTTCCATTTGGTTCGAGATTCTCTATAATTGACGAGGCAAAAGCTAAAGTTTTCCCGCTTCCTGTCGCAGAACTTCCAATGATATCTTTTCCGGCTAACGCTAAAGGAATCGCCTTTACCTGAATTTCAGTCGGTTCTTCAAAACCTTTCGCTTTCAGGACAGACAAAACTTCTTCGCTTAGTCCTAACTTTGCAAATTTTTCCATTTTTTCAAATTGTAATTATTTAATTCAAATAATGCCTAACAAAGAAACAAGAAATCTGTTTCTCAAGCAAGTCTTTTGAGACAAGCCCAAGACTTAACCATTTATTTTAACATTAATCTATTATTAATACATAATTCAATCAAATTGAGGGTATATAAATGGTTGTATTG